>CAYYKK010000015.1:0-7920 GCA_964467935.1 uncultured Polyangiaceae bacterium
CGCTCGCTCGCGCGCGCGCGCCGAGCGCTTGGTGCGTCCCTTCGGCGCCAACACCACGACCCACCACTGCCTGGGCTCCGCCTATCGCCCGTGGTTCTCCCCGTCGCTGCGCATCGAGGGGGACGAGGCGATGGTCGGCTACGTCGACACCGGCGACGCGTGGGTCGCCGCGGGCGATCCGATGGGTCCCGGCTATCTGCTCGGCGAGGCGACGCAAGCGTTCGTGCGCGCGGCGCACGCCCACGGTAGGCGCGTCGCGTTCGTCGCCGCCGAGCGCTCGCTCGAGGGGCTCCGCGCCGTCCCCGTCGGGCTCTCCCCCGAGTGGGTCCCCGCCGAGTGGGAGACGACGCTCCGCGGCTCGCCGAAGCTCCGCGAGCAGCTCCGCAGGGCCCGCGCCAAGGGCGTCCGCGCGCGCTGCCTGCGCCCCGACGAGCTCGTCGAGTCGGCCCCGATGCGCGCGGCGCTCGAGGATCTCGCGCGGTCGTGGCTCGACGCGCGCCGCGCACCGCCGCTGCACTTCCTCACGCGCCTCGATCTGTCCGAGCTCGGACCGGACCACCGCGTGTTCGTCGCCGAGCGGGACGGCAAGCTCAGCGCCGCCGCGATCCTTCGCCCCATCCCGCTCCGCCGCGGCCTGCTCCTCGAGCACCTTCTCCGAGCGCGCGACGCGCCGAACGGCACGTCGGAGTCGGTGGTCGACCGCATCCTGACCTCGATGCTCGAGCGGCGCGAGGAGGTGCTCAGCCTCGGTACGGCGCCGCTCGCAGGCGAGTGCCCGCCGCTCTTTCGCGCGGTGCGGAGGCTCACGCGCGGGCTCTACGACTTCGACGGCCTCTTCGCGTTCAAGGCGCGGCTGCACCCGACGACGTTCCGCACCACGTACCTCGCCTTTCCGCCCGAACAAGGCCTCCTCGCGAGCTCGTGGGACGCCCTCAGCGCGTTCGCCGGCGGCAGCCCGCTCGTCTTTCTCCTCAGCGCGCTCGCGCGGAAGATCCGCGCGCGCGTCTCGCGGAGCCCGGCGCCTCGTCCGCGCTGAGCGCGGCGCGCTCCGTCGCCCGCACCTCCGCGTCGTCCGGTGACATCGCCTCCACCATCGACGCGAGGAGCCTCCGCACGGCGTCGATCTCCTGCTCCGACGCGCTCTCGAGCGCCGCGTCGACCGCCGCCTCCACGGTGCCCGGCGAAGGGACGTCGAGCCTGCGGCCCGCGCTCGTGAGCGCGAGCGTGACGCGCCGCTTGTCGACCCGGTGCTTCGATCTCCGCAGGAGCCTCCGCGCCTCGAGCTTGCGCAGCGTCGCGGACGCCGTCCCGGCGTCGACGTGCAGCAGGCTCGCGAGCTCGCCGGAGGAGATCCCGGGGAACTTGCCGATCATCCGCAAGGTCATGCGCTGCTGCGCGGTGATCCCGAGGCGCGCTTCCATGCGCTTGGAGGTCCGCTCGAGCGCGTGATTCACCTCCCAGAGCAGCCTCAAGAACGAGAGGCTCTCTCCGAGCGACGGCTCGGTGCGCTCTCGCTGTTCTCGCGCCCGGCCCTCGGCCGCGCCTCGCTTCGGCATCGCGCGAGGTTAGGCGCTGGGCGCGCTCGGCGCTACGGCGACGTCACGACGGGTGGCTCTGTCGATGACCGTGTCCGCCGTGGGCCTGCACGCGGAGGTACGCCTTCGCGATGATGGCCTCGTCCACGAAGCCGACCACGTGGTGATCGCGACCCACGACCGGGAGCCATCCGACGCCGTGCTGGACCATCAGGTCGAACGCGGTCCGCAGATCGTCCTCGAGCTTCACCGAGAGCGGCGCGCGCATCAGGTCGGCGACGCTCGCGTCCGCGGCGAGCTTGCCCTCGCGTCGCAGGGCGTCCACGTCGTCTCGGACCATGAGCCCGACCATCGCTCCTTCGGCGTCGACGACGGGCAACACGTCCGCCGCCCCGTCGACGACGCGCGCCGGCTCATTGGCCGTCACCGTCGATTCGGTCTGGCTCTCGATGTAGACGCTCGAGACGCGCAGGCTCTCCAGTCCATCGATGAGGATGCCGGTGTGCAGCGTGATCCCGTCCTGCTCGAGGAGGGCCTCGTAGACCGAGGACGGCCTGAGCCGCCGCGCGATGCCGTACGCCGTCATGTTCGCGATCATCAGCGGCAGGATGAGGGAGTAGCCGCCGGTCATCTCGATGATGATGAGCACGCTCGTCATCGGCGCGCGGATGACGCCCGCGAACACGGCGCCCATGCCGACGAGCGCGAACGCACCGCTCGAGTTGTCGCCGTGTCCGAAGAGTCGAATGTCCAGCGCGCCGAAGGCGCCGCCGAGCATGGCGCCCATGAAGAGCGCCGGCGCGAAGATGCCGCCCGCGCCGCCGCTGCTGTAGGAGGCGACCGTCGCGGCGATCTTCACCGCGCAGAGCGCCAGCATGACCTCGACCGCGAGCTTGCCGGAGAGCGCGTCGCTGAGCGTCTGGTAGCCGCCGCCGTTCACGCCGCGGACGTGCAGGAAGTACAGGGTTCCGGCTGCCAGCGCGCCGGTGGCGAACCCGCCGACCCCGGGCTGCGCCCACCGAGGCACGCGCGAGGTGCGAAACGCCTCGCGCAGCTTCAGCAGCCCGTCGGTGAAGGCGATCGACACGCCCGCCGCCGCGAGGCCGAGCACCGCGAAGACGACGAGCGAGGAGAAGTGATGCAGTCCATACGCCGTCGGCACGTCGAACACGGGGTGCTCGCCCAGGATGCTCCGCTCGATCACGGCCGCGAGCGCCGCGGCGACGATCACGCCCGAGAGCACGCTCTGATCGAGGTTGCCGACGACCTCCTCGATCGTGAAGGTCACGGCGGCGATCGGCGCGTTGAACGCCGCGGCGATGCCCGCCGCAGCGCCGACGGGGAGGAGCCGGCGCAGGCTCTTCGGCGAGACCTTCGCGACGCGCCCCGCGGTGCTCGCGATGCCTGCGCAGATCTGCACCGTCGGTCCCTCGCGACCGAGCGATCCGCCGCTGCCGATCTGGAGCGTCCCGACGACGAACTTCCCGAAGGAGTCGCGGAGGCGCGCGCGCCCGCCGCGCAGCGCGAAGGCGGTCTTCACCTGCGGGATGCCGCTGCCGCGAACGCCCGGGAAGACCCACTCGAGGAGCGCGCCGCAGACCAGGCCGCCGAGCGTCGGCGTGAGCACCGTCCACGGGATCCACGCGTGACCCTCGGCTCCCATCGCGCGCCCGATGAGGTAGTGCTCGGCTGCGGTGATCGACTCGTGGAACCCCACGGCGGCGAGGCCGCACAGCGCTCCGATGAGGATGGTGAGAAGGAAGAGGCGCTGCGTCTCGGTCGGCGCGAGCAGCAGCTGGAGCCGCAGCCAGTAGAGTCTCCAGAGGCGGAGGGCGGTCCTCAGTCGTCTCGGGATGGAGGCTTGAGCGAGGAGCCCCGTTCTCAGTGATGGCGCGCCGGCTTGGGAGGGAGGCGCGTCGCTCCTATCGTTTGGCACGGGGTCCTCTTAGCAGCGATCTCATTGGATATCCAACGATGGGCTCAAGGGTGGTCGAGCCGCAGGAAGACATGGAGTCGATCGAGCTCCTCGTCGAGCTCTCGTTTCGGAACACGCCGTCCTCGGAGGGCACCGATGTCGGTGACGAGGCGTCCCTCGAGGACCGAGACGTTGCCCCAACCGATCACCCGATCGCGATGGAGCAGCGGGAGCGCATAGTAGCCGAGCTTGCGCTCTTGGGGCGGAGTGTACGCTTCGAAGCGGTACGTCCAGCCGAAGAGCAGCTCGAAGCGCCTCCGATCCCAGACGATCGGATCGAACGGCGCGAGCAGGCGAACGTCGTCGTCGACCGTGTGTCGCGCGTGCCGTGGATCCTCTCCCTCCGGCCAATGCCACGCGACGCCGTCGATCTCGACGCGCCCGAGCCGCGTCTTCGCCGCGACGAGCTCACGGCCGATCTCGGCGCGGAGGCCGGGCGCGCCGTAGCGGAGGAGCTGCGCGAGGTAGCCGAGGCTCGGCGAGGGGAGCGGCGCGTACTTCGCGACGACGAGATCGATGAGCGCCCGCGCGCGCTCTTGCGCCGTGCCCGCGGGCTCGACCGGCTCGCGGGCCGCGTAGATCCGCGCACCCCCCTCGCGGCGCGCGACGCGCAGGAGGCCCCGGTAGTGCATGGCGTCGAGCAGGTGGGAGCTCGCCGATTGCATCGTGCCCCACGCGCTGCGGACCTTGCCGTCGCCGAACCGCGCCTCGACCTCGCGCGGATGCGTCGCGCCGCGCGCCGCGATGAACGCGAGGACCGCGCGCGCGCGCCGCTTCGTCGCCGCGTCCCACGGTCGACGCGGCTCCCTCGGGTGGAGCAAGGCGACCGCGCTCCTCGGGACGAAGCCGTAGTTCACGAGCACGTCCTCCTCGATCGCGAGCCCCGGATACCGCCGCTCGAGATCCCCCGCTCGGTAGCCCTTCACGCGGTGGCGCAGCGTCAGATCTTGCGCGCGCGCAGGGGCGCGGATCGGATCGGCTTGGAGGAAGCCCAGCTTCTCGATGGCCTTCGCGATCGTCGTCTTCGTGAACAGGCTCCGCGCCACGGCGTAGCGTCTCAGGTCGTCGAGCCCCGGCTCGCGCATGAAGGCGAGCATACCCCCCGGGCGACCAGCTAGCTTCGCGCATGCGACCCGGCTATGAGGGGGAGGTCATGATCACACGACGCGAGATCCTCGGCGGCCTCGTCCTCGGCGCCATCGGCCTGCCCGCTTGTCAGAGCGGCGCGGTGGTCGGCGGCGCGCCCCTCGCCACGGGTCAGATCGGCGTCGCGGCGATCGCGACGGACGCCTACTACGCGTATTGGACGCTCGCGAACGGCGAGGTCCGCCGCGTGTCGCTCGACGGCGGCTCGGTGCAGACGCTCGCGGCGGGACGCGCGGGCCCGTCGTCGATCGCGCTCGACGACGCGTACGTCTACTGGACCGCCGGCGACGGGACCGTCGCGCGCGTGCCCAAGAAGGGTGGCGACGTCGACGTCATCGCCGTCGCGACCGCCGTGCACGACCTCGCGGTCGACGACGTGAACGTCTACTTCTTCGCCGGCGCCACGCTCCTCGCGGTCCCGAAGGACGCCTCCATCTCGACGCCCCCGACGACGCTCGCCGATGGGCAATCGAGCGCTCGATCGCTCCTCTTGCGCGGCGGCCTCGTGTGGGCGAGCGAAGGCGACGACAAGCAATCGAACGGCGCGGTGAGCCAGGTCTCGACGAAGGGCGGCGCGCCGGTCGCGCTCGTCTCGCAGATCACGCCGCACGTGCTCACCGCGAGCGACCGTCACCTCGCTTGGACCGAGGTGGGGCAGGGGCTCGTGCGCATCGCCGGCATCGACGGCGCCGACGTCGTGGACGTGGCGACGGTCGATCCCACGATCGTGAACGATCGGACGGGCAACCCCGAGCTGCTCGACGCCCTCGTCGCCGACGCCGATCACGCCTTCTTCTCGACGACGCAGGGGATCGTGCGCGCCGTCCCGCTGACGGGCGGCGGCGCAGCGCCCGAGGTGGTCGTCGAGGGCGCCGTCGGCGCGGTGCGGCTCGCGCTCGACGCGACGACCCTCTATGTCGCGAACGCGCAGGACGGGGCGATCCTCGCCCTCCCGCGCGCCTGACTCCCGGCTGCTCCCTTCAGGCGGTCTTCGGCGCGCGGAGCTTCGTGAGCGCGAGGTAGACCACGAACGACAGCCCGAACCCGACGAACCAGGCGTAGTTGTAGAGGCTCATCCAGAAGTCGCCGACCTTCGCCCATTTCACCGTGCCGAGGAAGCCGGGGAGGTTCGGGACGATGCCGGCCGCGAGCGCGACGAACGCCGCCGGGTTCCAGCCATTGCCATATCGATACGGTCCGTCCTCCGCGTAGAGACCCGGGAGATCGAGCTTCGTCTTGCGCAGGACGAAGTAGTCGCACACGAGTACGCCGCCGATCGATCCGAGCAGCGCCGAGTAGCCGACGAGCCACGTGAAGATGTAGCCCGTCGGATCGGCGACGAGCTTCCAGGGCATGATCACGATGCCGATGAGGCCCGTGATGTAGCCGCCCCGACGGAACGAGATCTTCGTCGGAGCGAGGTTCGCGAAGTCGTTCGCGGGGCTCACGACGTTCGCGGCGATGTTCGTCGCGAGGGTCGCGATCCCGAGCGCGACCAGCGCGACGACGAGCAAGACGGGGTTCTGGAAGCGCGTGACGAGCACCACCGGATCCCAGATGGCTTCGCCGTAGATGACGACCGTCGCCGAGGTGACCGCGACGCCGATGAACGAGTAGAGCCCCATCGTCGTGGGCAAGCCGAGCGCCTGCCCAAAGACCTGATCGCGCTGCGAATACGCGTAGCGCGTGAAGTCCGGGATGTTCAGCGAGAGCGTCGCCCAGAAGCCGACCATGCCGGTCAGCGCCGGGAAGAAGAACGCCCAGAACTTCCCCGCCTTCTCCTGGCCGGGTGCGAACGCGGACGGCTTCGCGAGCATCGGGCCGAACCCCCCCGCGCGCACGTAGGCCCAATAGAGTAGCGCGAGGCCGAGCAGGATGAGGAGCGGCGCCTTGATGTTGAGGAGGATCCGGATCGACTCGATCCCCTTGTAGATGACGAACATGTTGAGGCCCCAGAACGCGAGGAAGCACACGAGCTGAGGCAGGTTGATGCCGAGCACCGGGATCGGCGCGAGGTGCTCCCACGAGGGGATGTACACCGCGAGGACCTTGAAGATGGCCCAGCCGCCGATCCACGCCTGGATGCCGAACCAGCCGCACGCGACGAGCGCTCTCAGGATCGCCGGCACGTTCGCGCCGACCATGCCGAACGCCGGCCTGCAATACACGGGGAAGGGGATGCCGTACTTCGTGCCCGCGTGCGCGTTGAGGACCATCGGGATGAGGACGATCGCGTTGCCGAGGAAGATCGTGAGGACGGCCTGCCACCAGCTCATGCCCGCGGTGATGAGCGACGAGGCGAGCATGTACGTCGGCACGCACGCCGACATGGAGATCCAGAGCGCGGCGATGTCCTTCGTCGCCCATTTCCGATCGCCGACGCGCGTGGGCGCGAGATCGTGGTTGATGAACCGCGATCGGATCGATCCGACGAGCTCCTGGATCCCGCCCACCTCGCGCACGCCGACCTCGACGCCGTCTCCCGTGCTGCCCGCCATGCTCCGCTCCTCGCGCGTGATTACGCCGCGGCATCTTAGTCGGGTCGGCCCCGCGGGGGCCAAGACCCGGGCTTTGCGCGGGCCTCAGAGCTCGAGGTCGGCGTCGAGCGCGCGGGCGATCTCGAGGGCGAGCGCGCTCTCGGTCGGGCAGCGCGTCGCGACGAGCAGCGCTCCGACCAGCGTCATGGGCGCGCACATGAGCGTCTCGTGCCCGAGGCGCTGGAGCAAGAGGCCGAGGAGGCTCAGCGACGTCGGGAGCGCGATCGACATCACGAAGGGCGTCCACGTGACGCGCCGGAGCTTGCGGAGCGCGTCCACGTCGAGGTGCACGACGCGGCGCCGCGCGCGGGTCGATCGGTAGTCGCCCGCGAGCGCGATGTCCTCCCTGACGACGGGGTCGATCGAGTCGATCGCCTGGTAGAGCCACCGCTTCGGCAGGACGAAGCTCGCGACGCCGACGGCGAGCGTGACCGCCCACATGAGGATCGCAGTCGCGAACTCCGGCTCGGCGTCGGTCGGCCCGAGCAGCACGGGCAGCACGGCGGCGAAGAGGCTCGTCGCGAGCATCGCCGCCCAGAGGAGCTGACGCAGCCACGTCCACCGGCCGAGCTCCGGCGCTCGCTCGAGCGCTCGCGCGCGGATGGCGGCGCGGGCCTCGGGCGAAGCCTCGTCGAGGTGCAGGAGCGGCGGAGAGGCGTCGAGCGGGGAGAGCTCCGTCGGGGTCGCGGGCTCCGCCGGGGCGGTGAGGGCGCGCATGAGTTCGAGG
>CAYYKK010000015.1:7930-47826 GCA_964467935.1 uncultured Polyangiaceae bacterium
GGCGCGAGGAGGCCGGTGATCCCGCGATGAAGATCCCTTTCATTCTGGCTACTTCGCAGGCAGCGGGGCGCACGGCGATCGCCGCGCGCCGCGCCCTCCGCGGCCTGGCGCGCGACGGCGTTCTTGGGCGCTGGCCGCCGCCTTGTCTATGCTCGCCCGATGAAGATCGAACCCCTCTTCGCCGCCCTCGCGCTGTCCGCCTGCTTCCTCCTGACGGGCTGCAAGCTCGATCACAAAGAGCTCGAGAGCACGATCACGAAGAAGTTCAAGGAGAAGGATCTCGCGCTGAAGGACGTCTCCTGCCCCGAGCGCCCCTTCAAGAAGGGCGACACGTTCGAGTGCACGGGCAAGACCGACGACGACGACAAGGTCACGATCAACGTCACGCAGAAGGACGCGGCGGGCAACGTGAGCTTCGAGATCCAAGGGGCCGTCATCGACCCCGAGAAGCTCGGTGACAGCATCGAAGAGAAGGTCGGCACCGGCGCCGACGTGAAATGCCCTTCGAAGGTCATCGTCCTCAACGAGGGCGAGAAGATCAAATGCAAGGTCGTCATCAAGGGCCAGGAGCACTCGCTCGAGATCAAGGCGAAGGACGACGAGGGCAACGTGTCGTGGAAGATCCTCGACTGACGAGGCGCTTCTGATGCGTTGCGCCACCGCCGCTGCCCGGATGCGCAGACGCGGGCGCAAATCGTTCGGCTCGGCGCGGGCCCCCGACCGATCGCCGTGAAAGCCCTGGCGGGCAGGTGTATAACCTGCCCTTTCCGGCGCGGCGGGGTCGCGCGGAACCGAAGAGGGCAGCGATGGATACGATTCCGCATTGGATCAACGGTCGAAGCGCGGCACCGAAGAGCGATCGCTCGGGCGACGTCTTCAATCCGGCCACGGGCGAGGTGCAGCGACGCGTCCCCTACGCGACCGTGGACGAGGTCGACGCCGCGGTCGCCGCCGCGCACAAGGCGAGCGAGTCGTGGCGGCACGCCTCGATCGCCACGCGCACGCGCATCCTCTTCGCGTACCGCGAGCTCGTGAACGCGAAGAAGGACGAGATCGCGAAGCTCCTCACGCTCGAGCACGGCAAGGTCTTCTCCGACGCGCAGGGCGAGGTGCAGCGCGGGCTCGAGGTCATCGAGTACGCGTGCGGTCTCGCGCAGCTCCTCAAGGGCGAGATCAGCGAGAACGTCTCGACCGACGTCGACTCGTACTCGCTGCGCCAACCGGTCGGCGTCGTCGCCGGCATCACGCCCTTCAACTTCCCGGCGATGGTGCCGATGTGGATGTACCCGATGGCGCTCGCGTGCGGGAACACCTTCGTCCTCAAGCCGAGCGAGCGCGATCCGTCGGTGACGAACCTCACCGCCGAGCTGCTCGCGCAGGCCGGCGTCCCGGAGGGCGTCTTCAACATCGTCCACGGCGACAAGGTCGCGGTCGATCGTCTGCTCACGCACCCCGACGTCGGCGCGGTCAGCTTCGTCGGATCGACGCCGATCGCGCAGTACATCTACGAGACCGGCACGAAGCACGGCAAGCGCGTGCAGGCGCTCGGCGGCGCCAAGAACCACATGGTCGTGCTGCCCGACGCCGACATGGACCTCGCGGCCGACGCGGCCGTCGGCGCCGGCTACGGCTCGGCCGGCGAGCGCTGCATGGCGATCAGCGCGCTCGTCACGGTGGGCAACGCCGCGGACAAGCTCCTGCCGAAGATCAAGGAGCGCATCGCCGCGCTCAAGGTCGGCAACGGCCTCGATCCCGCCTCGCAGATGGGGCCGCTCATCACGCGCCAGCACCTCGAGAAGGTCGCGGGCTACGTCACGCGAGGCGTCGAAGAGGGCGCCGAGCTCGCGGTCGACGGGCGCACGCTCAAGGTGCCGGGCCACGAGAAGGGCTTCTTCCTCGGCCCCTGCCTGCTCGATCGCGTGAAGCCCGAGATGGTCTGCTACCAAGACGAGATCTTCGGGCCCGTCCTCGCGGTGGTGCGCGTCGAGACCTACGCCGAGGCGGTGAAGCTCATCCACGAGCACCGCTATGGCAACGGCACCGCCATCTTCACGAACGACGGCGGCGCTGCGCGCAAGTTCCAGCACGAGATCCAGGTGGGCATGGTCGGCGTCAACGTCCCCATCCCGGTCCCGATGGCCTACTACTCGTTCGGCGGTTGGAAGCAGTCGCTCTTCGGCGATCTGCACATCTACGGACCGGACGGGGTGCGCTTCTACACGCGCAACAAGGTCGTCATCGGCCGCTGGCCCGACCCGCGCTTCCGCGGCGTCGACCTCGGCTTCCCGCAGAACAAGTGAGCGTCCGCGGGGCGCGGCCTCGCGGGCTCGAGTGAGTCGGACGATGGAGGGAGGGCGCCGGTCCGAGGCGCCGCTCTCCTCTCCATCGCCGTCAATCCGTTGTGATCGTGAGAGAGGGGTGTTCCATGGCGCGCATCGTTCGTGGCGGACTGATCCAGTGTGCGAACCCGATCAACGACGAGAGCCAGCCGGTCAAGAAGATCCAGCAGGCGGCGCTCGAGGCCCACATGCCGTTCATCGAGGAGGCCGCGAAGAAGGGCGTGCAGGTGCTCTGCCTGCAGGAGATCTTCAACGGCCCGTACTTCTGCCCGAGCCAGGCCGTGCGCTGGTACGAGGCGACCGAGACCGTGCCGGGGCCGACCATCGAGGTCTTCCAGGGCATCGCGAAGAAGCACGGCATGGTCATCGTCGTGCCCGTCTACGAGAAGGAGCAAGCGGGTGTCTATTACAACACCGCTGCGGTCATCGACGCGGACGGCAAGTACCTCGGCAAGTACCGAAAGAACCACATCCCGCAGTGCAACCCCGGCTTCTTCGAGAAGTTCTATTTCAAGCCCGGTAACCTCGGCTACCCGGTCTTCCAGACCGCGTTCGGCAAGGTCGGCGTCTACATCTGCTACGACCGCCACTTCCCGGAGGGCGCGCGGCTGCTCGGGCTGAACGGCGCCGAGATCGTCTTGAACCCGAGCGCGACCGTCGCCGGGCTCTCGCAGTATCTGTGGAAGCTCGAGCAGCCGGCGCACGCGGTCGCGAACGGCTATTTCGTCGGCGCCATCAACCGCGTCGGCACCGAGGCGCCGTGGAACATCGGCAAGTTCTACGGGACGAGCTACTTCGTCGATCCGCGCGGCAACTTCCTCTCCGTCGGCAGCGAGGACAAGAGCGAGCTCGTCGTGGCCGACATGGACTTCGACGTCATCGAGGAGGTCCGCCAGGTCTGGCAGTTCTATCGAGATCGGCGCCCCGACAGCTACGGCGACCTCGCCCGCGACGTCTGAGGCGCTCGGCGCGCACCCCGCTTTCTCCTCTCGCCCATCCGGAGCACGACCATGCGGACCTTGATCAAGAACGGCACCATCGTCACGGCAGTCGACACCTACGCGGGAGACGTGTGGATCGAGGGCGAG
Source organism: uncultured Polyangiaceae bacterium (assembly GCA_964467935.1). Classification (GTDB taxonomy): domain Bacteria; phylum Myxococcota_A; class Polyangia; order Polyangiales; family Polyangiaceae; genus CAYYKK01. The sequence goes on from CAYYKK010000015.1 coordinate 11,358, forward strand.
CGCATCGTCGCGATCACCACGCCCGGACAGTCCGCGGCGATGACCGCCGACAAGACGATCGACGCGAAGGGCAAGCTCGTCATGCCGGGCGGCATCGACGCGCACACGCACATGGACATGCCGTTCGGCGGGACGACCGCGAGCGACGACTTCGAGACCGGCACCATCGCCGCGGCGCACGGCGGCACGACGACCATCGTCGACTTCGCCATCCAGACGAAGGGCTCGAGCCTCCGCGAGGCCTCCGACACGTGGCACGCGAAGGCCGAAGGGAAAGCCGCGATCGACTACGGCTTTCACATGATCTTCACCGACGTGAACCCGAAGACGCTCGACGAGGTGCCCCACATCGTCAAGGAGGGCGTCACGTCGTTCAAGCTCTTCATGGCCTACCCCGGCGTGCTCTACGTCGACGACGGCCAGATCTTCAGGGCGATGCAGTCGGCGCGCGACCATGGCGCGCTCATCTGCATGCACGCCGAGAACGGCATCGCGCTCGACGTGCTCATCGAGCAGGCGCTCCTGCGCGGCGAGACGGCGCCGAAGTTCCACTCGCTCTCCCGCCCGCAGATCGCGGAGGCGGAGGGGACGCACCGCGCCCTCGCGCTCGCCGAGATGGCGGGTGCGCCCGTGTACATCGTGCACCTCTCGGCGCCTCGCGCGCTCGAGAAGGTCGTCGAGGCGCGCGACCGCGGCCTCCCCGCGTTCGCCGAGACCTGCCCGCAGTACCTCTTCCTCTCGCTCGACGATCTCTCGAAGGAGGGCTTCGAGGGCGCGAAGTACGTGTGCACGCCTCCGCTCCGCCCGAAGGAGATGCAGGAGGACATCTGGCGCGGCCTCCGGACGAACGATCTCCAGGTCGTCTCGACCGACCACTGTCCCTTCTGCTTCAAGGGGCAGAAGGATCTCGGGCGCGACTCCTTCGCGAAGATCCCGAACGGCATGCCCGGCGTCGAGACGCGCATGTACCTCATGTGGGACGGCGGCGTGCGCACCGGCCGCATCTCGCCGAACCGCTTCGTCGAGATCACGAGCACCGCCCCCGCGAAGATCTTCGGCCTCTTCCCCAAGAAGGGAACGATCGCCCCTGGCTCCGACGCCGACATCGTCGTCTGGGATCCGGAGAAGAAGCACCTCCTGTCCGAGAAGACGCTCCACATGCGCGTCGACTACTCGCCCTACGAGGGTCGCGAGGTCACCGGCGCGGCCACGCACGTCCTGTCGCGCGGCGAGGTCGTCGTCGAAGAAGGAAAGTTCGTGTCCAAGAAGGGGCGCGGTAACTTCCTCCGCCGCTCGACCTTCAATCTCTGAGCAGACGGAGAACCATGTCGAACCTAGTCCCCCTCGAGAAGCTCCTGCCGAGCCATCGGCTCGAAGAAGGCTTCAAGGACAAGAAGCCCCTCTACACGCCCGGCGAGGCCGTGGCGGAGGCCGAGCGGTGTCTCTATTGCTCGGACGCCCCCTGCATCAAGGCGTGTCCGACCGAGATCGACATCCCGACCTTCATCAAGAAGATCGCCTCGGGCAACGTCCGCGGCAGCGCCAAGACGATCTTCGAGCAGAACCTGCTCGGCTATTCGTGCGCGCGCGTCTGCCCGGTCGAGGAGCTCTGCGTCGGCGACTGCGTCTACAACGGCTGGGGTCGCGATCCGATCCAGATCGGGCGCCTGCAGCGCTACGCCACCGAGACGGCGACGCGCCCGGGAGAGAAGAAGCTCCTCGTGCCGGGGAGCAAGAAGACCGGCAAGAAGGTCGTCGCGATCGGCGCGGGCCCCGCGAGCCTCGCCTTCGCGGGGACGATGGCGCTCGAGGGCTACGCGGCGGTCGTGCTCGAGCGACTCGAGGTGCCCGGCGGGCTCAACACGACCGGCATCGCGCCTTACAAGCTCAAGGCCGAGGACGCGGTCCACGAGGTCGCGTGGGTCGTCGAGCTCGGCGTCGAGCTCCGGCGCGGCGTGACGGTGGGAGGCGCCGGCGGGCCGACGGCGAAGGAGCTGCTCGATCAATACGACGCGGTCTTCATCGGTGTCGGGCTCGGCGCCGACACGACGCTCGGCGTGCCGGGCGAGAGCGGTCCCGGCGTCGTCGGCGCGGTGCAGTGGATCGAGGGAATGAAGCTCGCGAAGGGCTACGCGCGCCCGGCGGGCAAGGTGCTCGTCATCGGCGGCGGCAACACGGCGATCGACGTCGCGCGCGAGTGCGCCGGGCTCGGCGCCGAGGACGTCGCGATGGTCTATCGCCGCGGCAAGGCGGACATGAGCGGCTACGATCACGAGATGGCGGGCGCGCGCAAGGAGGGGGTCCGCCTCGTCGAGAATGCGATCGTGTCGTCGTTCGTCCGCGACGCGTCGGGCAAGCTCGTCGGCGCGAAGCTCGTGCGCGCGTCCGGTGGAAAGCCCGTCGCGGGCACCGAGTGGGAGGTGCCGTGCGATCTCGCGGTCGTCGCCATCGGTCAATCGAAGCTCCACGCGCTCGCGAGCGACTTCGGCGTCGACGTCGACGCGAAGGGCTGCCTCGTCGTCGATCCGGCGAGCTGCCAGTCGAAGAACCACAAGGTCTTCGCCGGCGGCGACTGCATCAATGGCGGCAAAGAGGTCGTCAACGCGGTCGCCGACGGTCGCAACGCGGCGCGCTTTCTCTTCACGAAGTGGAACGACGGAGGCTTGTGATGGCCGACTTGAGCATCGAGTTCGCGGGCATCAAGAGCCCCAATCCCTTCTGGCTCGCGTCGGCGCCGCCGGCGAACACCGGCGAGCAGGTCATGCGCGCCTTCGACGCCGGCTGGGGCGGCGCCGTCTGGAAGACGCTCGGCGATCCGATCGTCAACGTGTCGAGCCGCTTCGGCGCCGTCGACCTCGGCACGTACAAGATGATGGGCCTCAACAACATCGAGCTCATCACCGATCGCCCGCTCGAGGTGAACCTCAAGGAGATCCGCGAGGTCAAGCGGCGCTACCCGAAGCACACCGTCATCGCGTCGCTGATGACCGAGACGAAGGAGGACTGGCGTGTCCTCATCCAGAAGTGCGAGGACGCCGGCGTCGACGGGCTCGAGCTGAACTTCGGCTGTCCGCACGGGATGTGCGAGCGAGGCATGGGCTCGAGCGTCGGCCAAGAGCCCAAGCTCATCACCGAGATCACGAGCTGGGTGAAGGAGTTCGCGAAGACGCCGGTCCTCGTGAAGCTCACGCCGAACACCGGCGACATCGTGGAGGCGGGCCTCGCGGCCGTCGCCGGCGGCGCCGACGGCGTGTCGCTCATCAACACGGTGAAGAGCATCGTGTCGGTCGATCTCGATCGCATGGTGCCGCTGCCGCGCGTCGGCGGCGCGTCCACCAACGGCGGCTACTGCGGCCCCGCGGTGAAGCCGATCGCGCTGCACCTCGTCGCAGCGCTCGCGCGCGAGAAGGGGATGGTGCCCATCAGCGGCATCGGCGGGATCTCGAACTGGCGAGACGCGGCCGAGTTCATCGCCCTCGGCTCGGGCAGCGTCCAGGTGTGCACGGCCGTCATGCACTACGGCTATCGCATCGTGGAGGACATGCTCGAGGGGCTCTCCGAGTACCTCGACGCGCACGGCTTCCGGAGCGTCGCCGACCTCCGCGGGCGCGCCGTGCCCAACTACAAGGAGTGGGGGGAGCTCGATCTCGGCTACAAGCTCGTCGCCAAGATCGATCCGAAGTCGTGCATCGGCTGCCAGCTCTGCGTGACGGCGTGCCACGACGGCGCGCACCAATGCATCTTCACCGGGCGCGAAGAGCGCGAGCGACCGCCGCACGCGCACGCCCACGGCAAGGCGAAGCCGCCGTCGCCGTTCGTGCTCGGCGCGGTCGCCGGCGAGCGCCTGCCTTGGGTCGACGAGCCGGAGTGCGTCGGCTGCAACCTCTGCCAGCTCGTCTGCCCCGTGCCCGGCTGCATCTCCATGGTCGAGGAGCCCGGCGGCAAGAGCGAGACGTGGAACGATCGCGTCGCCGAAGGCCGGGGCAAGGTTCCTGGCGGCATTCACGATTGAGCCGTCGCTCGCAGCTCTTTCGAGCGCTTGCGTGGCTTGACGCGCACGTATCTCTCGCCTTATGAAGCGAAGATGAAGATTTCTACTGCGGGGGGGGCGGTCGTATTCGCTTTCCTACTAGGAGCGACTGGTTGTAGCGGCGTCGAAGCCGTCGGAGAGAGTCGAGAGGACCTCGCGCCGGCGCCAACGCCTGTGCCCGGGACCCCGGCGACGCTCGACACGCTGCCGACCGGAGCGCCCTACTGGAGGAGCCTCGTCGACAACCCGCCGATGACGGGGACCTACCAACTGACCGGCTCGCAGATCATCCAATCGAACAGCAATGGTTGGGCAGAGACCTACTTCGATCTCCGCGCGCAAGGCCTGCTCAATAGCGGGACCATCCTCGACTATCCGACGTCGACGACGACCACCAAGGCGACCGCGCCCGACGCGATGAACTGGGTGTCCCGGGGGCTCACGCTGCCACCACGGCTCACCGGCGCTGCGAGCGAAGGCCTCGTCAGCTACGCGGCTTGGGTGGACGACGCGTCCGTCGGACCGTTCCTACGAGGCTCGGCGAGCGTATACGTGCAGCTCGATCCGAACGTCATCCTCGTGCCGGTCGTGGTCGAGCAGCTCTACGATGGTGTCAACGCGCAGGACGGTTGGTACCCCGAGGAGGACGCGATCGAGCTCCTCGACAACGCCTGGTTCATCAAGCGATCCGTCACGAGCAACCCTTCGGCGCATCCGTACCAGGTCGTCTCTCAATGGGGGTTTCAAGGCTCGAAGGATGGCACGCAGACGCAAGGCGTCGCAGCCGAGCCCGACTCGATCTGGACCCAGTGCAACATCCAGTTCCGCAAGGTGAAGTATGTCTCCTGCAAAGCAGATAGCGATGCGTGGGTGAATCTTCAGCCGACGCCCGCGGGCTGCGACGGGACCACCTTCGTTCAAAGGGTGCTGAAGGCGGCGGACGCCGGAGACTGCGGGAAGGCGTCGCTCATCCAGGGCACGCTCCGTCTCATCCTCAGCGGACCCTACGAGAACCCAGGGGCCGGCTGCACCTTCAACACGTATGGACAAACGACGAGGTACGACACGAACGTCTTCGTCAACACGGGCGGCCTCACGACCTACAATGTCGTCGCCCACGAGCTCGGGCACGCGCTCGGCTTGGGGGAGGATCTCATCGATTCCACGGATTTGATGTATCAATACGCCGGAACGAGCACGCAGCTCAGCGCTGATCTTTGTGCGACCGCGCGAGCGACCGCGATGAAGCTCCAGGCGAACTACGCATGGTGACCAGGGTGTTCCTCGCCACGGCCCTCGTGGTCGCTGGCTGCGCGCAGGCGCCGGGTGGTGGCGGAGGCGGAGGAAGTGCCTCGGCCGGCGCGACCTCGACGGGTGCGTCGACGTCCACCGGCGAGACCTGCACCATCGGGCGACTCCCGCTCTCGGTGGCGTGCAGCCCCGCGTGCACGGTCGTGTTGGGGGGCATCACGGAGCGATTCTGCAGCGTGAGCTGCACACCCGCGTCCGGGTGCCCGGCCGGGCTCGTCTGCGTCGATTCGCTCCCGAAGGGTCCCCTCTGCATGATCCCTTGCACGTCCTCGGACTGTCCGCCTGGGCTCTCTTGCACGCCGCCTCCCCAGCCTGTTTGCACTCCTCAATAGCCTCCACCCTCGCTCTCGCGATGCGAGCGAGCTACCTCCGATGAAGACGTCCCTCCAGCTCGTCGTCTGTCTCGCGCTCGCCGCGGCGTCCTCGGCGTGCGGCGGCCGATCCGATCCGCTCGGCGCCGATGAAGCGCTGGGGGATCCGCCGGATCGGCCGATCGAGGCGGCGGCGGCGCCGATCTGGGTGCCGGCCGGGGAAGTGATCCTCTCCGGTTTCAAGGTCGATCCGATGACGCAGACCATCGGCTATGAGGTGTGTACTCTGACGGGGATATCGTTCCCCTCGGTGCCTTTCTGGGTGCCAGGCTTCTTCCTGGATCCGGACGAGGTCACGGTCCGCGCCTACCACGCGTGCGTCGCCGCGGGCGGATGTGCCGACGTCCCGGTCGGCGAGGGGACGCGCGAGGATCTCCCAGCGAGCTTGGGTCGTGAGGACGCGGCGCAGTATTGCCGTTGGCGGGGCGGCACGCTGCCGAGCTGGGCCGAGCTTCGTCGCGGGCTCGTCGGGGACGCCTTCGGGACCCCGGCCCCGCCGCCGCTCCTTTGGCCATGGCTCGACTGCGCGCGTGATGGCTTCGCAGGCGCCGGTTGCGCTGCGCTCGCGGACCGCATCCCGCCGGGGCCGTGGCCGAGCGCGCCGCCGCGTTCCAACCCGGTCGATGTGGGTCCGTTTGGCCACCACGATCTCTTCGGCTCGCAATGGGAGTGGACCCGGGACCATCTCTCTGATCCCTACCAAGACCAGCTCGACGCCGATTGCATGCGCGCTGGCGACACGGTCCCTGACTTCACCGCTGGCTCTCAGGACCTCCTCTTCGCGCCTGCGGTCGAGCTCGCCTACAGTATTCACAACTACCAAAATATCGTCCCCATCACGCTTCCCGAGGAAGTCGGCCAGCCCGGTCTTTGGGGCGCGCGATGCGCCTATTCGCCCTGATCAGGCTCGCCCATCCCGAGGGACATGGATCGCCTTTGGAGACCTGTATGTCGATGATCACGCTTCCGACCTCTCGCCTGGCGCGCGTCTTCGCGACCGTCCTATGCGGTGCGCTCGCTGCTTGCTCGGCGTCCCCCGGGGAGGGAGCCGGAGGCGCCGCGACGGGCACGAACAGCGCCACGGTCGCCTCCAGCTCGACGGGATCCATGTGCGCCTTCAACGTGCTCGATCTGAAGTCGGGCGATCCCTGCGACGCCCCTTGCTCCTATGCACTCCACGGCACGACGATGATCTTCTGCACGCTGCAGTGCTCCGTCCAGGCCGATTGCCCCGCCGGTCTCACGTGCATCACGTCTGGGCTCAACTTGTCGACGCCCATTTGCCTCCGCGCCTGCGACAGCATGAATCCCCAGGCCTGCGAGACGGGTCTCCGCTGCGACGTCACCAAGTACCCTGCCGGCAGCTTCTGCGATCCGGACTGAAGACCTCCCGCGAGAAGAGCGAGACGTGGAACGATCGCGTCGCCGAAGGCCGGGGCAAGGTTCCTGGCGGCATCCACGACTGATCGGCCCCCCGGCGTAGGGCGGGGTGGTCAGGCCGGTGAACGTTCCTCAGCGGAACCCCTTGTCGCGGGGCTCCAAAGTGTCGTTCTGCGGATCGGTGTTAGCGTCCGCAAGCCATGACGGTGCTCGCGCGCCGATGTCGTCGGTGCCTACGTCCGCCAAGGCGCCGCTCTCGACGCTCGCCCGGCAGATCGTCCACGCCGCGGTCCAACCCGAGGTCTCGGTCGCCGACCTCGCCTCGCTCGCCGAGCGTGACGTCGCCTTCGCCGCCCGCCTCCTCTCGCTCGTCAACTCGCCGATCCACGGGTTCGTCAACAAGGTGACCGATGTGCGCCACGCAGCCGCGCTCCTCGGCGTGCAGGGCATGCAGGACATCGCCCTCGCGCTCTCGGTCACCGACATGATCCCCCTCGGCCCCTCGGGCGAGGCGCTCACCGGGATTTGCATGCGCCGCGCCACCGCGAGCCGCATGCTCGCCGACCGCCTCCGCCTGCCGAGCCCGGGCGAGTTCTTCACCGCAGGGCTCGTCCTCGAGATCGGCCTGCTCAGCTCCGCGCGCGATCAGCTCGAGAAGGCCGCGACCGCCGCCAAGGCGCCGGCGCAGACGCGGATCGTCCGTGAGCGCGCCGCCGGCCTCCCGCCGCATCCGAAAGCGGGCGCCGATCTCGCCACCGAGTGGCAGCTCCCCGAGAGCCTCGTCCAGTCGATTCGGCTCCACCACGACCTCGCTCCCCCGAAGGCCCAGATCCCCCACGTCGCCTGGGTCGCGGAGCGGATCGCCGGCGTCTACGAGGGGGGCGACGTCCGAGAGAACCGCGCCGCCGCGATGAGCGCCGCGGCGAGCCTCGGCTTCGGACGCGCCGACGCAGAGGCGATGATCCACGATCTGCCCGAGGCGGTGAAGTCGTTCGCCACCGCGTTCGGTCGCAGCCCCGGCGTGCAGCCGGACGTCGAGAAGGTCCTCAAAGACGCGAACGCGATGCTCTACGAGCTCGTCGGTAGCTACAAGGACCTCATCAAGACGCTCGAGGCCGTGGTCGAGGAGAAGACCGCGCTCGCCGAGAGCCTCCGCGTCGCGAACGAGAAGCTCACGACGCTCGCGATGACCGATCCGCTCACCGGCCTCATGAACCGGCGCGCCTTCATGGACGCGCTCGCGCGCGACGTGAGCCGCGCCCGCCGATCGAAGACCGTCCTCGCCCTGGTCATGGTCGACGTCGACCACTTCAAGCAGGTCAACGATCGCCACGGTCACCAGATCGGCGATCACGTCCTCACGCTCGTCGCCCAGTGCCTCTCGCGCACCGTCCGCACGGGCGACCTCGTCGGTCGGTTCGGCGGCGAAGAGTTCGTCGTGCTCCTCCCGGGCGCCGAGCTGGAGAACGCGGCCATCGTCGCGGAGCGGCTCCGCGCGAACGTCGAAGCGCTCGATCCGGTCGGCGCGAACGGCAAGTTCCGCGTCACCGCCAGCCTCGGCGTCGCGAGCGTCCCCGGGGACGCGGCGACGCCCGACGAGCTCATCGGCAAAGCGGACCGAGCCCTCTACGCCGCGAAGGCGGCGGGCCGAAATCGGTTCGTCCTCGCCTCGGGCTGATCCTTCCCCGTCAGGGACCCCGGCGCGGCTTGCGAATCGAGGGCGGCGTCGGCGGGAGCCCCGCGTGCTCGGCGATGTGTTGGTAGAGGAGGCCGTACTCGAGCGGCTTCTTCAGCACCGTCGCCGCGGGATCGAGCGTCCAGGGGCGCGCGAGCTCGGGCCTCGCCGTCACGAAGAACACCGCGATTCCGGGGCTGCGTGAGCGCGCGTAGCGGGCCACCGCGGTGCCGTCCGCGCCCGGCAGGTGCACGTCGCTCACGAGGATGCTCGGCATCGGATCGCGCGATAGCCTCGCGATGGCGAGCCCTCCGTCGGTGGCCAGCTCCACCTCGAAGCCGTCGTCTCGGAGCATGCGCACGAGCACCCGCGCGCTCGCGACGTCGCCGTCGACCACCAAGAGGTGGACGCCGCCGTTCTCCGCCGCTCGTGTCTCGTCCTCTCCCATCACCGGATCGCTCCCGGGCCCCAGGTCCTCGTTCATCGCGCCGAGACTCCCGGCTCGCTCTCGGCCCCGCTCGCTTCGAGCGCGTGTCGTCGCGCGCAGCACGGTCGCTCGCCCGCGACCGACGGCCACTGAATGGCGCCCACCTCGAGCGCCGCCATCGTGAGCTGGACGCCGCCGGACAAGCAGACGAGCACCCCCGCTGCCGCCCGAATCCGCGCGTGCCGCGCCCACCTGCGGACTCCTTCGGCGAGGCCGCCCACGAGCAGGAGCGCCGGCACCGTCCCGAGTCCGAAGACGACGAGCGTCGTCGCGCCGAGGAGGATCGATTGCGTCGCCATCGCGAGCCCGACCGCTCCATAGACGAGCCCGCAGGGCACGAGGCCCCACACGGCCCCGCGCACCATCGACGCGGCCGCGCCGGAGGAGGTCGACACGCCCACCGCCCGCCGGATCGGCGCGAAGGCGCGACCCGCCAGCGCCTCGAGACGCCCCATCCACGGCAGCATGCCGGCGAGATAGAGGCCCACGCCGATGAGGGTCACGGCGACGAGCACGCGCGCCCCGAGCTGGACCGCCCCGAGGGGCAGCGCGGCGTGCGCCGCCGAGCCGATCGCCCCGCCGATCGCCCCGAGCGTCGCGTACGTCGCGAGCCTCCCGGCGTGCGTCGCCGCCGTCGTCCGCGGCCCGCCCGCCGGACCTGCGCAGAGCACGCCGGCCAGGCCACCGCACATGGTGACGCAATGGACGCTCCCCATGAGCCCCATCACGAACGCCGCTCCCAGCTCGATTGCACTCATGGTGGCATCACCGTCCGGGGCCGACGAAGCGCCCCTCGACCCGCTTCTCTTCGCCGTCGTCCTCGCGGCGAATCGTGATGGCGAACGGGCGATCGCTCGAGCGGCCCCGCGGGGCGCTCACCACGAGCCCGAAGCGAACGTCGTGCAGCGGCTCCACGTCGACCGTCGTCGAACCGACGGAGAACGAAAGATCGCCGTCGCTCGGGAGCAGCAGCGTGAACCGCGCGGCCGCGTCGCGCTTGTTGACGAGGTGAACCGTGAACGCGTCGCGGACCGTGTCGCCCTCGGAGACGAAGGCGGCGCCAGGCGATCGCAGGAGGTTCGCCTCGAAGCTCTTGCGGCTGAGGAGCGCCACGCTGAACGCCGTGATCCCGGCCACGAGGAGCGCGGTGTAGACGTAGAAGCGAGGCCTCAGGATTCGCCGCTTCTCGCCCTTGAAGCCGCGATCCGAGTCGTAGCGAATGAGCCCCTTCGGCCGCCCGAGCTTGCTCATGATGTCGTCGCACGCGTCGATGCACGCCGTGCAGCCGATGCAATCGAGCTGGAGCCCATTGCGAATGTCGATGCCGGTGGGGCAGACGACGACGCATCGATTGCAATCGACGCAATCGCCCTTCGCCTCGTCCTTGTGCGCGCGGTCGGCCGCCGTCGCTTTGCCGCGCGGCTCCCCGCGCTTCACGTCGTAGCCGATGACGAGCGAGTCGGGATCGACGAACGACGCCTGCAGTCGACCATAAGGGCAGACGATGACGCAGAGCTGCTCGCGGAAGAACGCGAAATTCCCGTAGAGGAGGAGCGTCATCGCGGCGGCCCAGCCGAACGCCTCCGGGTGCTCGCCCGGCTTGTGCGCGACCATCTTGATGACGGCCGGGAGCGACACGAAGAAGCTCAACACCACGTGCGCGACGAGGAACGCGGCGAGGAGATAGGCGACGTGCTTGCCGACCTTGCGCGCCGCCTTCTCGAGCGTCATCGGCCCCTTGTCGCGGCGCATCCGCTTCTCGCGCGGCCCCTCGAAGAACCGCTCGATCGGGCGGAATACGCCGTCGAGGAACACCGTCTGAGGGCACATCCAGCCGCACCACGCGCGCCCGAGCACGGACGCGAGGAACGCCAGGCAGAACGCGATGCCCGTCAGGACGAAGAACATGAGCCACACGTCCTGCGCATTGAAGCTCGCCCCGAAGAGGAAGAACTTCCTGTGCTCGACGTCGAGGAACACGAGCGGATGCTGCCCCACCTTGACGAGGGGAGCCGCGATCCAGACCGCGATCAAAAGCGCGAACACGGCGCGCCTCCACCGATTGAATCGCCCGTGCACGTCGGCCGTGTAGACGAACTTGCGGTGTCCGTCGGCAGGGTCGATCGAGCTCTGGACTTCCTGGCTCGGGACGATGGGGAGGTGACGAGGCGCGCTCATGATGACCTATTTTTCCGGCTCGCCCTGCGGAGCCTTGCCCCCCCCGACGTTGGTGTTCTTGATCGACAGCACGAAGGCGACCACGCTGCGAAGCCTCGGCTCGCCCAGGGTCTTTCCCCAGGCGGGCATCTGCTTGGCGAGGAATCCTCCGTTGACGGTCGTGTAGATGCTCTTGGGGTCGCCGCCGTGCAGCCAGTAGCCGTCGGTGAGGTTCGGGCCGATGTTGCCCTTACCGCCGTCGGAGTGGCACGCGACGCAGTTCGACTCGAAGATCTGCTTGCCCTCCGCGACCGTGCCCGGGTCCTTGGAGAGCTTGATCAACAGCTCCGGCGTGACCTCGCCCGCCGCCTTGAGCCGCTCGGACTCGGCGGCCATCTCCACGGCCTTCGCTGCCTTGTATTCGTCCAGCGGCAGGGGGGCGCGCTGGAAGGTGTGATAGTAGAGCCAATACCCGGCAGCGAACACGATGGTTCCGTACAAGGTATAGAGCCACCAGCGCGGCAAATGGTTGTCGCATTCTTGAATGTCGTCGTATTCGTGGACGACCGGGCTGTCGAGCGGGTCCGAGGAACGCTTTACCGAGCTCACTGGTCGCCTCCTTTCTCGTGGGCGTGCGCGGGGAGAGGCTCCGTGCCTCCGGGGAGCCCATCGTCGAGGGGAGCGCGCGCCATCGCGTCGACCTCCGTGGGCGCTTGTCGCAGCGCGCGCACCGTCACGACGACGAACGTCACCATGAAGAGGAGCAGCGCGAAGATGGGCAATGCGAGGAGCGGGCTGTGCTCGAAGAGCGGTAGAATGAATTTCGCCATGGCTTCCTCCTCTCAGCGCATCGCCGTGGGTTTCTGCGGCTCCGCCTTCGGCGCAGGCGCCGCCGGCGGGAGCCCCAGGCTCTGGAGGTAGGCGATGATCGCCACCACCTCGGCGTCGGGCGGGACGTCGATGCCCTGCTCCGCGAGATCCTTCGCGACCTGGGCGCCCTGCTTCTTCGCGTCCTCGGCCGCGTGGGTGATCATGTCCGCGGTGTACGGCACGCCGACCATCGACATCGCGGCGAGCTTCGCGCCCGTCCGGCTGAAGTCGATCTTGTTCGTCGCGAAGTGCGGATAGGCCGGCATGTTCGACCCCGTCGTCATCGACCGCGGATCCATGAAGTGCTTGTAATGCCAGGCGCTCGGGTTCTTGTTGCCTTCGCGCGCCAGGTCCGGCCCGGTGCGCTTCGAGCCCCACTGGAACGGGTGGTCGTAGCGGCTCTCCGACAAGGTGGACGCGTCGCCGTAGCGCTTGGTCTCCCAATCGAGCGGGCGAATCATCTGCGAGTGGCAGACGTAGCAGCCCTCCCGCAGGTAGATGTCGCGACCCTCGAGCTCGAGCGCCGTGTAGAGGTGCGTCTCGCTCGCCTCCGCCGGCGTGGGCTTCACGAGGAGCGTGGGGACGATCTGGACGACGCCGCCGACGAGGACCGCCCCGACGGTGAGCACCGTGAAGATGAGCGGCCGCCCCTCGAGCAAGCGGTGCCACTTGGGCCCGTCCTTCGGGCTCATGAGGACCGACACCGCGATCCCGCCGGCGCCGAAGACGACGAGCAGCACGAGCCACACGATCGCCGTCGCCGGCTCCGAGCGCCCGAGGGCGATCAGGATGAGGAGGCTGATGACGGCGAACACCACCGGCTGGCCGAAGACGAGCTCCGTCCACTTGCGCGTCGGCTCCGCGGGGGGCGCGAGGACCTCCACCGTCGTGTCGACCGCCTTGCCGCTCCTCCAGGTGATCCAGAGGTTCGACACCATGATCAGCTGGCCGACGAAGTACATCAGGCCGCCGATGATGCGCATGTAATACATGGGGCGGAGCGCGATGACCGTCTCGACGAAGCTCGTGTAGAGCAGATTGCCGTTCTGGTCGGTCGCGCGCCACATCAGGCCCTGCGTGACGCCGGCGACCCACATCGAGACCATGTAGAGGAGGATGCCGACCGTCCCGAGCCAGAAGTGGGCGTCCGCCATCTTCGTCGAGTGGAGCTTGGTGCCGAAGAGGCGCGGGACGAGCCAATAGAAGAGACCCGCCGCCATGAACCCGTTCCAGCCGAGCGCGCCCGAGTGGACGTGGCCGATGATCCAGTCGGTGTAATGGGCGAGGCCCGAGACCGAGCGAATGGAGAGGAGCGGGCCCTCGAACGTCGCCATTCCGTAGAACGTGACGCCGGCCGCGAAGAACTTGAGCACCGGATCGGTGCGGACCTTCCCCCACGCGCCGCGGAGCGTGAGCAGGCCGTTCAGCATGCCGCCCCAGCTCGGCGCCCACAGCATGAGGCTGAAGACCATGCCGAGCGTCTGCGCCCAATCGGGCAGCGCGGTGTTGAGGAGGTGGTGAGGGCCCGCCCAGATGTAGAGGAAGACGAGCGCCCAGAAGTGGATGACCGAGAGTCGGTACGAATACACCGGCCGGTCCGCCGCCTTCGGCAGGAAGTAGTACATGATGCCGAGAATCGGCGTCGTGAGGAAGAAGGCGACGGCGTTGTGGCCGTACCACCATTGCACGAGCGCGTCCTGCGCCCCGCTGAAGACCGAATAGCTCTTCCAGGCGAAGACCGGAATCGCGAGGCTGTTCACGACGTGCAGCACCGTGATCGTCACGATCGTCGCGATGTAGAACCAGAGCGCCACGTAGATGTGCTTCTCGGTCCGTCTCGCCAGCGTCCAGAAGAAGTTCACCGCGAAGGCGACCCACACGAGCGCGATGGCGATGTCGATCGGCCACTCGAGCTCCGCGTACTCCTTGCCTTGCGTGATGCCGAACGGCAGCGTGAGCGCAGCGGCGACGATGATCCCCTGCCAGCCGAAGAAGTGGAACTTCGACAGGAAGTCGGACGCGAGGCGCGCCTTCACGAGCCGCTGCGTCGAGTAGTAGACGCCGGCGAAGATCATGTTCCCGACGAACGCGAAGATCGCTGCGTTGGTGTGCAGCGGCCTCAGGCGCCCGAAGGAGAGATATTCGTGAACGTTGGCTTGGTAGAACGCCAGCTGAATGGCGATGACGACGCCGACGAGCATGGCCACGACGCTCCACCCCACCGAGGCGCCGACGAACCACCTGACGACATCGTCGTTGTACGTGATCTTCGTCGCGGTCGGCGCTCCCTCTCGGTAGGCGGACGACTGCGATCTCTTCTTCTTCGATCCGACGATATCGCCGTCGGACGTTGCGGTTCCTTCACTCATGGCTTCTCCCTCGGGGGGGTGGGGGCCTGCTGATCGCTCTCGGGGTCGGGCTCGGGGGCCCGGCCGTCGTCGGCGTCCAGCGGAAACAATGCGAGGCGGTGGGACTCTTCGTGGTCGCGCTGTTTCACGCTGAACGCGAAGAGCAGGAGCGAGCCCACGACGAGCGCGAGGCTCACGAAGATCTGGAGAATCACTGCGTCCACTTGTCACCTTCTCCTGCGAGCGATCGGGTCGTGTGGAAGATGGTCAGGAGCGAGCTCGCGGGCATGAATACGGCGCAGACGAGCGGCGACATCAGGCCGGCGTACGCGAGACCGATCGCGACGGCGTTGTAAGTGAGCGAGAGCATGAGATTGCGTCGAATGGTCCGCTTGACGGCGCGCGAGGCGAGGAGCGCCAGGCGAACCGGGCGGAGCCCCGCCGTCAGCAGATAGAAGTCCGCGCGGGCGGCGAGGAAGGTGCGACCCGACGCGGGCGTGCCCGAGCAATGCGCCGCGACGACGGCCAAGCTGTCGTTGATGCCGTCGCCGATCATCAGCGTGTCGCCATGATCGATCTCGCGAATGAACGCGGCCTTCTCCTCGGGCGTCTTGTCGGCGACGACCCGCGACGCATCGATGCCCGCCGCGCGCGCGGCCTCGAGCGCGCGATCCATGCGGTCGCCGGAGAGCATCAGGATCTCGCAGCCGAGCTTCCGGAGCTCTTCGACCTCGACCGTGGCGTCGGCGCGGAGGCGCTCCTCGGTGTGGAACGCGGCGAGCACCTCGCCGTCGGCGCCGAAGACCACGTCGGCCTCTCGCTCTTCGCCTCCGTCGAGGACGGCGGCGCTCGCGACGAATGCGCGGGAGCCGAGGCGGTACGTTCGACCGTCGACGCGCGCCTCGACGCCGGCGCCGCGCACCTCTTCGGCCGTGAGGGTCGCATCGTAGCGCTGCTGCGCGGCGGGGATCGCGCGCCGGAGGGCGCCGCTCTTCGGGTGTGAGCTGCGCGCGGCGAGGTTGTAGAGGATCGCCCGGTCCGACGCGTCGAGCGCGTCGAGCGCGGTCTCGTCGCTGAGCTCGAGGTCTCCGGTCGTCAGCGTGCCCGTCTTGTCGAAGACGACGCGGCGAACGCTGGACGCGCGCTCGAGGAAGCGCGACGAGCGAACGAGCAGACCTTGCTTGCGCAGGCGAGCGAGCACGAGCTCGTGCGCGAGCGGGGTCGCGATGCCGAACGCGCAGGGGCAGGTGACGACCAAGAGACCGATCGCCACCGAGAGCGAACGCGGGACGTCGTGCGTCGCGAGCATCCACGCGCCGAAGCCGATCGCCGCGGCGAGCAGGACGCCGACGACCCACCCTCGCGCGAGCGCGCGCTCGAACGGGCTCACCGAATCACCCTCCCGATCGGCGACCGTGGGCGTGCGCAGCAGCTCGAGCAGCGCCGAGGCGGCGAACGGCTCCTCCGCGCGCACGCGCAGCGCGGAGGAGCCGGCCGCGCAGGCCCCCGCGAGCACCGAGTCGCCCCGATCGAGGTGGTGAGGGACGGCCTCGCCGGTGATCCAATCGAGCGAGATCGACGCCTCCGCGTCGAGCAGCGTCGCCGCCACGGGGACGACGTCGCCGGGCGAGACGAGCAGGACGTCGCCCTTCTCGAGGCGGCTCACCGGCACGATCTCGACCCGCTCGTGACCGGGCGCGACCTCGACGATCCGTCGCGTGAGCAGGCCCTCGATGCCCCCGTCTTCGAGCAGCTGCGCTCGGTTCTTCGAGAGCACGCGCTGCCGGAGGAAGCGCCCGGTCAGCATCAGCGCCGTGAACACGGTGAGCGTGTCGAAGTACGCGCCGCGCGCGCCGTCGAAGAAGAACGAATACGTCGACCCCGCGTAGCCGAGCAGGAGCCCGATCGCGATCGGCAGATCGAGGTGCAAGAGGCCGCTCGAGAGGCTCCGGAGCGCCGATCGCACGAAGACGATCCCGCCCACGCCGAACGCCACCAGCGAGAGCGCGAACGCGAGCCCCTGAAAGAGCCAATAGAGCTTCGGATCTTCGACGCCCACGTAGAGGGCGATGGCGAAGATCATCGCGTTCATCGCGAGCGCGATCGTGACGCCCATGCGCAGGACGAGATCGCTGCCGACCTCGTTGCGGCGTCGCGGACCGAGGCGATAGCCGAGCCGCTCGACGTCCTCGACGAAGCGACGGAGAGGGAAGTCCGGCGCGACGAAGAGATCGACCGTCCCCCGGATCGGGTTCGTCACCGCGCGACCGCGGGCGCCCGTTTGCCGGAACATCTCGTCGACGAGCCACACGCAGCCGGAGCAATGCAGCCCCTGCGCGTCGAGCTGCACGGGCACGAGGCCCGACTTGGTCGCGAGGTCGGCCTCGAGCAGCGACAGCCACTCGGCGCCTCCCCGCGCGGGACCGGCGATGGCGACGGGCACACCGCGCTCGCCGCGAAGATCGTAGTAACGGAGAAGACCCCGATCCTTCAGGATCTCGGCGACCGCGCGACAGCCCTCACAGCAATAAGGACCTGGCGCGCCCGCGAGGCTGACCCCGCAGTGGGCGCACACGAGCGACGCGCCCGGATCGTTCGCGCTCGCGCGCTCCGCGACGACGGGGGAGGGGGCGAGCGCGCGCGCCGGCCCACCCTCTGGTGGGCCGGCGTCGCTCGACGTGCGCGAGCGCATCGACGGCGACGAGCCCGTTGCGTCTGGAGCGGCGGCAACCATTCCGCCTTCCGTATCGCAAGCACCGTGCCCTGGAATTTCTCAGCCAGAATCAGCCACTTGGAGGCTTCGAGCGCGCGCAGTCAATGCATCGTAACGCAAGGTTTGCGTGGGCTCCCGCGGTCGGGACCCGGGTCGCAGGCCTCGCTCAGTGCGCGAGGAGCTCGCTCATGCGGACGACGAGCACGGAGCGATCGGCGTGGTTCACGACCTTCGCTGCCGTCGTCCCGATCACGCGATCGAGGCCCTGGTAGCCGTGTGAGCCGATGATGATCATGTCGACGTTGTCCTCCTTCGCCGCGGCGCACACGACCTGCCACGGGGTGCCGATGTCGACGCGAGACTTCTCGAGCACGTCCGCCGGGACGTTCTTCGCGAGCTCGTCGAGCGACTGCTTCGACTCGCGCACCAACATCTCCGAGAGCTGGTGCGGCGGCAGGACGTAGGCCTCCGGCGGGATCTCGTGCGGCACGCCGACCGAGCGCACGAGCACGAGCTTGCCCCCCATCCGTTTCGCGAGGCCGACCGCGGCGCGGAGCACCTCTTCGGCTCTCGGTGAGGCGTCCAATCCGACCAGCATCCGCAGTGACATGACGTTCTCCTTGTTGGGGGGCTCCCCCCGCACATCCAAAGGATATGCCAGAACATCGCGACTTGTCCCGTGCGGCCCGTCAGGTCGGCGTCGCGATCGCGCGCGCGCCGGCGAGCACGCCCTCGACCACCTCGGCCATGCGCGTGTAGTCGAGGCGCTCCGGGGAATCCGCGTCCGTGTGGTAGCCGGCGTTGCGGAAGAAAGCCGTGTCCGTGACCATCACCGCGTCGAAACCGCTCGCCCAGTAGCTCCGATGATCGGAGAAGTCGATTCCAACAAGGGTCCTCGGCGCGTCGATCGACCGCACGGGCAGCGGGCTCGCGCCGATCATCGCCCGCTTCACGTCGCGCACCAGCCCGACGCGATCGAGATCGGCGACGACGGCGATGAAGTCACCTCGATCGGGGTAGAGCGCGCCGAGGACGGGCGACGGGAAGTGCTGGGAGCGCGGCTCGTCCGAGAACGTGCCGATCATCTCGAGCGCGATCATCGCGCGGACACGCACGCCCGCGTCGACGAGGGATCGCGCGTGGACGAGGCTCCCCATGTGCGCGGTGCCGAAATAGGGCGGCTCTTCGAGCGTGAAGGCGACGACGTCGACGCGCAGCGCGGGAGGCTCCGCGGCGAGCCGACGCGCGATCTCGACGAGCCCCGCGACGCCGCTCGCGTCGTCGTCCGCGCCGGGGTGATCGCCGCACGTGTCGTAGTGCGCGCCGACGACGATGCGCTCGCCCTCGTCAGGTCCGAAGTGCGTGAGGACGTTGGCGTACGAGACGCCGCGGACGTCGAAGCGCTGCTCTTCGACGTGCGCCCCCGTCGCCTCGAGCGCCGCGCGCACGTGAGCCCGGGCGCGCTCGAGCCCCTCCGGGTGCGCGGCGTCGCGCTCGAAGCTCGACAGCGCGCGCACCTCGGCGGCGAGCCGCTCGGAGGTCCCCCGAGGGACGCGCGAGCGGGCGAGCGGAGGCGCGAGGACGGGCTGGGTCGTCACCCACGCGAACGCGGCAGAGAGCGCGGCGACGGCCGCGATCGCGAAGAGGGGCGTTCGCGCCGAGCGCCGCCTCATGGCGCGGACCTCGCGCCGCACGCCGGCGTCTTCGGGGGTCTCCATCCCCCCGCTGACAGCCTCGAGGCGCGCCGTGTTCCCGCCGATCGGCGGACCACGCCTTCGCCCCACGCGGGCGGGCACGGCGCGGGCCTCTGCCGACGAGCGCGCGAGCCCCGACCGAGCAGCGCCTCAGGTCACGACTCCGCTGTAGACGACGTTGCATACGGCGTCGCGCGCGTCGAAATCGATCCACAGCACGTGAGACTCCGATGCGGTAGCAAAGTTGTATTCATATCGCTTCACGCAGCCTTGCGGACTGTCCGCGAGGCTCTGCTTGTTCCCGGGGATCGGCTCGCCGAACCAGGCGACGATCTCCGCGCGCGGCTGGCCACGGCGCACCTCGCTGACGTGCGTGGTGTCGAACGAATGGCCGACCGTCGCGCAACCGGAGAGCGCGGCGTAGAAGGACATGCACAATAGGGTCTTCAGCGGGCGCGTCGTCATCATGTTCTCTCTCTCCATGGCTCGTCGCAGAGACGAGCAATCGACGGGCCAGCCCTCGGTCGCGGCGTGAGATCGCTCGACGTCTCGCGCGCTGCGCAGTCGCTACTCGAGTCGTTCGTTGCGTGCGCTATTCGCGCACGGGTCGTCACCGTCGCTGCGCAATGGCGACCCGCGGACTCCAAATGAAGAAGGCGCCCCCGGCTCGAGCCGAGGGCGCCTCCGTCATCGGTGGGCGTCGCGCCTCAGGGGGCGGCGCAGAAGGCGCCTCCGTTCGCCCCCGGCGTCGTCGGCGCCGCGATGGGCGTCGTCGACTCGTCGATCGAAAGGAGGAAGCTCACGAGCTGCTCGATCTTCGAGGCCGAGTCGACCGGATTCGCCCCTTGCGTGAGCGCCTCGCGATGCGCTTGGAACGTGCTCGAGAGGAGCTCCTCCAGCGTCCGCGCATTGCCCGCGTGGAAGTACGGCGCCCCGACCTGCAATCCGAGCAGCGAAGGCACGTTGAAGCCGAGGCCGCCCTCGAGGTTGCCTTGTCCCGCCGTGCCGTCGGCGCGCAGCTCGTTCACGCCGACGTCCGTCGGGCTCACGCCGTACGTGCCCACGTCACGGAGCACGCACGAGATCTGGTCTCCGCCGGCGCCCGCGAAGCGCATCACCTGGTTCGCCGTCTGCGCCGCGGGGAGCAGCGCCGCCGGGAACCCTGCGGCCGTGAGCGCCGCGCCGTCCCACGCTTTGGTCTTCAATGCGGCATTCGTCGCGCCGCCCGGCGCATAGAAGAGCTTCGACACGGTCCATTTCGCGTCACCGTGGCAGCCCTGGCAATGGCCCGCGTTCGTGAACAGGTCTTTGCCGGCGGCGACCTTCGCCGGATCGAGGTTCGAGGGCGCGCGCGGCGATCGGACGTTCTCGACGTAGGCGCGCACGTCGTCCCAGGTCGAGAGGGCGCTCGCTTGCTGCATCAAGAGCTCGGCCGAGCCATTGAGGCCCGACGCGCCCGCGGGCGGAAAGAGCGTCGTGCTCGTGAGGTCGATTCGATCGGCATTGGTCGCCGGGTCGTTCACGACCGAGACGATCGCGCCGACCGCGCCGTCGATGCTGCGGGCGACGCCCTCGAAGTCGGCGATCTCGTCGAAGACGCCGGTCCAGTTGAAGATGCGCTGATCGGTCGGATCCCCCGAGGCGAAGCTGCCGTCGAGGCTCGTCGATTGGCGCTGGCCGCGCCCGAAGTACCAGGTCACGTTGTCGCTGAGTCCCTCGAAATGGCAGCTCTGGCAGGCGCCCCAGGCCTGCCCATTGAGGGAGAAGCGGCCGAGCCCGGTCTCGAATGCGTGCTTGCCGCGGAGCCTCGCCTTCGACGCGTCGTCCGTCGGCAGCGCGGTCGCGAGGGCGACGTGGGGCGCCGCCGTCCCGCCAGCGATGGAGAAGGACGCGCCGACCGTCACCGGGGTCACGTTGCGAGAGACGTCGTTGGCGACGAACGCGAAGTCGTGCGCGTGCGCCGCGGCCACGCCGACGGGGTTCTCGCCGCGCATCGTCGCGTCGGTGATCGCCCCGTCCGCGAGGTCGACGAACGCCTTCGTCCCGGCGCCCACCGAGCTCACGCCGCCGGTCGTGGCGTCGAACGTCACGCGGAAGACGGCGTCGGCGCCGTTCGCCGTGACGTAGGCGGCGCCGTCGGTCCCGAACGCGATGTCGTTCGCGAGCAGCGGATTGCGACGGCTCGCGTCGTCCGGGAGCGATTGCGCGTCGTAGAACGCCGCGAGCTCCTTCTCGAGGCTCACGGGGCCTGCGCTCGTCGGCTGTCCGTTCGACAGATCGATCACGTGCACGACCGGGTAGGTCATGGCCTTGACGGCGAGCGGCGCGCGCGGCGAGGCGCACACCGAGGTCACGTAGGCGCGTTGGCCCGCCACCGTGATCGATTGAAGCTGGTTCGGGAAGCAACCCGACGCGGGCGAGCCCGTGACGACGCCGGCGTCGGCGAGCGGCGCGAGCGCGATGGTCGTCGCGGCCGATTGTCCGACCTTCACGTCGTAGAGGAAGCCGTTCCAATTCGTATCCGCGTTCGAGCCGTCGGCCGCCTCGGGCGCGGTGCGTTGCGCGAAGAACTCGGTGACGACGACGTGCTCGTCGTCGTCGCTCGCGTCGCCGTTGTTCGTGATCGCGATCGATCGCGGGTGGGCGAGCGCGGGTCGCGCGGTGGCGTTCGCGCCGAGCTCGCCCGTCGCGACGAGCGCCGCGTTGAGGTCCACCGTCTCCATCGGCGCGAGCTGTTGGTCGAACGACATCAAGGTGCCATCGACCCAGTTGGCGACGTAGACGCGGGTGCCGTTCGGCGTGAGCGCCACCGCCGTCGGCTCCGAGCCCACCGCGACGGAGGGACCGACCGCGGGCGTCGTCTTGAGGTCGACGATCTTGACGAGCTTCTGGTCGCGCCGCGTGACCACGTAGGCGCTGTCCCCGCACGCGTCGATCGCGACCTGCCACGGCTCGGCGCCGACGGGCAGCTCCGCCTTCTTCGTGAGGGTGGGCGACGCTCCGGCGTAGTCCACGCCGAACACCGTGACGGTGCCCACGTCGCGGTTCGCGACGACGAGCGTCGCGTCGTCCGGCGACACCGCCACCGCGGCGCCTCGCGACGCGCCGACGGCCTTGTCGCCGCACGTCGGCATCGCCCCGCCGCTCCCCGACGAGCTCGAGCTGGAGCTCGAGCTCCCCGTGGACGTGCTCGACGGGCTGCCCGTCGACGTCGTGGCGGTCGACGAGGTCGCGCCGCCTCCCGTTCCCGTGGTCGCACCGTCGTCGGAGCAGGCGCCGACGGCGGCCGCCCCCAGCGCGAGCGCGAGCGTCCCCAACCAGAGGCCACGAGGCCCCCGACCCATTCGAGTTCGCATGAGATCCTCCAAGTAGGCGAGCCGCGAGCGACGCGCTCCGGCCGAGCCCCCCGCTCGAGCCGGTGCGACGCGTCGCCGCGGTCGCGTGCCGCCCGCGTGAGCACGCGGCGGGCCAGGCGCGTTCCTGCGTCAGAATCGCCCTTCGGACGGCGCTTGCGCGAGCGTTGCGCAAGCGGGGATCTCCGTCTTGCGCACGGTTGCGCAAGAGTTACGCAAGCCCGCTCGCGGCGCCCCGTGTCCGGCGCGCAACCCACGATTCGCGTCGGGGCGCGCGCGTGGCACGAGACCTGCTGTCCTCCTTCGCCGAAGCCCGCGGAAGAGCAACGCGCGAGACGTCCACGAACGCTCGCCGATGAATTGACTATGGAGATCGCGCTGCCTCGGGGGCAAGCGGGGAGCGGGGGCGCGCGGACGCCGTTTCTCGCTTTCGAGGGGGAGCTTTCCATTGAAGACGGCGCTGGTCATCGAGGACGACGCAACCATTCGCGCGAACATCATCGAGCTCCTCTCGGAAGAGGGCTACGACGTGGTCGGCGCCGAGCATGGTCGCGAGGGACTCGAGATCGCGCGTCGCGCGTCGCCCTCGCTCGTCATCTGTGACATCCGGATGCCGGAGATGAACGGGTTCGAGGTCCTCGCCGCGCTCCGAGGTGCGGCCGAGACGCGCGCGGTGCCGTTCATCTTCCTCTCGGCTGCGGCGGACCGCGCCGACGTGCGCAAGGGAATGAACCTCGGCGCAGATGACTACGTGACGAAGCCTTTCACGCGCACGGAGCTGCTCGACGCGGTCCGCGCGCGACTCGAGCGACAGGACGCGGTCGCCCAGCCCTCGCGTACGGCCGCGGCGTATCGACCGAAGGCGCTCTCGCGGCCCGACATCGATCCATCCATCGTCGTCTCCGAGCCCAACATGCGGGCCGTCTACGATGACGCGGCGAAGGCCGCCGCGGCGTCGATCAGCGTGCTGATCCTCGGCGAGACCGGCGTCGGCAAGGAGGTGCTCGCGCAGCGCATCCACGACATGTCACCGCGCAGGTCGAAGCCGTTCCTCGCGCTGAACTGCGCCGCGCTCAGCGAGACGCTCCTCGAAGGTGAGCTGTTCGGAAACGAGCGCGGCGCCTTCACCGGCGCTCACACCGCGCGCCCCGGGCTCTTCGAGGCCGCCGAGGGCGGCACCGTCTTCCTCGACGAGGTCGGGGAGCTGCCGATGACGATCCAGGTCAAGCTCCTGCGCGTGCTCGAGGAGCGCCGCGTGATGCGCGTCGGCGGCCGCGCCCCGATCAGCGTCGACGTGCGCTTCGTCTCGGCGACGAACCGCGATCTCGACGCGGCGATCGAGCGAGGCACGTTCCGCGAGGATCTTCTGTTCCGCTTGAACGGCATCACGCTGACGCTGCCGCCGCTCCGCGAGCGCCCGGGCGAGATCCTCCCGCTCGCGCACCGCTTCCTCGCTGGCGCCGCGGACAAGCTCGGACGTCCCGCGCCGAGCCTCGGTGACGACGCCGCGCAGCTGCTCGTGCGCTACGCGTGGCCCGGCAACGTGCGCGAGCTCAAGAACGTCATCGAGCGCGCCGTGGTGCTGACCGCGGGGGACTGCGTCCTCGCGACGGGCCTCCCCGCGAAGCTCTCGGTGTTTCGACGGGACGCGCCGTCGCGGGACGCGGGCGCGAGGCGGGACTCGACCACGCCGGGGCCTCTGCCCGGCGCGCCCTCGGTCGACGCGAGCGACTCGGATCCCGCGTCGAGGCGGCTCCGCGGCGAGATGGAGGCGCTCGAGCGGCAGCGCATCGTCGAGGCGCTCGAGCGCTGCGGCGGCAACCAGACCGCCGCCGCCGAGCTGCTCGGGATCTCCCGCAGGACGCTCGTCACGCGGCTCGGGACGTACGATCTGCCCCGTCCGCGAAAGCGACCATGAGGGAACGCTCGCCCGCTCTCGCGACCCTGGCGGGCCTCGTCGCCGCCGCCCTCGTGACCGCGTGCACGAACGCCGAGCCGAGCCGCACGCTCGAGCCCGAGCCGGCGCCCGTGGCCACGCTCGAGCACATCGCGACGAGCGAAGATCCGATCGACCCCATCCCGCTCACGGTGGACCTGGATCCTCGCAAGGTCGCGCTCGGCGCGAGGCTGTTCCGCGATCCGGTCCTGTCGCCTGGAGGCGACGTGGCGTGCGTGACTTGCCACGATTTCGCCTTGGGTGGCGCCGACCGCAGGACGAGGAGCGATCTGCCCGGCCACGCCCCGGCGGTGATCAACACGCCCACGGTCTTCAACGCGGCGCTCAACTACCGATATCACTGGAACGGCAAGTTCGAGGACCTGGAAGCGCAGCTCGATGCGCCGATCACGAGCCCGCGGGTGCTCGCCACCACGTTCGATGACGTCGTGGCTCGACTCGCGAAGGCGCCGCAGTACCCGGAGCTGTTCGCCGCGATCTACCCGCGCGGGCTCGAGGTCGCGTCGTTCCGCGACGCGATGGTGACCTACGAGCGGTCCCTCGTCACGCCCAGCGCTCGCTTCGACGTGTATTTGCGCGGCGACAAGACCGCGCTCACCGACGACGAGCGCGCCGGCTATTCGCTATTCAAGAGTCACGGGTGCATCAGCTGCCACCAGGGCGTCAACATCGGCGGCAATCTGTTCGAGAAGTTCGGCGCGCTACGAGACTATTTCAAGGATCGAGGCCACGTCGAAGAGGCCGACTACGGCCGCTACAACGTCACGAAGCTCGAGCGCGATCGCTACGTCTTCCGCGTGGCGAGCCTGCGGAACGTCGCCATGACTCCGCCCTATTTCCACGACGGCAGCGCCAAGACGCTGGAGGACGCCGTTCGCGTGATGGGCAAATACCAGTTAGGGCGAAACCTGAGCGGGGAGCAGGTTCGCCTCCTCGTCGCGTTCCTCAAGACGTTGACGGGCGAGCTCGAGGGAAAGCCGCTCCGGTGAGGCGGCTGCTTCGCGCGCTGTCCGTGCTGCTCGCGCTCGCGTTCGTCGCTTCCGGCGTCTACGCGTGGCGCAAGCAGATCGACACGCAGGCCCACGAGCACTACTCGCACGACATTCGAGAGATGGAGACGCTCGACGCGCGACTCGACGGCGAGGTGATGCAGTCGCGTCAGTCGCTCGTCACCCACTACGACGACATCGTCGCGACCGTGTCGGCGCTCGCGATGCTCCACAAGCGCCTCCACGACGTCCCCCACTTCCTCGGCAAGGCCGAGCGCACGGAGATCGCGGGCCTCGTCGACGTCTCCGCGAAGGAGCTCGTCATCAAGGAGGCGATCATCGAGACCTTCAAGTCGGAGAACGCGGTCCTGCGCAACTCCGTCCGCTTCTTTCCCGTCGGGGCGCTGGAGCTGCGCGATCGGCTCGAGGCGAGCGAGGGGAACGAGGACTACGCGCGCTTCGTCAACGAGCTGCTCTGCAACGTCTTGCGCTTCAACACGCAGCCGAGCGACGCGCTCCGCGCGCGCGCCACGAGCGATCTCGAGGGTCTGCTCGCGCACGCGCCTCCCAAGGGCTTCGAGGACGACATCGACGTCGTCGTCACCCACGCGCGCACGGTGCTCGGGCGGCGTGACAAGGTGGACGCTCTGACGAACGACGTGGTGACGCGCCCGACGCGCGCGAGGATCGACGCGCTCGACGCCGCCTACGCGCGGACCGTGCAGTCGGCGGTCCGCGCGTCGGACCAGCGTCGCATCGGCCTCTTCCTCCTCGCCTTCGCGTGGATGGGCATCGTGTCGGCCGACATCATCCTCGCGCTCCGCCGCACGGCGAAGAGCGAGCGCGAGGCGTCCGAGAAGCTCGCCGTGGCGAACGTCGCGCTCCTCCGCGAGAAGGAGCGAGAGAAGGAGCTCTCGGATCTCAAGAGTCGCTTCGTGTCGATGACGTCGCACGAGTTCCGCACGCCGCTCAGCGTCATCCTCTCGTCCGCCGAGCTCATCGAGGCGTACGGCGAGCGGTGGTCGCCGGCGAAGAAGGCCGACCACTTCTCACGCATCAAGAGCGCCGTTCGCGGGATGGCCGACCTGCTCGACGGCGTTCTCGTCATCGGAAAGGCCGACATGGGAAAGCTCGCCCCGAATCCAGCCCGTCTCGACATCGCTCGGTACTGCCGCGAGCTCGTCGACACCACGCAGCCCACGCTCGGCCCGTCGCACACGTTCCTCTGGGACGTGCAGTCCGACTTCGGCGAGGCGTGGGCGGACGAGAAGCTCCTCAGCCACATCCTCACGAACCTGCTCTCGAACGCCGTGAAGTACTCGCCGAACGGAGGCGTCGTGCGCTTCGAGGCGCGGCGTGAGGGCGATCACGCCGTGTTCGTCGTCGAAGATCACGGCATCGGCATCTCCGACGTCGATCGTGCGCGGCTCTACGAGAGCTTCCACCGAGGCAGCAACGTCGGGCACATCCCGGGCACGGGGCTCGGGCTCGCGGTGGTGAAGCGGTCGGTCGACGCCCACGGTGGCGTCCTCGAGCTCACGACGGAGGAGGGCAAGGGCAGCACGTTCGTCGTGCGCCTCCCGATCACCGAGCACGGCGCTCCGCCTTCGGCCACCCCGTCGGACGCAGGCTCCTCGTCGATGGGTCCGCTCGCCTGAGCGCGCGACCCTCGCGACGCGTCGTCGCGCCTAAGCGAGCTCGCGCCGACGCATCGGGGCGGCGTCGGCGGAGGCGGGGGTCTTGGTCGAGCTCCGGGCGCGCCAGGCCTCGAAGAGACCCATCCCCGCGATCATGCCGCCCACGAAGATGGCCGGCGCGGCGCCGCCCGTGAGGAGCGACGCGATCCCAGGGCCGGGGCAATAGCCCGCCGCGCCCCAGCCGAGACCGAACAACGCCGCGCCGCCGACGAGCTTCGCGTCGATCGCCGTCTCCGCGGGGATCGCGAACCGTGCCGCGAGCACCGGGCGCGCGCGGCGTCGAATCACCCGCTGGAGCGGCAGGTAGACGCCGATGGCGCCGACCATCACGAACGCGAGGCTCGGATCCCAGCCGCCCGACACGTCGAGGAACGCCGCGACCTTCGCGGGGTGGGTCATCCCCGAGAGCGAGAGACCGATCGAGAAGAGCACACCGGCGCCGAGCGCCGCGATCACGCGCACGAGCTTCACGACGCACCTCCGAGCAGCCGAACCGACAGCGCGGCGAGGCCACCGGTCAACATGAACGTCACGGTCGCGACGATGGAGCGCCGCGACAGCCGACCGACGCCGCAGACCCCGTGGCCGCTCGTGCAGCCGCCGCCGAGCCGCGTGCCGAGGCCGACCGCCAAACCGGCGAGGAGGACCGCGAACGGTGAGCGCAGCATCGGCGCGCCGAACGCTTGCGGCCACAACGAGAGCGCGACGAGACCGCCTGCGACGAGGCCCCCGAGGAACGAGAGGCGCGTCGCGCGATCGGTGGTCCTCGGCGAGACGAGCCCCGCGACCATGCCGCTCACGCCGGCGATCCGGCCTTCGAGCAGCAGCAGGCTCGCCGCGGCGACGCCGATGAGCACGCCCCCACCGAGCGGGGCCAGCACCGAGGAAACATCCATCTGCCTATCGGAGCACAGAAAACCGCATCGTCAAGTCGACAATTATCGGAGAAGGATAGAATGATAGAGATTAATTGATGCATTCATTTAGTGCAGTATTCTGGATCGCACGGCGACGGGTGGTCCGGCGCCGCGCGGCGGACCGGTCCGAAGCGACGAAGCTTTGGGTCCGAAGCGAATTGACCGTTTCATGAGCTGCGATGTTCGCCTCACGCCACAGCGCCCTCACGAGCCTCCACCTCGGCGACGCCGGCGCCGAGGAGGAGATCGCGGGCGACCTGCGTGCAGCGCTCCGAGCGCCTTGGTACCGGCCGCCGCTCTTGCCCTCGAGCGCGTTTCGCTTGCTCGAGCTGGCGCGCAAGCAAGAGACGACGTTCCGCGACCTGCTCGGCATCCTCCAGAGCGATCCCTTCGTCGCTGGGCAGGTGCTGCGCGTGGCGGGCTCTCCGCTCTACGCGCGCGGTGAGCCGGTCCGATCGCTCGAGCAGGCGTTGACCCGGCTCGGCATCACCGCGCTGACGCAGATCTTCCTGCAGGTCACGGTGACCTCGCGGGTGTTCCGCGCGCCGGGGTACGCGGGGCCCATGGAGTCGCTGCGCGAGCACGCGGTCGCGACGGCCCACGCGGCGCGCCTCATCTGCCGCAACACCCGCCTACCCGACGACGTGGCGTTCCTCTGCGGGCTCCTGCACGACGTGGGCGCCGCCATGAGCCTCATCGTGCTGGGCGATCTACCCCCGCACCGGCGACCCCTCTATGGCGAGTCGGTGGTCCGAGCGATCGACGCGGTGCGCGTGGAGGCCGCCACGGTCGTGTGCGAGTCGTGGGGCTTGCCGAGCGATCTGCTCGACGTGATCGTGAATCACCACGAACCGTTCTCGAACGGGAACGCGAACCCCCTCGGCTGCGTCGTGCTGCTCGCCGACCACCTCGCCACGCTCGCCGGCTTCGGCGGGGTGGCGGAGACGTTTCATGGCGTCGAGCTCGCCCAGACCTCGCTCGGCATCTCGGAGGCCGCTTGGCGTTTGCTGGTCGCCGACTTCCGCGCCCTCGGCGCGAGCTTCTCCTGAGTCACTCGCCCGGCGAGAAGGTGATCGGGTAGCTGACGTGGACGACCCCGCCTTCGGGCTCGGGGAACGAGAGGCCGCCCACCGCACGCACGACGCACGCGACGACCGACGCGTCGGGGAGGTCGGAGCCGCCGTTCTGCGCCGATGCGACGGAGCCGTCGCGCGCGATCACGAACTTCACGGTGACGCGGCCGGCGAGGGAGGGTTGGGGGCGCAGCCCCTCCTCGTAGCAGAGCCGGAGGCGTCCGAAGTTCTGGCGCATCACGCGTTGGATCACCTCCGGCGGGAGCCGCCCCGTGACGCTCGTCGTGCAACCCTCTCGCGGCGCGTCGACGGGCTCGCCGCAGAGGAGCACGCCGCCGACGCGGTGCGAGCCGCCGAGCCGGCCAGTGCCGCGCCCGTGACCGAGGAGCCCGGCGCGGCATGCCGCGTCGCACGTCCCTTCGCCGCGGCCGAAGCCGCCGAAATCGTGCAGGCCCACTCCGTGCGCGAGCCCGCCGCCCCCTTCGCCGATCCCCGTCATCCCGAGACCGCCGGCGCCGCGCGCGTCACCGACCTCGGGGCCCCAGAGCTCGCCGCTCGCGCTGAGGGCGTCCGATCCCGACGGGAGCGCGCCCCAGCCGCCGACGTGTGGATCCGCGCCCAGCTGGATCGAGATCACGTGGATGATGCCGAAGGTCGTCGGATCGATCGCGGGCCGATCACCGCTCGGCGCGCGGCGGCTCGCTTCGCCGGCGAGGCCGTACGCGCGTGCGCGGCGCTCGCTCGTGCGCTCGCCCATCGCCCCGACCGCGATGCTCGCTCGCCCACCTGCCTGCCCTTCGCCCACGCTCGCGCGCTCGTCGTCCGCGCGGTCCCTGGCGGGTCCTTCTTCGCCTTTTGGAGCGAGGACGTGCGCGATGGCGTCGCGCTCGATCGCGAGCGGCTCGTCGTCCTCGACGGGCGGGAGGAACGCCACGAGCGCGGCCAGCGTCGCGGCGTGGACCAGCGCGGAGATCGCCTGCGCCGCGACGGTGCGCCGGTCGATCGGGGGTTTCCCCGCGGTCCCTTCGACGGCTTCGTGCAGCGAGACCTCGACGCTGACGCCGTCGAGCGGCAGCTCGAGGCGTGCGCCGCGCTCGAGGGAGCGACCCATGACGCGCGCCCGGTCGCCGACGTCCTCCACCGGGACCTGGACGAGCGCGCCGCTCGCGTTGACCACCTCGAAGGAGCGAGGCGGAGCGAGCCGCCGCGTCTCGAGCACCGAGGCGCCGAAGCGAACGACGACGAGCAGCTCGGACGACGGCGCCACGAGCAGCCCGACAGCGCCGCGTGCGCTCCGTTCCCGACAAAGCGTCTGCCGCGCGTCTTCCGCCCCGCGCACACTTCAGCGCACGCTGCTTCAGCCGCGCTGCTTCAGCCGCGCTGCTTCAGCCACGCTGCTTCAGCCGCGCTTCTTCAGCGCACGCTGCTTCAGCCACGCAGCGTCGTGAGGCGTCGCAGCTCTTCCATCATCGCCTCGCGGCGGATCTTCGACGCGACCGCGTTGACGAGCTGGTTGTGATAGACGCTGTCACGCCGGCGTCGGGGCGCATCCACCCCGAGCGACTTGGCGAGGCGTTCGACATTCTCGAGACGTGCGCGACGGAGCAGCGAGGTATCGAGGAGCATGTTCGAGCGCGTTCCTACATGAAACGCCTCGTCCTGTCTACAAAGCTTCGAAGCGGATCCGTTTCGCCTCTTTCACGGACCCGGCACACGCGCGCCTGGCGCTTCGTGGCACGACGCGATCTGGGCCGCGTCGAATCGGCGGAAACGAGCGTGATCTTTTCTTCAGCTCGATCGAAGGGGTTTGACGCCGGGCTTCGGCGAAGCGACCCGTCCGCCGTCGGCACGAATTCCCCCCGGGGATCCTTCGATCTTCGGTATGATGGCGAACCTACTTAGAGGTCACGGAGGAGTCATGAAGCGTAGCTGGTTGATCGCAGGTGCGGTGGTGGGCTGTTTGGCCGGAGCGGCCGTGGGCGCCTGTGGCAACAGCAGCGGGACGGGCGGAAGCGGCGGCGGCGGAGCTTCGGGCTCCACGACGACCAGCAGCAGCAAGTCCACCGGCAGCGGCACGGGATCCACGAGCTCCGGGTCCACGTCGTCCGCGGGCGCGACCTCTTCGTCGACGTCGGGCGCCGGCGGCGCGGGCGGTGGGTGCTCCACGCCTTCGACCCTGCACCCGCCGAGCGCGGACGCGGGCACCTCGACGCTCTACTGCCCCTTCAGCGCGGTCGACGGTGGCAAGAACCTCTACTGCACCAACACCACGGAGCACTGCTGCGAGCCCAAGATGGGGACCGCGACGTGCGATCCCATCGCCACGGCTTGCGCGCCGATGGACATGGACTGGCAGTGCGAGGATCCCAAGGCCGATTGCCCCTCGGGTCAGGTGTGCTGCGCTCCGGGCGCGACGTTCGGCCAGGGCGCGCCGGGCTGCGCGAACTTCGCGCACACGATGACGAAGACGCAGTGCATGGCCGCCGCGTCGTGCACGGGCATGATCATGTGCACGAGCAACGACGAGTGCCCTGCGAGCCAGCCGACCTGCACGCCGTTCAAGAAGGCGGGCAACCAGGTCGGCGCTTGTCAGTGAGCGCGTAGTCGCAGCGGCGGCGTCGCTTCGGCGTCGTCGAGGCGAATGCGCCGAAGTGCGAGCCCCGAGGAGGACCGAATGCGGTCTTCCCGGGGCTTTGCTTCGTGCTAGAGAGGCGCTCGGTAGTCAGCAATGCAGTCCACGTTCGAACGCTTCGAGGCCCTCTTTCGCGATCGTCCCGTCATCCTCGCGCCGATGGAGGACGTCTCCGATGCGGTGTTTCGCCGCCTCTGCCGCGCGCACGGCGCCGGGCTGTGCGTCACCGAGTTCGTCAACGCCGAGGGCCTCTGGCGAGGTTGCAGGACCGCGGCGCGCAAGGTCCGGCTCGATCCCGAGGACACGCCGACCGCGATCCAGATCTATGGCTCCGACCCAGGACGGCTCGCCGAGGCCGCCGAGGTCGCGGAGGCGGCGAGCCCGGCCTTCGTCGACATCAACTGCGGCTGCTGGGTGCCGAAGATCGCGGGGCGCGGCGCCGGCGCCGGGTGGCTCCGTGATCCCGCGGCGATGGTCGCGATGGCGGAGCTCGTGGTCCGCCAGGTGAAGCTCCCGGTGACGGTCAAGACCCGCATCGGCTACGGACCGGAGTCCGACATGCCGATCGTCGAGCTCGCGAAGCGGCTCGAGGGCGTCGGCGTACGCGCCCTGACGATCCACTGCCGCACGGCGCAGATGGGGCACTCCGGCGCGGCCGACTGGTCTTGGGCGAGGCGCGCACGGGAGGGGGTCTCGATCCCGGTCGTGGTGAACGGCGACGTCAAGACGGCGGCGGACGCCGCGCGCGCCTTCGAAGAGACCGGATGCGAAGGCGTGATGATCGGTCGCGCGGCGATCGATCACCCGTGGGTCTTTCGCGAAGCGCGCGCGAAGCTCGATCGCGGCGTCGACCTGCCCGGGCCGACGGTGGAGGAGCGGCTGGCGCTCTGTCGCGAGCACCTCGTCGCCAACGTCGCGGCGCGCGGCGAGCCACACGGCGTGCGCGTCACGCGCCGCCATTTGACGGGGTATCTGCGCGGGCTCCCCGGCGCTGCGTCGATTCGCAAGCGCCTGCTCTTCTGCGACTCGCTCGAGGGGTGCCTCGCGATCCTCGCCGAGGAAGGCGAGCGCCTCGCCGCCTAGACGAGGGAAGCGCGCGCGCCGAGGGAGCGTTCTCGATCGACGCTCCCGACTCCTCTAGCCTTCGAGGCCACGTGGCTCCCTCCTCCCGCCATCGGCTCCGTTCGATCTCGTCCGCGCTCGCGTGTGCGTCGCTGCTGCTCGGCTGCAGCTCGAGCTCCGTCGCGCCGTCACCGAGCGCGTCGGTCGCGCCGTCCGCGACGCCGCTCCCCAGCGCGAAGGTGGCGACGCCGGCCGCGCCCGTCACGGGCAATCGCGCTTGCGTCGCGAAGGGCCCGGGCCGGTTCGCGCGCGTCAACGTGTCGGCGACGAGCTCCGCCGTCGACCTCCTCGCGCCGAAGGGCGAGCTCGCCGGGAAGACGCCGGCGCTCGTGGCGCTCGTCGCCGACGCGGACGAGCACGCGATCCACACCATCGACGCCCGATCGCTCGAGGAGCTCGCCGTCACGCCTCTCGACGGCGAGCCTCACGACGTGCTCGTGCTCGCCGACGGTCGGATCGCCGTCACGCTGCGCGACCGCGCCGAGGTCCTCGTGCTCGAGCCGGGCGCCGAGCTCGCCGCGCCCCTCGAGGAGCGTTGCCGGGCGGACGTCGCGCCCGAGCCGTGGGCGCTCGCGGAGACGCCGGATCGGCTCCTCGTGACGAGCGCGTTCGGCGCTTCGCTCGCGCTCTTCCGCCCCGCGGACATGGCGCTTCTCCGTACGATCGCCCTCGCGCGGGAGCCGCGAGCCGTGGTCGTCGATCCGGCGGGCAAGATCGCCTACGTCGCCCACGCCACGGGAGGGCGCGTCACCGCGGTCGATCTCGACGACCCGGCGACGGAGCCGGTGGCGATCGATCTGCGCGCCGGGCGCAAGCTCAAGCTCGACGGAGAGACCGACGATCGACCGCGCGACGCGACGCAGGCGTACGCGCTCGCGCGCCTCGCGCCCAAAGCGCCCAAGGCCGGCGAGACGTGGCGCTTGCTCGTCCCGCACACGACGGTCGACTCGGGGATCGCGGGCAGCGGCGTCAGCAACGTGAGCTACGGCGCCGGGGCCGACGTGGCCCCGGTCGCGCCGATCGTCGGCGTCGTCGATCCTGCGACGAAGAAGCTCGTCACGACGAGCGCGGCGCAGTCGCGCGTCGGGATGGGCGACTGCGTGCTGCCGCGGAGCGCGCTCGTGCGAAACGATCGGCTCTACGTGGCGTGCATGGATGTGGGCGCGGTGCTCGAGCTCGACCCGTGGCTCTCCGATCCGATGATGGGGCTGACCCGGCGCTTCGCCGTGGGAGCGGGTCCGATCGCGCTCGCCGCGACGGGCGACAGCGGGCAGCTCTTCGTGTGGTCGTCGCTCGATCGCGCGCTCTCGCGCGTCGATCTCGACGCGAAGGGCGACAAGGCGCCGACCTCCTCGATGACGCCTTGGCAGCGCGCCGGAGAGAAGCGAGATCCCGTGCTGGAGCGCGGGCGGCGGCTCTTCGTCACGACCGACGACGTGCGCATCTCGAGCGGCCGCGCTTGCGCGAGCTGTCACCCCGAAGGCCGTGACGACGGCCTCGTCTGGTCGAGCCCCGACGGCGCGCGCCAGACGCCCATGCTCGCGGGGCGACTCGAGGGCACGGCGCCGTACGGTTGGTTCGGCGACAACCCCACCTTGCACGATCACCTGGAGAAGACCTTTCAGCGGCTCGGCGGCACCGGGCTCGGCTCGCCCGGCGACAAGGCCGACTTCGACGCGCTCATCGCCTACGTCTCGTCGTTGCCAGCGCCTCCGTCCGCGAGAGCGCCGGTCGACGGCGCGGAGGTCGCGCGCGGAAAGGCCGTGTACGTCGCGGCGGGGTGCGCCGGGTGCCACAAGGAGGGCGGCACGGACGCGAAGGTCCACGACGTCGGCTCCGGCGTGAAGGGCGAGAAGAAGTCTTCCTTCGACACGCCGTCTCTGCGCGGCATCCGCGGGAGCGCGCCGTACTTTCACGACGGGCGCTACGCGACGCTCGAGGCGGTGCTCACCGACGCGAACAGCAAGATGTTCGATCCGAGCACCGTGAGCGATCCCGATCGACGCGCGCTCATCGCGTACCTGGAGACGCTCTGATGCGTTCCTCGACGCTCGCGCTCTCGACCGCGTCCGCGGTGATCGTCGTGACCCTCGCCGCGTGGGCCCTGGCGGCGCCGCTCGCACCCCCGTCCGGGTGGGAGATCGCCCCGACGGTCAAGCGCCTGCCCAAGCCGAAGACCCCAGCGTGTTGCGGCGCGGACGCGACGTGCTGCGAGCGCCAGATGGCCGTCGACGGCGCCGTGCCTCGCTTCCTCGCCGACAGCGTCGACGTGGAGCTCGGCTCGATCCCCACCGCCACCGTGCTCGACGCGAAGGACGGCGGCCCCGGCGTCGAGGGCGCGCCCGCCTTCCGGTACATCGACGGACACGGGACCCCGTTCCCGTGGAAGGACGGACCGAAGGGGGAGATTCGCGCGCTGCCGCCGGGCGCGATCGGCGTGATGAAGATCGGGGCGCAAGGCTGGCTCGTGCCGCACTTCGAGAACCCCGAGCTCCGCGGGATGGGCTACGGGGACGTACGCACGATCGACGGCGCCGGACATTGGGATCTGTCGGGGCCCTACGCGTTCACGGCGATCCGTCGCGGCGAGGGCGGGCGCATCCTCGTCGACAAGGTCGAAGGCAAGCTCGACGCGACGCTCCAAGCCGACGCGCGCCACTGGATGCACGTCGAGGCCGTGCCGGTGTTCCGCGCGACCCTCTTCGCCTACCGCGAGCCCACCAAGGACGGCGAGCGGCTCCACGTCGTCGTCCCCGACTCCACGCGCCGCATCGAGTCGCTCGGCGTCGACGTCGAAGGCACCGACATCCCCAGCCGCTTCGCCCGTCGCTGGCCGTACGGAGACTTCTCGTTCCCGGTGCGCGCCGACTTCGGCAAGATCGCCGTGTTCGAGATCGGAGAGGACGCGGTCCGTCACTTCCGCGACGTCGGCGCGAAGCCCGACAAGGATTGGGACGGGAGGATCCTCCTCGATCTGAACGGCACCGAGGGCGGCACGTTCGTGCTGCGGATCCGCCGAGCGCCATGAGCTACCCTCGCGGGATGAGGGCGCTGCTCCGCGTGGTCCCGACGTCGTGATCGACTCCCGCCTCCTCCTCGCGCGTCACGGGCAGACCGAGGCGAACGCGCGCCAGATCTTCCAAGGGCAAGGCGGGGGGCCGCTCGACGCGAAGGGGCGCGAGCAGGCTGCGCTCCTCGGGCGAAGGCTCGTCGCCACGAAGCTCGACGCGATCGTCTCGAGCGACCTCGCGCGCGCCGAGGAGACGGCCCGCATCGTCGCGGAGGCGCTGTCGCTCACGCCCACCGTCGACCCGTCGCTGCGCGAGATCGACGTGGGCGCTTGGTCGGGCTGCTCCATCGACGAGGTGAAGGAGCGTTTCGCGGACGAGTACGCCGCGTGGCACGCGGGCATCGACGTCCGTCGCGGGGGCGGCGAGACGTACGCCGAGCTCGCCGCCCGGATGAGGCGCGCGGTCGACCGCATCGCCCGCGCGCACCCCGGCCGAGCGGTCCTCGTCGTCTCGCACGGCGCCGCGCTGCGCGCGCTCGCGTGCTCGATCCTCGGCGTCGAGCCGCCCGGACCGAAGAGCCTCGTCGGCATGCGCAACACGGCGCTCGCGGAGGTGCACCACGAGGACGGCGCGCCGAGGCTCGTCTCGTGGAACGACGTGGCCCACCTCGACCGGTGTTAAG
>CAYYKK010000016.1:0-46535 GCA_964467935.1 uncultured Polyangiaceae bacterium
TCGACCTCCGCCTCCGGCCCGACCCCGGCGCCACCAACATCGCCATGTCGACGGACGCGGCGCTGCAGTACTACGAGGGCCTCGGCCAGAACTGGGAGCGCGCCGCCATGATCAAGGCGCGACCGGTGGCGGGCGACGTGCCCGCCGGCGAGGCGTTCCTCGAGCAACGTCTGGTCGTCCTCAGCGCCGGGGCGAAGATCGGCGGCGAGCCCCAGGATCTCGAGTCGGCGATCCGCTACCAGCTCGCGCGCCTCGCGCTCGCCGAAGCCGTCGCGCGGCCGTCGGCGTCGGATGCTGCCGGCGCGGGCGGCGCTCGGTCGAGCGATCGCGAGGAGCGCTCGACCGCCGCGATCCCGCGCTGGTTCGAGGAGGGGTTCGCCACGCACTTCTCGCGGAGCCACGAGGCGAGCCGCGCCGAGAGCCTGCTGCTCGCGTGGGTGCGCGACGATCTGCCGCACGTCGCGGATCTCGGGAGCGGCGCGGCCTCGAGCGATCGACAGGCCGCGTTCGCAGCCGATTTCGTGCGCTTCGTGAGCGACACCCGCGAGCGCGGCGCGCTGCCGGAGGTGGTCGAGAAGCTGCGTCGTGGCACCGAGCTCGACGAGGCGGTCGCCGAGGCGCTCGGCTCCGATCGCGTCGGCGTGGATCGCGCCTGGCGCAGCGACATGGCGCGCAGGTACGCGCTCTTCCCGGTCATCGCCCTCTCGGTCGTGCTGTGGCTCGCCCTCTGGATCGTGGGGCTCGTCCGGCGGCGTCGCGCGATCGCGGCGAGCGAGTCGACGGCCGCGCGGCTCCGGGCGCTGCGCCGGAGCCGCGCCTCGGACGCCGGTCCTCTCCTCATCGTGTCGCGCGCGCGTCGGGACCTGGCCGCCTCGGAAGACGAGGAGGCGCTCGACGACGCGCCGCTCGCGCGGGGTGTGCTGGCGGACGGACCGCGGGTCGATGCGCTGCGTCCGTCCCGTGAGCGTGTCGACCGGCTCCGCGCGGACGGCGTGAGCGCCGACGGTGGACGGAGCGATCGGCTCGACGACGCGGGGATCGGGGCCGAGCGCGCCGAGGGTTCGAGGACCGAGGGCGGCGACGGCCGGAGCCGCGACGGCGCCGCGATCGACCCGATCCGACCCGACGGGCTCGAGTCCGACGCAGCAGGCGCGAGCGCTCGAGCGCGCGCCGAGCACGGCGCCGGCGAAGCGGGCTCGAACGCTCGCGCCTCGTCCACCGAGCGCGGGCCCTCCGGGTCACGCGAGGGCCGCGCTGGAGAGGCCCGCGTCGACGTGCCCAAGATCGAGCACGATGGCGACTGGCACACGCTCCACTGACCACGGATCGGATCGAGCGACGTGAGCGAGACGGAGCCGGCGATCCTGGAGGACAGAGAGCGCCCACGACGGCGACCCCTCGTCGAGATCGGCCTCGGCGCGGCGTGGCTCCTCGGGCTCGCGGCGGCGCTGACCCTCGCCGACGGGCTCCTCTCGTCGGTGCCGCTCGCGCGCGCGATCTTGGGGGGGCTGCTCGCGAGCCTCGCCGCAGGGCGCGCCGGCGTCGTCTGGGATCGCGCCGATCCCGACGGGCTCTCGCCGCGACGCGCGGTCCACGGCGCCGCGCTCGGCGTCGGCGCAGCGGCGACGGCCGGGCTCGCCGCGCTCGTGATCTCTCACGTCGTGGGTGCGGGCACGATCACCCCCGGCCGACCGAGCCTCATGCTCGGGTTCGCGCTGCTCGCCGCGATCGGCACGGCCGTGCGCGAAGAGATCCTGTTTCGCGCGTTGCCCATGCACTTCGCCGCGCGCGCCGGGCTCGACCGACGATTCGCGATCGCCTTCGCGACGCTCGCGTCACCGACGCCCTTCTTGCTCGCGTCGACGACGAGCCCGGCGTCGATCGCGCTCGCGATGGCGG
Organism: uncultured Polyangiaceae bacterium; assembly: GCA_964467935.1. GTDB lineage: Bacteria > Myxococcota_A > Polyangia > Polyangiales > Polyangiaceae > CAYYKK01. The sequence continues at coordinate 1,900 of CAYYKK010000016.1, forward strand.
GCGGCCTCCTGTCGGCGCGGCTGCTCGATCGAACCGGCAGCCTCTGGGCATCGGTGGGCGCGAACGCGGCGTTCTCGATGCTCGTCGGCGCGCTGACCGCGGGCGGCCTCTTCGACATCGACTGGCACCGAGGCGAGCTCGCGCGCGGCCCGTCCGCCTCCGGTCTGCCGGCCATCGTCGCCGCGGTCGCGCTCGCGCTCGTCGCGATCGCCGCCGGCCGCGGCCCGCTCAGACTCGCCGGCGAGCCCCAGCCGACGGCTCCTCGATCTCCTCGAAGTCGGCGTCGATGATCGGCGGCGGCGCCGAGCTCACCGGCTTCACGGCGGCTGCCGGGCGCTCCGACGGAGCCTCGACGCGCACGCGCGGCGCCGGCGCCCCGGGCGAGAACACGCTCCCCCATCGAGAAGGCTCGACCGTCAGCAGCCGCGGGAACGTGTAGACGACCTCGCCGCTCTCGCTCACGTCGACGTTCATCTCGTCGTAGCGGCGCTTCGCGAGCTCGGTGAGGAACGTGTCGGCGGCGTCGATCGGCATGTCGAGGGCGGCGGCGGCGTCGCGCGCGCGGAGCACCCCGCCCCGGTTGGCGGCGAGCGCGAAGACGGCCTGGACGCGCTGCTGATCGCGCTCGTGATCGCCGCTCGCTTCGAGCTTCTTTCCGCCGAACAGCATCGGCAGCGCGAAGATCAACGTCAGCGCCGTGAGCACGCCGCCGGTGATGAGGCCCGCGGTGGCCGACGCGACCAGGCCGACGAAGAGCCCCACGAAGAGCGCGAAGCCGACGCCGAACGTCAGCCCCAAGTAGCCGAAGGTCCGGACGACGATGCCACCGACGTGCGCGGGCTTGCCCGCGAAGCTCACCGAGGTCGACGACAGGAGCGCGCGCTGCCGACCGCACGCGGTGCAGTAGGCGGTGATCCCGCGATAGATGAGCGGCGCGTCCTGTTGGCAGTAGGGACAGAGCATGCGCTCGCGGCAACATGCGGAGGCCCGCGGCCCCCGTCAACCGTCACGCCTCCCGGCCTCCCCCGCTCGACCCGAGGCGCGTGGGACCTGGGCGCGGCTACTTCAGCATCCAGATCAGAATGGCGACGGCCGCGAGGCCGACGAACATCCCGAGCCCCGCGGCGAGCAGCACGACCTTCTTCTGCGAGTCTCCAGCACCCTGCGGCGCCTGCACGAGCGTCGCTGCGTTCGACATGTCGGGGGGCGGGAAGTCGGAGGCCCGACGCCGGAACTGCCCCTGCTGGCGATCCGACGCGCGCCGCCCCATGTGCCGGAATCGCACCGCCTTCATCTCGCGCAGCGCGCCGTCGAGCTGCTGCGAGACCTGACCGGCGCTCGCCGTCCGCTGCGACCGATCGCGACGCAGGCAGGCGTCCACCACGGTGCAGATCGACGGCGGGAGATCGGGCTTGCGCGTCATGATCGGGTCGACGTCCTGCGTGAGGATCCGGACCATGAGCGCGTTGTAGTTGGGGGCCTCGTGAGGGAGCGTCCCGCTGAAGGCCTCGTACATCACGACCCCGAGCGACCACACGTCGGCGCGGCCATCGAGATCCTCGCTGCCCTGCGCCTGCTCGGGCGCCATGTACGCGGGCGATCCCACGACGGTGCCGGTGCGCGTCAGCGTGAAGTTGTTGTTCGTGTTGGTCTCGAACACCTTGCTGATCCCGAAGTCCAGGATTTTCGCAATCACGTTACCTTCGGGATCGCGATGCAAGTAGATGTTCGCGGGCTTGAGATCGCGGTGGATGATGCCCTGCGAGTGCGCGAGGTCGAGCGCCTTGGCCACGGCCATGAAGACCTCGCAGCCGAACTCCGGATCGAGCGTGCCCTCGCGCTGGAGGCGCGCGTCGAGGCCCTCGCCATCGAGCAGCTCGAAGACGAGGAAGGGCGATCCGTCCTCCGCCTGGCCGAGGTCGAGGATCTCGACGATGCTCGAGCTGCGCACGCGGCCCGACGCCTTCGCTTCGTTGAAGAAGCGCTGGAGCGCGACCGCGTCCTCGGCGACGTCGGGGCGCATGATCTTCAGCGCCACGTCGCGATCGATCAGCTCGTTCTTGGCTGACCACACCGAGCCGCTCGCTCCAGAGCCGAGGAGGCGGTTCAGTCGGTACCGCGACTGGATCAGGTCACCGGATTGCACGCGTCTAGGGCCGGAAAGTAAACCATCCGCGGGCTTTCGGGGCGCACAAATCGCGAGCACCCCGAAACACCGCCTGGGCAGGTGTCTCGGGGTGCCATCCGACGAGCCCGGCGGGCCACGGGAAGGGCCCGCCGCGGGTACCGGACGAGCGTTCGCCCGCCCGGCCGCCGAGGCTCAGCAGTCGTAGTAGAGGTAGAACTCGTACGGAACGGGACGGAGCCGCACCGCGTCGACCTCGCGCTCACGCTTGTAGTCGATCCACGTCGTCAGCAGATCGCGCGTGAACACGTCGCCGCGCAGGAGGAACTCGTGGTCCTTCTCGAGCGCGTCGAGCGACTCGTCGAGGCTGCCCGGCATGTGCGGCACGTCCTTCAGCTCCTCCGGCGAGAGGGAGTAGATGTCCTTGTCGAGCGGATCGCCCGGGTCGATGCGGTTGATGACGCCGTCGAGGCCGGCCATCATCATCGCCGAGAACGCGAGGTACGGGTTGCAGGTCGCGTCCGGGAAGCGCACCTCGATGCGTCGCGCCTTCGCCGAGTTGCCCGCGACGACCGGGATGCGGATCGACGCCGAGCGGTTGCGGCTCGAGTACGCGAGGTTCACGGGAGCCTCGTAGCCGGGCACGAGGCGCCGGTAGCTGTTCGTCGTGGGGTTCGTGAGGGCGGCGAGCGACTTCGCGTGCTTCAAGATGCCGCCGATGTAGTGCAGGCCGAGCTCGCTCATGCCCGCGTACCCGTCGCCGGCGAAGAGGGGCTTGCCCTCCTTCCAGAACGACTGGTGACAGTGCATGCCGCTGCCGTTGTCGCCGAAGACCGGCTTCGGCATGAACGTGACGCTCTTGTTGTGTCGCTTGGCGACGTTCTTCACGACGTATTTGAACCACAGGAGATCGTCGGCCATCTTCGTCAGCGTCGAGAACTTGATGCCGACCTCGCACTGACCGGCGGACGCGACCTCGTGGTGGCCGACCTCGACGTTGATGCCCGTCTCCATGAGGGTCGACATGATCGACTGCCGCAGGTCACCGAGCGTGTCGTTGGGAGGAACCGGAAAGTAGCCCTCCTTCGGGCGCACGCGGTGGCCGAGCCCGGGCTTGCCCATGTTCCACGAGGCCTCCTCGCTGTCGATTTCGTACATCGCGCCCTTCGACGAGCTCTCGTAGCGCACGTTGTCGAAGACGAAGAACTCGGCCTCGGGGCCGAAGTAGCTCGTGTCGGCGATGCCCGTCGATCGCAGGTGCGCCTCGGCCTTCTGCGCGATGTAGCGGGGATCGCGGCCGTAGGGCTGGCCGGTGATCGGGTCGTTCACCTTGCACAGCATGCTGAGGGTCTTCTTCTCGTAGAACGGGTCGAGCTTCGCCGTCTCCGCGAGCGGGATGATCGACATGTCGCTGGCGTTGATCGGCTGCCAGCCGCGGACGGACGATCCGTCGAAGCCGAGGCCGTCTTCGAAGAGCGCTTCTTCGAGGCGGTTGGCCGGGATGGTGGTGTGCTGCCAGGTTCCGGGCAGGTCGACGAACTTCAAGTCGACGAACTCGACGCCGTTCTTCTTCGCGAACTCGATGACCTCGGTCGGTTTCATGATTTCCCTCGGCATTGGGGCCGGTCGAAAATGCCGGCCGAGACTGATTCACGCGGATGGGTGGCGTGCGCGCGGCTCAGATCGCCTCTTCGCCGCGCTCGCCGGTCCGGATGCGCACGACCTCGTCGATCGGCGAGACGAAGATCTTCCCGTCACCGATGCGGCCGGTCTTGGCGCTCTTCTCGATGGCGTCGATGACGTTGTCGACCTGGCTGTCGGGGACGACGATCTCGATCTTCACCTTGGGGACGAAGTCGACGACGTACGCCGAGCCGCGATAGACCTCTTTCTTGCCGCCGGTGCGGCCGAAGCCCTTCACCTCGGTCACGGTCATGCCCTGGATGGCGACCTCGGCGAGCGCGTCCTTGACCTCGTCGAGCTTGAACGGCCTGATGATGGCTTCAATCTTCTTCATCCGCGCCTCTCTCTCGGCGTCGCCGCCACGAGGGCGGGCCGCCGGAGGTCCTCCGGGCTCGCCCCACGCCGCCTGGTCTTAGCGCGCCGATGTTTCTGGGAAGTTTCGCGGCGACGCGAGCCTCGACGCCCCCCCCGCCCCCGCAAGGACGACGCGCGCGGGGCGACGTGACGAACCGGGGCCTCCCATCAAAAGGGACTGAAGGATTGTCGTACCGGCAGGCCTCGCATAATCTCCAGCGGTTCAGCGCGGACCCCCGCGCCTTCTCTCTCCGAGGCAACAGGACGAGCCTCCTCCCAGATGGCGACCAACAAGGCGAAAATACCCGTCGGTTTTGTCATCGCCGGGAAGTACCGGGTGACGGGAGAGCTCGGGCGGGGCGGCATGGCCGCCGTCTACGAGGCTGAGAACGTCGACATCGGCAAGCGCGTCGCGATCAAGGTCCTCGCGCAGGAGCTCATCTCCTCGGCGGTGGTCGTCGAGCGCTTCCTCCGCGAGGCGCGCGCGGTCGCTGCGATCCGCAGCCCCCACATCTGCGACGTCTACGACTCCGGTCGCCTCGAGGACGGCAGGCCGTTCCTCGTGCTCGAGCTGCTCGAGGGCGAGTCGCTCTACGAGCGGATGATCCGCGTCGGGCAGATCGACGTGCAGACCACCGTCGCGGTCATCACCCAGGCGTGCAAGGGGCTCGTCAAAGCCCACGCCGCGGGCATCGTTCACCGCGATCTGAAGCCGGAGAACATCTTCGTCACCAAGGACGAGGAGGGCCGCGTCCTCGCCAAGATCCTCGATTTCGGCCTCGCGAAGTTCTACTCGTCGATGGACGCGGGCAAGGGCGGCCAGGCGCGACTCACGCGCGAGGGCGCCGTCTTCGGAACGCCGGCCTACATGAGCCCGGAGCAGGTGCGCGGCCAAGGCGCGGTCGACTCACGCGCCGATCTCTGGGCGCTCGGGTGCATCACCTACGAGTCGCTCACCGGCCGCACGGTGTGGAGCACGGATCAGGGCGTGGCGATGACGTTCGCCCAGATCGCGAACGCGCCGCTGCCCGATCCGATCGCGCTCCGGCCCGATCTGCCGGAGTCGTTCGTCACGTGGTTCCAGAAGGCGCTCGATCGCAACATCGAGAAGCGCTTCCAGACGCCGAAGGAGTTCGCCGACGAGCTCCTGCGCGCGATGGAGATGGGGCAGCTCTCCTCCGTCAGCATCGAGACCGAAGAGGACGGACGGCCGCCGACGAGCCAGCCCACCCCGGGAGGCGCCCAGCCCACGGCGCCGACGCAGCCGGTACCGGGCCCCGCGCCGACGCCGACGCAAGACGCGCAAGCGGGCGCCATCCGGGGATCGCGCGCGCACTTCGCCGCCCCTGGCGCGGGGGCGTCGGTCGCGCCGCCCGCCGGCAAGAAGGAGGGCGGCGCCGGACGCGTCGTCCTCGGGATCGTCGCGCTCGGCGTGGTCGCAGGCGCGGCCTACGGCGTGTACCGCACGCTGATCCCGCCGACGCAGCCTCCGGTGCAGACGTCCTCGATGGTCGACGCGGGCGCGAGCCCGCCCGACTCGGCCTCCGCCCCCCCTGCCGAGCGCGAGCGCCTCGGCTCCCCCCGCGAGCGGGCTGCCGTTCATGCCGCTCGTGAACAAGGCGCAGGACGCGATCGCGGCGGGCGATCTCGACGGCGCGCAGAAGCTCCTGAAAGACGCCTACGCGATGGGGGGTCACGGGGTGCCGCGGACCCTGCTCGAGCACCTCGACCAAGCGATCGCCGGCAAGAAGGAGAACGCGGTCTGCAAGCTGACGGGCCTCGGACGGCCGCGCTTCTACGACCTCCTCGAGGAGAAGACGAAGGTCATCGCCGCGAGTCGCCCGTCGATCGCGGTGGGTCCGCGCGGCCCCGTCGTCGTGTGGACGGAGAACCGCGACGGCAACGAGCAGGCGTTCGCGGTCGGCCTCGACGACTCGTTGCGAGCGCGCACGAACCCCTTCCCCGCGACGCCCGAGGGTCAGGCGATCGGCCGCCCCGAGCTGCTCGGGGTCGGAGAGCGCTTCGTGCTCACCTATTGGGACGCGCGCGGTCCCGAGGCCGGCGTGTTCACGCGCTTCCTCGACGTGGACGGGCGGGTCGCGAGCTCCGCCTCGCTCGTCGGGCAGGCCGCGGGCGGCGCCTCGTGGCCGACGCTCGCTTCGCTCGGCGCGAAGAAGGGCTTCGAGGTCGCGTGGGTCGCGCCGGGCGACAAGAACACCGAGGACCTCTACATGAGGAAGCTCTCGGACACCCTCGAGCCCGAGGGCGATCCGGTCCGCGTCACGTCGCTCAAGCCGACGCCGATCTCGAAGGTTCGGCCGCGCTACCCCGACGCCGCGATCGACGCCGACGCGCTCCACCTCACGTTCCGGCTCGAGCGAGATCCCGATCGCATCGTCGAGCACCTCCGCATCCCGCTCGCGGATCTCGGCAAGGGCGTCGACGCGAAGGATCCGTCGCAGGACTACACGATGGGCGAGATGGTCCTCGTGAACCAGGACAAGGGGCGCGCCGACCAACCCACGATCGCGTGCGGCGGCGGCGCTTGCTACATCGCCTGGAGCGACGAGAACAAGGACACGGCCTGGGTCGCGTTCTTCGACAAGGGCGTCGGCAAGGCGACCGTGCGCAACCGCTTCCCGCCGCGGAGCAAGCACCCGGCCATCTACGTCAACGAGGACGGCAAGGCGCAAGCCTTCTGGTTCGAGGGCGGCAAGGTCATGACGGCGGCCGTCGATCGCGACGGCGTGCACGCGCCCTCGCGGATCGCGCGCGTGAGCGGCGAGCTGCAGCCCGTGCCGAGCGTCGCCCCAGGCAAGAAGCCGGGGGAGTGGTACGTGGCGTGGCTCGACTACGAGACGGGACACCTCGAGGTGTACGTCGCCCGAACCCAGTGCAAGTGAGGCGCCGACGATGAGCCTCGCGATCCCAGCGCGCGCCGATCTCCGAGCTCGGCCGCCCGAGACGGACAGGCTCTTCTTCCTGCCCGTCGAGCCGTCGGACGGGCCCGAGATCTGGTTCGCCGTGGAGCGTTCGCGACCGGTGCTGCAGGCGTGGCTGCCGTGGGTCGAGTACACGACCGACGCGGGCTCGAGCGTGCGCTTCGCCGAGGCGTGCGCGGCCGACTGGGATCAGGGCAAGGCGGTGCGCTTCGGGATCCGCGATCGCGCGACCCGCACCTTCCTCGGCATCGTGGGGCTCGAGAACTGCGTCCACCTGCACCGGTCGTGCGAGCTCGGCTATTGGCTGCGGACCGACGCGCACAAGCGCGGCTTCATGAGCGAGGCGGTGCGCTTCAGCATCGATTTCTCCTTCCGCCAGATGGGCGTTCATCGCATCAAGGTTGCAGCAGCAACCGACAACCATCCCTCTCTGAAGGTCATCCAACGAGCCGGGTTCCGGTTCGAGGGCATCAGCCGTCAGGCCGAGTGGTGCAACGGTCGCTGGCTCGACCACGTCAACTACGCGCTGCTCTCGACGGACACCCCGTCCGGCGGCGGTCACCCGCCCCAGGGGGCTCCGCGCTCCTAGGAGCGCCGGGTGAGGGATGGAGCGGCCTGGCGAGCGAGAGCTCCGCTCCCTCGAGCAGTCGCCTCGCTCGTCCGCGCTCCTCGCCCTGCTGTCGGGCGCCTCGATCCTGATCGTCGCGGCGTCGCTCGGCGTCCGGTCCGTGTCCGCGCTCGTGGCGGCCTCGCTCGCGGTGGGGACCTCGGTCGCGTGGGTCGTCGTGCGCGCGACGCGCGCCCGAGCGGAGATCGCGGCGTCCGTCGACTCGATCGGCGCCCGATTGACCGCGTGGACGGAGGGGCGCGCGCCGGATCCCGTCGTGGCCCACGCGATGACGCGCGCGCTGGGAGCGGCGTGCGTCGATCTCGTCGCGCGCCTCGAGCGCGCGGAGCGAGAGGCGAGTCGCCACCGCGCGGCCGCCGAGGAGGCCGATCGCGAGCGCCTCGGCTTCCTCGCGGACTTCAGCCACGAGCTGAGGACACCCCTCAACTCGATCCTCGGCTTCGCGCACATCCTCGAGAGCGGCGCGGAGGGGCCGCTCGGCGCGGACGGGGTCGAGGCGGTCGGTGTGATCGTGGCGAGCGGCGAGCAGCTGCGCGCGCTGGTCGAGGACGTGCTCGATTTGACCGCGCTCGAGACGGGCGCGATGGAGCTCTCGCCGCGTCCCGTCGACCTCGGAGCCGCGGCGAGCGAAGTCACGCGAGCGGCGCAGGTGGTCGCGAACCAGAAGAAGCTCGAGGTCGTACAGCCGTCGGCGCCCCTGGTCTTCGCGATGGGCGACGAGAAGCGCCTCCGCCGTGTCTTCTGGAACCTGATCACGCGCGCGATCCGCGTGACCGACGAGGGTCAAGTGCTCGTCGGCGTCGAGGAGGTCGAGGGCGATCCGGGGCGCGCCGTCTTCTTCGTCGAAGACGTGGGGCGCGCGCCGACGCCGCTCGAGCTGCGGGCGCTGTCGGAGGGCTTCCTCGACGAAGCGACCACGCGCGAGGGGGTCGGCATCGGCCTCGCCGTCGCCGGGCGGTTGATCTCGCGCCTCCGAGGGCGCATCGACGTGGCCTCGCACGGTCGCCGGACGCGGATCCGCGTCGAGCTCCAGCGCGCGACGCCGGACGAGGTCAGCTCCGCGGAGCAGAGCCGCCCGTCGATGCGAGGCGGGCGCCGCGACCCCGAGGCGCCGCGATGAACGAGGCGCCGGCGCCGACGACCGACCGGCCGCTCCTGGCTCGAGCGTCGTTCGCGCGCGACGCGCGCCGCGGAGCCCTCGCCGGCGTCGCAGGCGCGACGCTCGTGATCGCGCTCCTGGGCGGCCTCGACGCGATGAGCCTCTCGGCCCTCGTCGCCGCGGCGATCGGCGTCGCCGCCGTCGCGGCGTGGGGATCGCGCAGCATGGATCGAGCGGTGAGCGACGACCTCGCGCGCGTGACGTTTCTGCTGCGCGACCTCGGCCGGACGTTCGCCGAGCGCGCCACGGACCTCGACGACGCCGTCCGCGCGCCACGCACGCAGGAGGCGACCTCCGGCCTCACGGGGCTGCTCGCGAAGCTCGAGCCGCGCTTCGACGAGGTGGCCGCCGCAGAGCGCAGCGCGAGGACCGCGCTCGAGAACGCGGAGCGCGCACGCGGCATCTTGTTCGCGGGCATCAGCCACGATCTGAAGGGACCACTCAACGCCCTGCTCGGATTCGCCGATCTGCTCGCGCTCGAGGAGCTCACGCCGGGGCAGCGAGAGAGCCTCGAGATCGTCTCGTCGCGCGGGCGCGAGCTCGTCGCGCTCGTCGAGACCATCCTCGACTCCGCGCGGGTCGAGATGGGTCAGCTCGGCATCTCCCCGCGGCGCGTCCGCCTCGACGAGATCCTCGAGGAGGCGAGCCGCAAAGCGAACGAGCTCGTCCACGTCGACACCGGCATCGAGGTGATCATCGACGAGCGCCTCCCTTCGATCGACGCCGACCCGATCCACCTCACGCGCGCGCTGGCCCTCGTGATCGCGCACGCGCTGAAGGCGAGCGCGACCGCGACGCCGGCAGGCGGCATCTCGCGGGTGGAGAAGCCGATCGCGACCGAGAGGGTCGTCGTGCGCGCGCGCGGCGTCGGGCAGGAGCTACGCGTCGACGTCGAGCACAAGAAGAGCGGCCCCACCGCCGCGGCGCTCGAGGAGCTCTACTTCTCGAACCGACGCGGGCGCGGGCTCCGCCTCGGGTTGCGCCTCGCGCGAACGATCTTCGAGCTGCACGGCGGGCACATCGAGGTGCTCGAGAGAACGAACGGACGCCCCTCGGTCGCGTGCTTTCTTCCCGTCGGCGCGGAGGGCGCGGACTCGGCTCACTCGAAGAGCGTCCCCTGATCCGGCGCGCCGCCTCGGAAGGGTCGCCCGAGGTGCTCGTGCGCTTTTCGCGTCGCGATTCGTCCGCGCGGCGTCCGGCCCAGAAAGCCTTGTTGGAGCAGGAACGGCTCGTAGACGTCCTCGATCGTGTCGCGAGGCTCGCTCATGGCCGCGGCGAGCGTGTCGAGCCCCACCGGACCGCCGTCGTAGTCGTCGATGATGATCGTCAAGAGTCGTCGGTCCATCGCGTCGAGCCCCATCGGATCGATGTCGAGGCGCTCGGCGGCGTTCGAGGCGATCGCCGCCGTGATCTTCCCGCCCGCGAGCACGTCGGCGAAGTCGCGCACCCGACGCAGCAGCCGGTTCGCGACGCGCGGCGTGCCCCTCGATCGCGCTGCGATCACGCGCGCGCCCGCGTCGTCGATCGGCACCTCGAGCAAGCGAGCGCTGCGCTTGACGATCTCCTCGAGCTCCTCCACCGGGTAGTAGTCGAGGCGCGCGACGTAGCCGAAGCGCGAGAGGAGGGGCCCCGTGAGCAGCGCGGTCCGGGTCGTCGCACCGACGAGCGTGAAGGGCTTGAGCGCGAGCTGGATCGTGGTCGCGTACGGCCCCTCCCCGGTCATGATGTCGATCTGGAACGACTCGATCGCCGGGTAGAGGCTCTCCTCCACGACCGGAGAGAGGCGATGGATCTCGTCGATGAAGAGCACGTCCCCTTGCTCGAGCTTCGTGAGCAGCCCGGCGAGCGCCCCCTTGTGCTCGATCGCCGGACCGCTCGTCACGTGGATGCGGACGCCCATCTCCTCCGCGATGATGTACGCGAGCGTCGTCTTGCCGAGCCCGGGCGGACCGCAGAAGAGCACGTGATCGAGCGGCTCCTTGCGGCGCCGCGCGGCCTCCACGAACACCTTCAGGTTCTCCTTGTGCTTCGACTGACCGATGTACTCGGAGAGCGAAGTCGGCCTGAAGAGGCGGTCGAATCGGTCGTCGTCGAAGGTCTCGGCAGGAGAGATCGCGCGCTCGGCCATGTGAGTCTCCGTAGCCCGTCGACCGAGGGTCGTCTACGCTCCTACCGTGCCGAGCTCGGGCCCCGTCTTGGTCGTGGACGACGACTCGCTGAGTCGCCTGCTCCTGACGCGCGCGCTCGAGCAGGCTGGCTTCACGTTCGAGGCGGTCGGATCGGGCGAGGAGGCCATCGCCTTCCTCGCGCGGACGCCCGCGTCGATCGTCCTCTTGGATCTGATGATGCCGCCGCCGGACGGGTACGCGGTCCTGCGCATCCTCCGCCAGAACCCAGCGACCAAGAGCATCCCCGTCGTGGTGCTCACCGGGCTCGACGCGGAGGAAGAGGTCTCGCGCGCGTTCGAGATGGGCGCGGACGATTTCGTTCGCAAGCCGTTCAAGAACGCGGAGCTCATCGCTCGCATCCGCAGCCAGCTCAACCTCCGCGACCACGTGCAGGCGCTCGGTCGACGCGAGCACGACGCCCGCGTCGTCCTCGAGCTCACGCAGGCGCTCGCGTCGACGCTCGACTTCCGCAACATCCTCTACACGGTCGTGCGCCGCATCGCAGACGTCGCCCGCGTCGACCGATGCAGCATCGTCCTCGTGCGCGAGGAGGGGAAGGTCGGCTACGTGGTCGCCGCGAGCGACGATCGCGACCTGCGCGATCTTCCGATCGATCTCATGAACTACCCGGAGATCCGCAAGGTCATCGAGACGGGCGAGCCGCTCGTCATCGACGACGCGTCGACGCACCCGGTCTTCGTCGAAGCGGTGTTGCCGCCGAACTCGTTCCGATCGCTCGCGATCCTGCCGATCCTCTACGAGGACAAGCCGCTCGGCGTCCTCTTCCTGCGAGGGAAGAAGCCGGGCGCCACGCGCGAGCACGAGCTCTGGGTCGCGCGCACCGTCGCGAGCGCCACCGCGATCGCCCTGCGCAACGCGCGCATGATGCAGTCGCTCCGCGATCAGACCCGCGAGAGCACGTATGCGCGCTTCGAGGCGGAGCGGAAGATCCGTGCGCTCGAGCCGTACGCCGACTTCTTCCACTCCTCGGCGGAGGGCATCGCCGTCGTGGACACGGAGGGCCTCGTCCTCTTCTCGAACCAGCGCGCGAGCGAGATCACCGGACGTCCGAAGGAGGAGCTCGAGAAGGCGCCCTTCGCGAGCATCATCGTCCCGGAGGAGGTCGACGCGTTCACCCGCACGCTGCGCGCCTTCGGGCCCGACGACCCGCCCGCGACGAGGGACTTCACGATCGTTCGCGCCAAGGAGACGTGGGCGCCGAGCTCGGGCGGCGCCAAGCCCGACACGATCGCGGCGCCCCCCATGTCGACCTCGCCCCTATCGCACCCGCCGGTGTCGACGTTGCCGCCGTCGACGTTGCCGCTGTCGACTGGGCCGCTGTCGACTGGGCCGCTGTCGACTGGGCCGCTGTCGACTGGGCCGCTCTCGACGTTGCCGCTGTCCGGCTCGCCGCTCTCGAGCGCGCACGTCCCGACCGTGCACCTACCGACCTCGCCGCCGAAGGCCGCGACGCCGTCGAGCTCGCCCCTCTCGACGCCCCCCCTCTCGACGCCCCCCCTCTCGACGACGCCGCCCTCCGCTCCGCTCTCGTCCGGCGCGCCCAGCAGCCGCGGGCCGGCCCCGCCGCAGGTGTTGAGCGTGAGCTTCGTCCGCGTGAACGAAGCCGAGGCAGTCCTCCTCTCCTTCCGCGACGTGACCGACGATCGCGTGACCGCGCTCGAGCTGCAGAAGACGAAGGAGTTCCTCGAGCGCGTCATCGACAGCTCGGTCGACGCGATCATCTCGGCGGACATGAAGGGGACGGTGCTCCTCTTCAATCGCGCCGCCGAGCGGTGCTTCGGCTACCTCGCGCGAGACGTCGTGAACCAGATGCACGTGCGTGATCTCTACCCGGAGGGGGGAGCGAAGGAGATCATGCGGCTCATCCGCGGAGAGACGCACGGAGGTCCGGGTCGCCTCGAGGGCCTCTCGACCGAGATCCTCGGACGCGACGGCAGCCGCATCCCGGTCTCGCTCTCGGCGGCGCTGATCTTCGAACGCGGCGTGCCCGTCGGCTCCGTCGGCGTCATGACCGATCTCCGAGATCGGCTCCGCATGGAGGCGAGCCTCAGCGAGGCGCGCGAGGAGCTGCGGCAGCGCGAGAAGCAGGCGCTCATCGCCGAGCTCGCGGGGGCCGCAGCCCACGAGCTGAATCAACCGCTCACGAGCGTCCTGGGATATGCTGAAATCATGCGGCGGCGTGCGAAGCTCGGTCAGCCCATCACGAGGGAGACCGAGGCGATCACGAGCGAGGCCGAGCGCATGGCGGAGATCGTGCGGAAGATCGGCAAGATCACGAAGTACGAGACCAAGGCTTACGTGGGTGACGCGAAGATCATCGACATCGAGAAGTCGAGCGAGGACCGGAACCGGGAGCTGAGGTAGGTCATGTCGGGACGCTGGAAAACAGGCGATCCAGAGTCGCGCGCGACGCGCGAAGCCGCCGCTTCCATCGACGGTGAACCCAGCCTCTTCGCCGGCGACGCCGCCGGCCCGGAGGCGCTGCGAGCGGCAGGCGCGGGAGACGCCGGCGGGCGAGGCTCCTCTTCGGGCGCGCCCCCCTCGAGCGGCGTGAAGAGCTCGGCCGCCCCTGCGGCGAAGACCTCCTCCGGATCCACGCCGACGCCGGGGGCGACGTCGGGGCTCCCGCGCGCCCGCGACAGCCAGCCCACGAGCTCGCGCTTGCTCAGCGAGATCCCGCACGCCAAGGCGATCCACCTCTCGGGCAACGCGCCGAGCTTCCTCGACAAGCTCTTCGCGACCTTCGTGAGCCTCGGGAGCGACGTGAACTTGGAGGAGGCCGTCGCCTCGCTCCTCGGCACCTTCACCGAGGTGTTCGACGACGTCGCCGTCGGCGCGTGCATCGCGACCGAGTCCGGCGAACAACTCACGATTCGCCGATCACCGCGCAACAGCCAGCCACCGGTGCCCGACCCCACGCGGCTGTTCCCCGAGTTCGAGCACGAGTGGATCGTCGAGCTCGGGGACGGCTCCACGCTGCACGTGAGCACCGACGACGAGGCCTACGTCGCGACCGTGCGGGACCCCTCCGAGCGGTTGGGCATGGCCCTTCGCTCGCTGCTCGAGCGGACGCGCGCGCTGGAGCAGCTCCGCAACGAGCGACGCGAGACCGAGCAGCTGCGGCTCCAGGTCATCCACTCCGAGAAGCTCGCCAGCCTCGGCCAGATCGCCGCGGGCATCGTGCACGAGCTCAACAACCCCCTCACGTCCATCCTCGCCTACTCGGACTACCTCCGCCGTGACTGGGAGAAGCGCGGCGAGAGCCCCGCCGACACGGAGCGTCTCCGGCGCATCAGCGAGGCGGCCGAGCGGATCCTCGCCTTCACCCGCGACCTCATCGCCTACTCCCGACCGAGCGCGTCGGTGCCAGGTCCCGTCGACATCCACGAGGTCCTCGAGCGCGCGCTGGTCTTCTGCGAGCACGTCATGACGACGAGCAAGGTCGTCGTCGAGCGCCGTTTCGGCGAGGAGGTTCGGCACGTGAGCGGCGTCGCGGGCCAGCTGACGCAAGTGTTCGTGAACCTCTTCACGAACGCCGCACAAGCGATGAAGGACGACGGGGGCACGCTCCTCGTCTCGACCGAGATCAGCGAGGATCGCACGAAGGTCGTCGTTCACGTCTCCGACGAGGGCCACGGCATCCGCGACGAGCACTTGCCGAAGGTGTTCGAGCCCTACTTCACGACGAAGCTCGACGGCGGCGGCACGGGGTTGGGCCTGCCGATCGTGCAGAACATCGTGAAGAACCACGGCGGCTGCATCTCCGCCAAGAACCGAGAGAAGGGCGCGACGTTCATCGTCGAGCTCCCCGTCTCGGCGCGCGTCGCGCTCTTCGACGACGAGTAGCCGCGTCGGCCGCGCGAGGGCTCGCCTCGACTGCGCTCGCCGTCAGAGGACGCGCACGCCGATGACGAGGATCCCGCCCTTGTATTTCTGGCCGGCGACGAAGAACCAGTGCTTCGTCTTCGCGTTCACCTCGAGCGAAGGCAGGAAGCTCTTGCCGTCGCGATCGATGCTCATCGACAGGACGTAGACCTGCTCGCCCGTGTCCTTGTCTTTCACCGCGTCCTTCAGCGTGACCGCGAGCTTGCTCCCGTCCGGAAGCGCGCGATCCTGCTCGGCGCCCTTGTCGAGCTTGACCTCGCCGCGATCGAGCTGGTGGTAGCTGTTGTACGAGGAGAACGGCGGCTGTCCGAGCTCGGGGATGTTGCCGATCTTGGGATCGATGCCGCTGCCGTCGTTCGTGCCATGGAGGATCAGGATCTCGGCCTTGGCGCTCACGGCGTCGGCATGGGGCGACGAGGGCCCCACGGGGCCCCGCGCCGTCGCCGCGGACGCGCTCCCGATCGAGACCGCTCCGAAGGCAGCCACCGCGATCACCCCCGCGAGCGAGAGCGACATCCAACTTCGTCGGCCGACCACTGCCACCATCTTCATCGCGTCCTCCGAACCATCCCACTCGCCCGCTCGCGCGATCTTCTGCACGCAGAGCCTCTCTTCGTCCGCCTCGGCGCGCGGGACAAGTCCCCCGTCGACGAAGTCCTCGGCCACAGGCGCCGTCGCGGTGGATGTCATCGCGGCGGATGTCATCGATCCGCGAGCCACACCACCGTCGTGGTTCCAGGCGTGTCCTTCGGGACGTAGTAGATCGTCCCCGTGTTGGTGCCGAAATTCACCGAAGCGACCTTCACCGAAGGCTCGTCCTCGGCAGCCTCGGCGGGCGCCGTCGCCGACGTCACCGGACGCTTCACGGCCACCTCGCCCGACGCAGGGACCGGGAGCTCGGACGGAACCTCGTGCACGATGGGCTCGCGCCCCGCCACGCGCGAATCAGGGGGCGCGGACCGACCCCAAAAACCGAGCGCGACGGCGACGGCCGCGGCGACGGCCGCGAGCCCGTAGATGAACCGGTGATTGTCGTTCGCCGGCGCGGGGGAACGCTCCTCGAGGCGCTTTTCGCCGGGGAGACCGGGGCCCTCGGAGCGACGCGGAGCGGGCCGAGCCGCCCCCTCGCTCGCGCGACGCACGACGCGCACGCCATCGACGAAGACCTCGTGATCCGCCGAGGCGCGCCCGTCCGAATCCTCCGCGCTCGGATCCTCCTCGATGCGCGCCAGCACACGCGCCGCGATGTCGTCGGCGCCGTGGATGGTCGCCAGACGATCGGCGTGGTCCCGCGCGAGATCGCCCACGATCGACATGCCGAGGAGCTTGAGCCCACCGTCGGCGCCCTCGGCCGAGGCGAGGAAGCGCGCCACCTCCGAGGATCGCGGCTCGGCCAGCTCCCCGTCCGCGAACATCATCAGCTCGAGATCGGTAGGTGCCTTCACGACCCCTCCTCTTCTCCGCTCTCCGGGCTCTCGTCCTCACCCTCGCCGGACTTCTTGCGGGGATCGGCGACGTAGCCCTGCTCCGCGTAGCAATCGGACAGAGCGCGCTGCATCTTTTGTCGGGCGTGGAACAAGCGGCTCATGATCGTGCCCTTCGAGACGCCCATCGACTCGGCCATCTCCTCGTAGGACATGCCCTCGACCTCGCGCATGAGGATGACGGCGCGATGGTAGGGCGGCAGCGCGTCCAGCGCGGTCTGGATGCGCTCGGCGATCTCCTTGCGACGAACGACGTCGAGGGGGTCGGCGCCGTCGATGCGCGAGATGAGCGCCAGCGGGGCGTCGGGCTCGTCATCGACGCTCCGCGCCTCGTCGAGCTCGGCGGCCTTGCGGCCGGGCTTGCGCATGAGGTCGATCGCGAGGTTGGTGACGATCCGATAGAGCCACGTGAAGAACGACGAAGATCCTTCGAAGGTCGCGAGGCCTTTGTAGACGCGGAGAAAAGCCTCTTGGACGATCTCACGTGCGTCGTTCTCGTCTCGGACGAGGCCGAGCGCGATCGCGAACGCGCGACGTTGATGCCGTTCGACGAGCTGTCGAAACGCCGCCGCCCGGACGGAGCCGTCGCCACGCTGAGCCTTCGCGATGAGGGCACGATCTTCCTCTGCCTCCCGTATCCTTAACTCCCGGTTGGACGCCTGGAGGTGGGGGCTATTCACCTTGGCGCCGATCGCCGGCTCCGCCACCCCGTCGGGGGCGAGATCCCCCGGCCCAGGGTCCGGAGCGTCCGTGTCCGACCCATCCTCCGCCGGAGGCTCGGCGGGCGGGGCGGCCCCTCGCGACTTCGCACGCGCACCGGCGCCTTCGGCCACCTGGCGAGAGCTGGGGGAGCGGGGCGCGGTTGCCAAGGGAGTAGCCTATCAGCGGTCGTCCGGTCGGGGGGAGGCGGGGGCGCGACGCGCTCAGTGATCGTTGGGGTCGTCGGGGAGCTCACCGAGGGTGACCCGGAGGTCGAACTCTCGTCCTGCGCGCGAAACGCGCACCGACGCGACCTGGCCGACGCCGAAGATGCTCGCGAACCAGCGGAGCGCGTTCGGCCCCTCCACCTGCTTGCCGTCGAAGGCGAGGATCACGTCGTCGACCGCGAGCCCTGCCTTGTCGGCCGGCCCGCCGCCTTGGACGGCCTTCACCCAGGCCCCCTTGTGGTCCTTCAAGCGGAGGCGCGTCGCCTGATCGGCGGTCAGATCAGCGACGACCACGCCGAGCGCGCTGCGCCGGATCTTCCCGTCGCGGAGCAGCATCGGCAGGAGCTGCTTGACCATGTTGATGGGGATCGCGAAGCCGATGCTGTTCGCGTTCTGCCGGATCGCGGCGTTGATCCCGACCACCTCGCCGCGCAGGTTGAGCAGCGGTCCGCCGGAGTTGCCCGGGTTGATCGAGGCGTCGGTCTGCATGAAGTCGAAATAGCCTGATGCGTCGAGGCCCTTCACGTCGTCGCGCGTCCGGCCCTTCGCCGAGAGGATGCCGGCCGACACCGTGTGCGAGAGCCCGAACGGGTTGCCGATCGCGACCACCCAATCGCCGACGAGGATCTCGTCCGAGTCGCCGAGGGGGAGCGTCGGCAGCCCGCGCGCCTCGACCTTGAGCACGGCGATGTCCGTGCCCTTGTCGGCGCCGACGACCTTCGCCTCGTACTCCTTGCCGTCGCGAAACCCGACGAGGATGTCGGACGCGCTCTCGATCACGTGGTGGTTCGTGAGGAGAAATCCCTCGGGATCGTAGACGAACGCGGTGCCGAGACCTTCGGCGAGCGTGCCGCGACCACGGATGATCGCCTTGACCGTCGCGACGGACGAGTCGGCGCGCTCGACGAGCGGCGCGAACGACATGGGCCGCCCACCCGAGTCGACGATCACGGGCCGAGGCGCGCTCGGCGCGACGAGCACCGACGGGATCGGCGGAGGATCGGCGGCTTGCGCGGCGCTCGTCGACGCGCTCGGCCTCGCCCCGCCGCGGAAGTCGGAGCACGCGGTGCCCGCGAGCAGCTCCGTGACGAGCACCGCCGCGAGAGCGCCCGCGACCGGGCGGCTCGCTCGCCACTGCGCCGCCGGCGCCGCGCGTCGACCGCCCCCGGGTTGGCCCGCTCCCTCAGCCATGACGCTCAGCCATGAAGCTCAGCGTAGCGCGACTTCAGGTCGACGAGCGCCTGCTCGAGCAGCCGCTCCTCGTCCCCCGTGAGGTTGCCCCTCGTCTTGTCGTGGAGGATGTTCAGGATCTCGATGTTCTGCCGAGCGAGCTCGAAGTCCTGCTCGACGCTTCCATCGGGGCTCGGCGCGTCGCCCAGGTGGACGTAGGCGCTGCCGATGATGCCGAGCAGGAACGTCGAGAAATCGAGGCTCGGGAGCGAGTCCTTCGCGTCTTTGGCGCCGTGCGGCTGGGTCTTGCCGGTCACGGCGTCCTCACGACTCGTCCGCGCCGTCGTCCGACTCGTCACCGCCGAGGACCGCCGGCTGACGCAGATCGAGGGCCTCGCTCTGCGCGGAGACGTCCTTCAGCTCGGCGAGGTGCTTCTCGAGGGCCTTCGGGTCGAGCGCACCGCTCGCGAGGAATCGCTCGCGGACTCGGACGTCGAACTCGTGCGGGCCGAACTTCGCCTTGGGCTGCGTCTTGCTCATCGGATGGGGCTCCCTGTCAGCTCGCGCGCCTGGCGCGTCGAGCACGTGCGTTGTTGGAAGTGAGAGAAAACTCGGCGCTCCGCTGAGCGGCGGCGCCATCAGCGCTTGGCGGACTTGGCCTTGCTGCCGAGACCGAGCTGCACCAAGTCGCTCGCCGCGACGGCCTCTTGCTCGTGGTCGTGCTCGTGATCGTGAGGCTCGCCGCAGCCGCAGCCGTCGGCGAGATCCTCGAGCTCGTCCTGGGCCTCCTCGATCTCCTCGTCCGTGGCGGGTCGAACCTCCACCACGTCGACCTCGAAGCGGATCTTCTTGCCGGCGAGCGGGTGGTTCGTGTCGACGACGATCGTGTCCGGTCGAACCTCGAGCACGCGCATGATCATCTCGCCCTCGGGGCCGCTCGCGAGGACCTCGTCGCCTTGGCGGAGCTCTTCGGAGCCCTCGAGCCCGTCCTTCTCGATCTCGAGGACGCCGTCTTGCTCGTAGAGGCCGAAGGCGTCGACCGGATCGGCGAGGACGACGACCTTGTGACCCGCCTCGCGGCCGATGAGGCCCTTCTCGAGCGCCGGCACCATCAGCCCGTAGCCATGCACGTAAGAGAGGCGCGTGCGGAAACGGTCGCCGGTGACGACGCCCTCGGCACCCTCCGCCGCCTCCTCGGGGCCTTCCTCGGGACCGCCGACCTCGATCGGCTCGGCCTTCCCATCCTCGAAGATGAGGTAGGAGATCGTCACGTACGAGTCGGGTCCGATGGTGGTTTGAGGGCTGGTCACGGCGGTCGTCGATGTGCCACACCGCCCCCCCCGCTTCAAGCCAAAGACCGAGCAACACACGCCTGCCAGTGCTAAGCACCCCGGACATGGTCGCGGGAGGTTCCGAAGACGCGCAGGGGAGAGGACCGTCGTCAGCCGGCACGCAAGGCATCGACGGAGTCGCGGGGTCCTCGAGCCCGCGCAAGAAGGGCGCTGGCGCCGAGGGCATGGACCGCAAGAAGCTCGAGAAGGAGCTCGCTTCGGTCGAGGGCGGCGGCAAATGGCTGCGCCGACTCGTAGTCTTCGTCGCGATCGCGCTCGCGATCGGCGGGCTGGTCGTCTACCGGATCAAGACGGCGCCCCCGCCTCCGACCAAGTACTTGCTCGCCGAGATCACGACCGGCGACGTCACCGAGACGGTCCAGTCGACGGGCCAGGTGAAGCCGGTGACCGAGGTGCAGGTCGGCGCCCAGGTGTCGGGGCGCATCACGAAGCTCTACGTCGACTTCAACGACGAGGTGAAGGCCGGCGACGTGCTCGCGGAGATCGATCCGACGCTCTTCAGCGCGCAGATCGACTCGTCCGCCGCGCAGCTCGCCGCCGCGACGGCGACCGTGAAGAAGGCGGAGGCCAACCTCGCCTCGGCGAAGGTGAAGCTCGACCGCGCGAAGACCCTGGTCGGCGCGGGCGTCGGGTCGCAGGCGGATCTCGACGCCGCCCAAGGTCTCTACGACGTCGGCGTCGCGGACGTCGCGGCGGCAAAGGCCCAGGTCGCGCAGATCGGCGCGCAGCTGCGCTCCTCCAAGACGAATCTCGATTACACCCGTATCCTGTCTCCGATCAACGGCGTCGTCATCAATCGCGCCATCGACAACGGGCAGACCGTCGCTGCGAGCTTCCAGGCGCCGGTGCTCTTCACGATCGCCCAAGACCTGCGCAAGATGCGGGTGTTCGCCGACATCGACGAGGCGGACGTCGGCCGTCTGAAGCAGGAGATGCCGGCCGACGTATCGGTCGACGCCTTCCCGGCGGCGATCTTCAGCGGGACGGTGAAGCAGGTGCGATACAGCCCCGTCACCAACGCGGGCGTCGTCACCTACTCGGCCGTCATCGACGTCGACAACCCCGACCTCAAGCTCCGCCCCGGGATGACGGCGACCGTCTCGGTGAGGAGCGCGCAGGTGAAGGGCGTGAAGCGGATCCCCAACGCGGCGCTCCGGTTCAAGCCTTCGCCCCCGGTCGACGACAAGGGCAACAAGCTCCCCGAGGAGCCGCTCCCGAAGCTCGAGCCTGGCAAAGGGCGGGTCTACGTGATCGTCGACGCGACGCTCGGCAAGGAGAAGATCGAGCCGCGCGTCGTCGACATCGGGATCAGCGACGGCATCAACACCGAGCTCAAGACCGACCTCGGGGGGCTCAAGGTCGTGCGAGACGAGACCGACGCGGCCAACCCGAACAAGAAGAAGGGCCCCTTCTGAGGCCCGGCCGAGGCGCAGCGACCTCCTCGGGACGAAGATGAGCGACGAGCACCTCATCGCGCTGACGTCGGTCAGCAAGGAGTACCGCAGCGAGGCAGCGGTGGTGCGCGCGCTTCGAGGGGTCGACCTGACGATCGAGCGAGGGGACTTCGTCGCCATCGTCGGTCAGAGCGGGTCGGGCAAGAGCACGGTGATGAACATCATCGGCTGCCTCGATCGCCCGACGGCGGGTCGATACACGCTCGACGGCATCGACGTCACCGAGCGCTCGAACGACGCGCGCGCCATCGTCCGCAACCGCCTCATCGGGTTCATCTTCCAGGGCTTCAACCTGCTCCCCCGCACGACGGCGCTCGAGAACGTCGAGCTGCCGCTCATCTACCGGGGCATCGGAGGGGCCGATCGCCGCGCCCGCGCGCGGCGCGCGCTCGAGCAGGTCGGGCTCGCCGATCGGATGCACCACACGCCGAACCAGCTCTCCGGCGGCCAGCAGCAGCGCGTCGCCGTGGCGCGCGCGCTCGTCACGGAGCCGCCGCTCCTGCTCGCCGACGAGCCGACCGGCAACCTCGACACGCGGACGAGCTTCGAGGTCCTCGATCTGCTCCAGCGCCTCAACATGGGCGGGATCACGATCGTCCTCGTCACGCACGAGCACGACATCGCCGCCTGCGCGCGCCGCGTCGTCCGAATGCGCGACGGGCGCGTGCAGAGCGACACCGCCGTGCAGGGTCGGATCGACGCCGGCCAGGCGCTCGCCGCGCTGCCGTCGCGGGAGGAAGAAGAGGGGATCGCGTGAGGGCCATCGTCAGCGCCGTACGCCTCTCGTTCCGCGCCATCACGCGGTCGAAGGTGCGCGCCGCGCTGACGGTGCTCGGCATCCTCATCGGCGTCGCGGCGGTCGTCGTCGTCGTCGCGCTCGGCAACGCCGTGCGCGACACGGTGATGGGCGAGATCGACACCCTCGGCGCGAACACGATCTACGTGTTCCCGCAGGACACGAGGAGCTCGGGCGCCAAGGTCGCCGGACGCGCCAAGCTGACCGAGGAGGACGTGACCGCGGTGCTGCGCGAGGCGAACAGCGTCTCCGAGGCGACCCCGATGAGCACGACGCGCGCGCAGCTCGTCATCGGCGATCGCAACGCGTCGACGAGCGTCTTCGGGGTCGGCGACTCGTTCTTCAAGGTCATGGGCTTCTCCGTCGATCGCGGCTTCACGTTCTCGCCGATCGAGATCCGCACGAAGGCGAAGGTCGTGATCCTCGGCGACTCCGTGCGAGAGGAGCTGTTCGGCTCTCAGGACGGCATCGGCGAGTACATCCGCATCGGCAAATACCCGTTTCGCGTCGTCGGCATCTTGAAGAAGAAGGGGCAGTCGCCCTTCGGCGAGGACCAGGACGATCGCGTGCTCGTCCCGATCGGCACGTTCCGCACGCGCCTCTTGCCGAGCAGCGGCGGGCGCATCCAGCAGTTCGTCGCGTCGGCGAGCGACGAGCGGACCGTCGAGCGCGCCGTCACGCAGATCGAGACGATCCTCCGCCAACGCCACCGGATCGATCCGGACGATCAGCCCGACTTTCAGATCCGCACGCAGGCAGAGATCCGGAAGAGCAACGAAGCGGTCTTCTCGTCGCTCACCGCGCTGCTCTCGTCGATCGCGGCGATCTCGCTCCTCGTCGGCGGGATCGGCGTCATGAACATCATGCTCGTCAGCGTGACGGAGCGGACGCGCGAGATCGGCATCCGCATGGCGATCGGCGCGAGCGAGGGCGACATCCTCTTCCAGTTCCTCATCGAGGCCGTGACGCTCAGCGTGCTCGGCGGCGTCGCGGGGCTCGCGTTCGGCGTCGGGACCGTCACGCTCCTGGCGCGCGCCCTCGGCTGGAGCATGACGATCCCCGCGAGCGCGGTGATCATGGCGTTCGCGACGAGCGGCACCATCGGCGTGCTCTTCGGTTTCCTCCCGGCGCGCCGCGCCGCGCGCCTCGATCCGATCGAAGCGCTGAGGCACGAGTGAGGCCGAGATGAAGCTCCTCCTCCTCCGCATCTTGAGCAGCGTCTCGCTCGCCATTCGAGCCGTGCTCCGCAACAAGCTCCGCGCGGGACTGACGACGCTCGGCATCACGATCGGTGTCGCCGCCGTCGTCACGGTCACCGCGCTCGCCACGGGAGCGCGCGCCAGCGTCACGGCCCAGGTCGCCGCGCTCGGGACGAACGCGCTCATGGTGTTCCCGCGCTCGGGGCGCGCGTCCGGCGCGCGCGACGGATCGACCTCTCGGCTGAGCGAGCTCGACGCGAAGGCGTTGGTGCGCGACTCGACGAGCATCTCCGCCGCCGCGCCCTTCCTCCGATCGGCAGGCACCGTCGTCTACGAGGGGCAGAACGCGACGCCGACGATCATCGGCACGAGGCTCGACTACTTCACCATCCGCGGGTGGCCGGCGGCGAAGGGCTCGCTCTGGCCCGCGCAGGCCGAAGCGTTGGGCGACAAGGTCGTGGTCATCGGCAAAGACACGGCGACGCAGCTCTTCGGAACGCTCGATCCGATCGGGCGCTCGCTCCGCATCGGGCGCTTCGCGTTCGAGGTCGTGGGCGTCCTCTCGGAGAAGGGTCAGTCGCCGTTCGGCTACAACCAGGACGAGATCGTGGTCATGCCGATCACGACGATGCGCGGCACGATGTCGAACACGCGGCCGAACGCCACGGACGCGCTCCTCTTCAGCGCGACGGGCGCGGAGACGGCCGAGCACGCCAAGCGCCAGGCCGAGGAGATCCTTCGCGAGCGCCACCGGATCCACGAGGGCCAGGAGGACGACTTCGTCGTCCGCAGCCAGGCCGAGTTTCAAGCCCTCCAGGACAAGATCTTCGGCGCGCTCACGGCGCTGCTCGTGGGGATCGCCGCGGTCTCGCTGGTCGTCGGAGGCATCGGCGTGATGAACATCATGCTGGTCTCCGTGGCCGAGAGGACGCGGGAGATCGGCATCCGGATGGCGATCGGCGCGCGCGAGGCCGACATCATGGTCCAGTTCCTCGTCGAGTCGCTGGTGCTCGCGACGCTCGGCGGCGTCATCGGAACGACCTTGGGGCTCGGGGCGATCGTGGCCTTCTCGAAGGCGCTCGGTTGGTCCTTGCACCTCGAGCCCGCGTCGCTCGCCCTCGCCCTCGGCACGAGCACGACGATCGGGCTCGTGTTCGGCTTCGTCCCCGCGCGACGCGCGGCGCGCCTCGATCCGGTGCTCGCGCTCGGCCGCGAGTAGCTCCGAAACGACCAAAGGGCGCGCCCGTGAAAGAGCGCGCCCCTCGGAGCGACGGTTCCGGCGCCGATCTACTTCTTCATCAGATCGGCGAACGTCCCGAACTTCGCGTCGCGCGCGACCGAGTCCCGATACTCCTGGTAGGCGGCCTTCTCGGTGTCTGCCTTCAACGCGCGGGTCGAGCGCTTCGTCTCGCCGCGGCGCGTGTCCACCTCGATCACCTTGGCCTCGAGCTTCGTGCCGATCGGGAAGATCTTCCGGAGATCGGTCCCGCGCTGGGTTCCCGTGTGACCCGCCGGGATGAAGCCGCGCGCCGCGCGCCCCGAGAGCCCGATGACGCGCACGACGAGGCCCGCCTCGGTCGGCTGCACGACGGCGACCTTCACGACGCGGTGCGGCCCGACCTTCGGTCGAGGCTCGTCTGCTTCGTCCGCGGGCGGCGCGGCGTGCAGCGAGATCTTCCGCGTCCCGCTGTCGCAGGTGGCGATGACGACCTCGATCATGTCGTCGATCTTCACGAGGTCCTTCGGGTGGGCGACGGGCTTGAGCGAGAGATCGGCCGTGTAGCAGAGGCCGTCGATGCCAGGCTCGAGCTCGATGAAGGCACCGAACGGCTGGATGCGCACGACCTTGCCGGTGTGCCGCGTCCCGACCGCGTACTTCTCCTTCACGGCGTCCCAAGGGTCGTTGACGATCGCCTTGCGGCTCAGCCAGAGCTTGCCCTTCTCGTCGACGCGGAGGACCTTCACCTCGACGTGGTCGCCGGGCTTGAAGAGGTCGGTCAGGCGCGCGCTTCGGTCGTGGCTCGCCTCGGTGACGTGCACGAGCCCTTCGACGTTGTGCGCGTCGGTCAGGGCGACGAAGACGCCCCACTGCACGACGGTCCGCACGACGCCTTGATGGATCGAGCCCGGTTGGAGCGCGAGGAGCACCTCGGCGCGCTGACGATGTGCTTCGTCGGCCAAGAACTTCTTGCGCGACACGACGACGTCGCGGCCCTTCTTCTCGAACTGGACGACGACGAAGTTGAGCAGCTGCCCGACGAGCGGCGACAGATCGGCTCCGGGACGGAGCTCGACGTGCGAGGCCGGCGCGAACGCGCGCAGACCGTCGATGTCGACCTCGATGCCGCCCTTCACGGCGCCCGTGACGAAGCCTTCGACCTCCTCACCGGACTCCTTCGCGGCCTCGACCTTCTTGCGCGCGTCGTCGATCGGGAGCACGCCGCGCGACATGCGGAGCATGCCGCCGCGCACGCCGTGGCTCGCGACCGTGGCGATGAACTGGTCGCCGACGGTCGGCGGCTCGCCTTCGCCGAGCTCGCGGCGATCGAACAGGCCGAGCGCCTTGCCGGCGACGTCGATCCAGATCGCGTGCTCGGTGACCCTCTCGACCTTGCCGAAGACCTCTTCGCCGATGCGGAACGGCAGCGGCTCGCGATCGGGTCGCGGCCTCTTCTTCGAGCGCCCCTTGCCGTCGCCGCCCTCGGCGTGCGCACCGCCCTCGGCGTGCTCGCCCTCGGCGTGCGCTTCGCCCTCGACAGCCCCTTCGCCCGCGGGCGCGCCGTCGACGCTCGCGCCTTGCGGCTTCTTCTTGCGACGCCGCCGACGCTTCTTCTTCGGCGCCCCCTCTGCGCCGTTCGCCGACGCAGCCCCCTCGGTGGCGCCCTCCCCCGGGCCGCCCTCCTCGGAGCCGTCGTCGTCGTCACCGTCGTCGCCCTCGTTCGAGGGCTCGCTCGCGTCGCCCTCGGCGTGCGCGGGCGTCGGCTCGGCTGCGCCGGCCTTCGCGGCGTCGCCCTCCGTCGCTCCAACAGAAGCCCCCTCCGCGGGAGCCGGGGAAGCGGGAGGCGGGGTCGGCTCGTCGGCCTGCGTGTTCGTTTCCTGGTCGGTGCTCATCGGTGTCGCGTTTCGAGAGAGCGCGAGGCGCTCCTCGCTCGGGGGCGTGGAGACTACACAGGGACCTCGCAACTAGCTACGGGGCCGAGTGTTCAGCGAGAGGCTTCAGCGCGCGATGGGGAGGTGACGATTCTTGCCGCCGCTGCGATCGATCGTCAGCTCCGTGGGCGCGTGCTCGAGGTTGTGCGCGCTCACGCGACCCGCGAGGCGATACGCGACGTCGGTGAGCGCGCGCGCGACCGGAGAGTCGGGTGACGCTTGGACGATCGGCGTGCCGGCGTCGCCCCACTCACGGACGGCCGGGTGCATCGGGATCTGACCGAGCAGCGGCGCTTCGGCGAACTCCGCGACCGCCTTGCCTCCGCCCGCGCCGAAGATCTCGTGTCGCTTCTCGCAGCCGTCGCAGATGAAGTAGCTCTCGTTCTCCACGACACCGAGCAGCGGGATGCCGACCTTCTGCGCCATCGACACGGACTTGTAGACGTCCTGCAGCGCGACCTCTTGCGGCGTCGTGACGACGATCGCGCCGGTGGAGCGGAGCTTCTGCGAGACCGTGAGCGCGATGTCCCCGGTGCCCGGCGGGAGATCGAGCACGAGGTAGTCGAGCGGCCCCCAGTCGACGTCCTTCAAGAACTGTAGGAGCGCGCTCTGGAGCATCGGACCGCGCCACACGACCGCGCTCTTCGCGTCCTCGAGCATGAAGCCGATCGACATCAGCTTGAGGCCGAAGCGCTCGAGCGGGAGGAACTTCTTGCCGTCGGCCGAGACCGGTCGACCGTTGACGCCGAGCATCGTCGGGATGCTCGGCCCGTACATGTCTGCGTCGAGGAGGCCGGTCTTCGCGCCCGCCCGCGCGAGCGCGAGCGCGACGTTGGTCGCCACGGTGCTCTTGCCGACACCGCCCTTGCCGCTCATGACGAGGATGATGTTCGCC
This sequence comes from uncultured Polyangiaceae bacterium, assembly GCA_964467935.1. GTDB lineage: Bacteria > Myxococcota_A > Polyangia > Polyangiales > Polyangiaceae > CAYYKK01. The sequence goes on from CAYYKK010000016.1 coordinate 29,291, forward strand.
ACCTCGGGGCACGGATCGCCCTCGGCGATCTCGCGCCGGGTCATTCGATATCCCCACGTGATGGAGACGCCCTGCGCGCCGGCCTTCTTCAGCGCGAGCTCGATGTGCTCTCGCAGCGGCTCGCGCGGCGCGTACGCAGGCGTCATGAGCTTCAACGTGAGCGAGACGCGATCGCCCTCCACGGCGAGGTCCTCGACCATCGACAACGCGATGATGTCCTTGCCGACCTCGGGCTCGATGATCTTGGAGAGGGCCTCGCGCGCTGCGTCGACGGAGATCGCCATGCGCCTCCGCTTAGGTCCGGGTCGCCGCGAAGGCAACTGCGCTTGGCCGTGGCCCGATGAACGCCGACGGAGGCGTCCCACGCGCGGCTGCGTCGCTGCGGGCAAAGAGCTTCGACAAATGCACGACGCCCCTTCCGAGGAAGGGGCGTCCTTTCGTGCGCGACCTCGCGGCCACCGCCGAAGCGCAAACGTCGACGTGCCGACGTCGGAGCTCTCTTTCGCGGATCAGCCGCCGACGGAGCCGGAGATGCTCGCCGCGGCCGTCACGGTCGCGCCGATGTTCTCGCCAGCCGTCGTCACCGACGCGATCGCCGGGACGATGCAGAAGACCGCCTTCGCCTGGCCCGAGAGGCCCGACTGGAGGTTGCCCGACACGTCGACGAGCCCCTTGATCTGACCGTTGAGGACCACGAGGCGACCCTGGATGATCTCGTAGATCTTCGGCAGCCACTTCTCGAGCGCAGCGACCTGCACCTCGAAGCCAGCCGACGCCTTGATGCCGATTTCCGGCGGCGTGCACTCGGCCTTCGCGCTCGCGCTCGCGTCACACGAGCCCGAGCAGGTCGCGCTCGCTTGGCACTTGCCCGAGGGCGGCGTGAACTTGCCGTTGCACTTCGGCGCGGTGAAGTCGACGTCGCACGAACCGGAGCAGGTTCCGCTGCACGACGCGTTCGCGCCGCCGTCCACCTGGCACGAGCCGCGGCAGTTGCCGGCGCAGGTGCCGGCGCAGGTCGCGCCGCCGGGGCCGGTCGCCATGCCGTCGCACGTGCCCTCGCAGGTGCCGGAGCACTGGCTGTTGCACTGCACGGCGAGCGTCGCGGAGCCCTCGCACGAGCCAGTGCACTTGCCGCTGCAGCCGCCCGAGAGCTTGCCGGCTTCGCAGCTCGCCTTGATCTCGCCCGGCGTGAGCGTGCAGCTCGCCTGGCCCGAGCACTGCGCGTCGCAGTCGACCTTCGCGCTCACGTTCACGTCGCAGCGCGCGGGCTGGATGTTGAACGAGATGGCCGCCTTGCCCTTGATGTCGGCGATGGCGGTGGCGGCAGCGCCGCACCAGTTCGTCATGAACTTGTTCGGGTCGGTGTCGGTGAACTTGTGCTCGTCGACGCCGAGGTCGACCGCGAGGCCCTTGCACGCGACGCCGAGGTCCGTGACCATCGCGCCAGCGGTGGCGGAGAAGTCGCCGATCGCCTGCATGGTCGCGCCGAACTCGAGGTTCGCGCTGCCCGACAGGCCCCAGTCGACCGAGGCCATGTTGGTGCCGGGCTTGAAGTCGGTGCAGCACACGGCTGCGAGCGGGTTGGCGCCGTTACAGCTCGCGAGGAACATCGGCGCGGCGATGGCGGCGAGGAGGACGGGCGCGGCAGCGAGGCGGATCTTGGTCTTGCGTTCCATGAAAAGCTCTCCTTCGTTGATCCGAGAAAACGAGCTCGCAGTGGATACTTCGCGAGACCCGAACAAAGGCGGTCCGGCGAAGGGCGCCCCACCGTGCGCCCAGTGATCGAGTGATGGTTCTCTGAGGTTCGCGCGGTCGTGACGACCGTGCCTTCGTGTGTGTCGCGAAAGCTGATCGCGTAGGCGTGACGAGCGGGTCTTCAAGAAGCGAGATACGAAGTGCCCGCCGACCAGCGTCGACGTTCACCCCGAGATTGGCAGGAGTCTTCCACGTCTCGTGAAGAGATGGAGCCCCTTTTGTGCCCTCGTACGCGAAATCTGGAGGGACCTTCCGCGGGGCGCACGGGCAGAGCAGCTTCTCGTCAGGCGCGCCCGACGCTCGGATGCGCGCGACCGACGAGATCGCGCGCGCTCGCCCGAGCCGTCGCTCCGAACCGCGGAGACCAGCCGCGGAGCCCTGCAAGATGCAGAGACCCGCGAGACGCTCAGCTCAGAAGCACTTGAACTTGTTGAGCGCCGCGTTGTACGGCAGGTAGCACGTGTGATAGCCGGGGTCGCCCTGCATCAGGTTGACCCGGCCGTCGAGGCACATCCCGCGTCGCGTGCTCGGCGCCGGCGCTGCGGGGCAGTCGGCGTCGCTCGTGCAGGTCTTCGCCGTCGCGTCGAAGCAGGCGCGCTGGTTTCCGGTCGCGCCGACGCACGCGACGGTCGGGCCGCCCGCGGCGCAGTCGAGATCGGTCACGCACGGTTCGCAGAACTGCCCCGTGCCCTTGCAGCTGCCGATCTTCGGGATGCAGAAGTTGCCGACGCAGGTGTGGTCGTCCTCGCAGTCCTTCGACGTGTTGCAGCCCACGGCGCACACCGTCTGGTCGCCGAGCTGCACGCACTTCTGATCCGGGTAGAGCGAGCAATCGTCGTCGGTGTTGCACGGCGTACAAGCGGTGCGCTTTCGGCACGCGTGGCGAAGGAGCGAGATCGGCCCCTCGGAGTAAGTCGCGCCGTCCTTCGTGAAGTCGGCGGGGTCGATGCACGGATCGGTCGTGCCCTTCTGCGTGCCGCAGATCTTGTTGGTGAGGCGGATGACCGAGCACGAGTAGCCGGGAGCGCAGTCGGTGTCCGCGGTGCAGTCGAGGTTCGCGCAATACGCGTCCGCGTCGCCGACGCCCCCGCCGATGCAGTCGAGCGGCCGACACTGCGAGGCGTCGCACTTGGGGCTCGTCACGTCGGGACCGCAGTCGGATCCGTCGGGGCAGGCCATGAAGGCGTCGCACTCGGTGCCGAGCGGGCACGACGTGCCGATGTACTGCGACTTGTTCGTGTACTCGCAGACGTTGACCGCCTGGCCGGCGTCGTTGGTCTTCGCGACGCAGGCTTGCTGGCCCGCGATGCAGTCCGAGAGCTGGTTGCACTGAAGCTCACAGCGGTTCGCGATGCACGTGTTGCCCGCCTGGCACTTGGCGGGATCGCACTTGCCTTCGCACTTACCGTTGATCTTGATTCCTCCGACGCACGTCTCGGTGCTGCAGCCCGTCACGAGGAAGCTCGCCGCCGCGGCGAGGGACATGAGACCTGCGAACCCGAGCGCGAGCGCCCGGCCGACATTCGCGCGAGTGATGTTGCTGCGCATGTGAACCGTCCAAGGGTCGAAGGAAAAAACGTGCGGCGACCCGAGGCCGGTGCTTGACGCACCGTCAGGGCCCACCGATAGTTTCCCCTACTACATTCCTCGGGCGGTGGAAGCCATGCAAATTGGAAAGTTTCTCGGTCTCGTCGGGTTCTCGGTCGCTCTCTCCTCGGCGGTGGTGGGCTGCACGAGCCAAGAGCCAGCGCCGGCGTTCAAGCCGGATGGTCAGACCGCTCCCCAGCAGCCGACGAAGGCCGCCTATCCGGACGGCCCTTACGGCGTGAGCAAGGGCTCCGTCATCGAGCCGTTCGAGTTCTACGGTTTCCACAACCCGGCCTTGTCCGCCGATCCGAACAACATGGAGAAGGTGAACCTCGCCCTCTTCTACAACCCCACGGGCACGGACACGTTCCCCGCCGACTCGCCGTACCGTCCGGGCGAAGCGAAGCCGAAGGTGCTGCTCATCGACGTGTCGGCCTTCTGGTGCCCCCCGTGCCAGCAGGAGTCGAAGACGACGCTGCCGACCGAGTACCCGAACTACCAGCCGCGCGGCGTCGAGTTTCCTCTCGAGCTGAATCAGGACCTGCAGGGCGGGCCCGCGCAGCCGAAGGATCTCGTGAAGTGGACGACGCAATACAAGACGGCGTGGCCGTCGGTCATCGATCCGACGAGCAAGCTCGCGCCGCTGAACGAGCAGGACGCCTTCCCCGGCAACTTCCTCATCGACCTCCGCACGATGACGATCCTCGAAGCGATCGCCGGCGCGCCGACGCTCAGCGATCCGACCGATCCGTTCCACATCGCGATCGAGAAGGCGCTCGCCAACTGAGCGAGCCCGTCTTCGACGCTTCACGCGGTTGATTCCATGCAGCGCGCCTCTTCGCAGCGAACCTCGGAGCCCCTACGCGGCTCCTCGGCTGCGAGGGGCGCGATGCCTTTTCTGATCGGCGCGATGCTCGCCGTCGCCTTGGCCGGCTGCGGTGACGAGGTGGCGCCGCCGTTCCCCGTCGGCCAGGGGCAGAAGAAGAGCGACGGCGTCGCCTATCCCGCGGGCCCGTACGGCGTGACGAAGGGCTCGACGATCGCGAACTTCGACTTCCAGGGCTTCTCGAGCCCGACCGTGTCGAAGGACCCTGCGGCGCTCGAGAAGATCGCGCTCAGCGACTTCTACAACCCGTCGGGAAGCGACACGTATCCGGACGGATCTCCGTGGGGCAGCGGTCAACCGAAGCCGAAGGCGCTCCTCATCGATCTCTCGGCGGTGTGGTGCTCGCCGTGTCAGTTCGAGTCGAAGTCGCTCCTGCCGAACGAGTACGCCAAGTATCACCCGCTCGGAGCGGAGTTCTTCCTTCACCTGGCCGACGGTGCGCAGGTCGGCGTCCCCGCGTCGGCGAAGGAGCTCGCGAACTGGGTCGGAACCTACAAGTTCGCGTTCCCGGCCGGGATCGATCCGGGGCGCAAGCTCGCCTCGTCGTTCAGCGCCGACGCGTTCCCCGTCAACATGCTCATCGACACGCGCAGCATGACGATCGTCGAGGTGGTCGCCGGCGTCCCGGACGAGGGCGGCCCGTTCTTCCAAGCGCTCGACGCGACGCTCGCGAAGTAGCGCCGGCTTCGGATCGCTTCTCGCGCGTGCGAGAGGTCTCGCGACGCGCGCCGAAACGTACTAGAAAGGCGCCATGATCCTTCGTGCGACCGCCTCGGCGACCTTGCTCCTGCTCGCGGCCTGCGGCTCCACCCCGGGTGCGACGACCCCCGCCGCGGACGCCTCGACGAGCGGCGGCGACGCGCCCACGGCGACCGGTGGCGAAGCGACGACGAGCGCTCCCGTCGTCTCGAACGGTCCGAAGGCGCCCGACTTCACGCTTCCGTCGCTCGACGGCGGCAACGTGAACCTCTCCGACTACGTCGGCAAGAACGTGGTGCTCATCGACTTCTGGTCGACGACCTGTGACCCGTGCATGGTCGAGATGCCGCACCTCGTCGAGCTCTACAAGAAGTACAAGGCCAAGGGCCTCGTGGTGCTCGCGGTGTCGCTCGACGGGCCGGAGTCGCGCGCGCAGGTGAGCTCGGTCGTGCACGACAAGGGCATGACCTTCCCCGTCCTCGTCGACGAGGAGACCACCGTCGTCAGCCGCTACAACCCGAAGAAGGAGATGCCCTTCTCGGTCGTGATCGACAAAGGCGGCGGCATCGTGTCGAAGCACGGCGGCTACACGCCCGGGGACGAGAAGACGCTCGAAGAGACCCTCGCGAAGCTCATGCCGTGAGCAGCGCGACGAGGGAGGGCCGACGCGACGAGCGGACGCTCCGGCGAAGCGCCGGCGCGTGCGGAGCGGCCTTGGCCGCGGCGACGACGCTCCTCGCTCACCCCGGCCTCGCGCGCGCCGTCGACATCGACGACGTCGGCGGCCAGACGTTGACGCTCGACATCACGAACACGAGCGCGTGGGCGTACCATTTCGACAATCGAAACGACTTCGCCCAAGGCACCCCGTCACCCGCGACGCTCAACGACGATCGCTACGGCGAGTGGCTCGATCGGCTCAACGTCCAGATCTTCTATTGGAAGCTGCGCGCGGGTGTCCGCATCGACACCGCGACGTACGGCGGGCAGCCATCGGACACCAAGCTCTACACGACCGCGACCAAGCGCATCGGACCCGACGCGACCGGCGTGCAGATCAACGACTACTACAACGCGTTTCGTCGCGATCTGCACACGCGGTTCAGGAACACGTACTACCCGTCGAAGATCTACGTCGGCTACACGTCGCCGGGCATCGATCTGACGCTCGGCGACTTCTACGCGCAGCTCGGGCGCGGCCTCGTCTTCTCGGTCCGCAAGGTCGACGAGCTCGCGATCGACACGACGGTGCGCGGAGCCAAAGCGCAGTTCAAGCCCAACGTGAAGGACGGGCAGCTCAGCGCGACGATCTTCGCGGGCCAGCTCAACCCCATCCGCGTCGACGAGCAGAGCGGCCGTCAGCTCACGGGCAACGGCTCGCCGCTCTTCTTCGGCTTCCCGCGGGCGCGCGACTTCACGTACTACAACTTCGACGATCAAGGCCACGCCGGCTACGTCACCGATCGCGCGCGACCGAGCTACATCGAGGACTCGACCATCGGCGCCGGCGTCGAGGCGGGACCGAAGTTCATGACGCTCGGAGGCAACGCGAGCTGGGTGTTCCGCAACGCCTACGACACGGAGCTGCTCGACTGCATCGCGAGCGGCCGCGGCAACTGCGCGTCGCAGTACCCCGTGTTCGACACGACGAACCAGGCGCGCCTCCACAACCGGATCTTCACCGCGAGCGGCTCGCTGAACTTCCCGAAGCTCGGCGACTACGGCGATCTCTACATGGAGGTCGCGACGCAGAAGCTCGGCCAAGGGCGCGCGACGTCGCTCGATCCGGCCGGCGGATACGTCCGCGTTCCCGACAGGACGGGCTACGCCGTGTACCTGAGCACGACGTTCCGCGGCGGTCCCGTCTCGGTCAACTTCGAGGGCAAGCACTACCGCTCGTTCTTCCCGCTCGCGGCGAACATCAACGCGAGCGGCGCGAGCGATCCGACCTTCAGCACGCCCGAGTTCGACTTCGTCGCGTACAACCAGGTGCCGACCGCGGAGCCGATCTACGTCGAGCAGCTCGGGCAACCGAACCTCTGCATCACGGGCGGTCGCGCGCGCGCCGACGTCCGCATGAGCCCGAAGGTCGCCGCCTACACGTGGGTCGGTCACTACGTGAGCTTCTCGGAGATCGACGCGAACAACTTCGAGTGCAAGACGGACGACAAGCTGCGCACCGGCACGTGGGACGCCGCGATCGGCGGCGAGCTCTCGCTCGAGGACGGCAAGAGCAACGTCAAGGCGTGGGTCGGCGTGCGCAACACGAACCGCGCCGTCGCGGTCGACAACGTGAACACGGGTGGCGCGACGGACGCGTTCTACCGCGAGGGGTACGTCCGCTACGACATCACGAAGCACATCGCGGGAGACTTCGCGATCCAGGCGCAAGGCCTGCATCGCCATCGCTACGAGCCGCTGCTCACCTCCGACGCGTGGAACGAGGGCGAGAACTACACGGCGCTCCACTGGTCGCCGCACTTCGCGTTCATCTTCGGGTACGAGTACCTCGGGCGCCGCGGCTGCACGCCGGATCCGAAGACCACGGTGTGCCACTACTTCAACGGTGGCCTCCAGTTCCGCGCTGCCGAAGGCGAGAAGGTGTGGGCGAAGATCTTCGACACCATCTCGGTCTTCGTGGGTCAGCGGCGCGGCGCGATCCGCTGCGTGTCCGGCGTCTGCCGGCAGTTCCCTCCGTTCGAGGGCGCACGCCTCGAGCTGGTGTCGCGGTTCTGAGGCGTCCGATGGGTCTGCCGCCGCACGTCGCAGGGCCCGCGCTCCTCACGACCTACCGCTGGCTCACGCGCCCGTTCGAGTTCATGGAGGCCGAAGCGGCGAGACACGGCGAGGCGTTCTCGTTCACGCTCCCGGCGCTGCCGCCGATCGCGATGTTCTCCGCTCCGGAGACGGTGAAGCAGGTGTTCGCGGACACCGGCGACACGATGCTCGCAGGCAAGTTCAACAAGAGCCTCGAGGCGTTCCTCGGAGACAAGAGCGTCCTCATGGCCGACGGCGCGACGCACCTGCGGAAGCGCCGCTTGCTGCTCCCGCCGTTCCACGGCGAGCGCATGGCGAAGTACGGGGACGTGATGATCGACCTCGCGAACGAGGTGATCGATCGCATGCCCCTCGGTGAACCGTTCAGCCTGCACGGCTACCTCAACGAGATCGCGCTCAACGTGATCGTGCGCAACGTGTTCGGCGTCGATCCGGGACCGCGCGAGACGGAGATCCGTCGGCACATCACCGAGACGCTCGAGCTCTTGACGTGGCCGCCGTTCCTCCTGCCCGCGATGCAGATCGACCTCGGGCCGTGGAGCCCGTGGGGCCGGGCGGTGCGCCGACGTGACGAGACCGATCGGCTCACGCTCGAGGAGATCGCGCGGCGGCGGCGGCTGGGCACCGCGGGGCGCGACGACGTGCTCTCGCTCCTCGTCGACGCGCGCGACGAAGAGGGGCGGCCCATGCCCGACGACGAGCTCAAGGGAGAGCTCACGACCCTCCTCGTCGCAGGACACGAGACCACCGCGACGGCCATTTCTTGGGCATTTCGGTGGATCCTCGCGACGCCGTCGGTGGAGGCGAGGCTCCTCGCGGAGCTCGACCGCGCGTCCGCCGAAGGTCCTCTGACGAGCGCGAGGATCGGCGCGCTCCCCTACCTCGACGCGACGGCGCGCGAGGCGCTCCGGCTGCAGCCCGTGATCCCGCTCGTGGGTCGCATGCTGGAGGAGCGCTCGGACGTCGGCGGGTTCGATCTCCCGGCGGGCACGGCGGTCGTCTGCTCCATCTACCTCGCGCAGCGCAGGGCCGAGGCGTTCCCGGATCCGACGCGCTTCGATCCCGATCGATTCCTCGGCAAGAAGCTCTCGCCGTCGGAGTTCTTCCCGTTCGGCGGCGGCATCCGACGGTGCATCGGGATGGCCTTCGCTCTGCACGAGATGAAGATGGTGATCGCGACGCTGCTGGTGCGTACACGGCTCACCCTCGCGTCCGCCGGCCCCGTCCGCGCCGTGCGTCGCTCCATCACGTTGACGCCGTCGCGCGGCCTCCGCGTCCGCCTCCTCGAGCGACGTCCCCGCGCGGGGCGCGACTGAGCGAACCGTCGCGCGGAGCGCGTCAGTCCTTCGCGCCGAGGATCGCGCACGCGACCTGCGCGCGGACGTCGGCGTCCCGATCGGCGAGCACGCGCGCCGCCTTCGGCGTGAGGCCGAGCGCGACGAGCCCGCGCGCAGCGACGCTCCGAGCCGTCCCGTCCTTGCCGGCGACCGCTTTGGCGAGGAGAGGCACGACCCGCGCGTCGCCGATGAGCGCGAGCTCGCCCTGCGCGTGCGGCGCCTCGGGTTTGTCGCTCTTGGCGATCTCGAGGAGCTTGTCGGCGGCGGCCTTGCGCTCGGCGCCGGCGAGCTCGTGATGGAGGCGCGCGAGCGCGACGATCGCGACGGACAGATCGCTGTCGGCCTTCGACTCGCGGAGCGCGCCGAGGATCGGCGGCGTGGCGGGTGACGCGGTCATGGCGAAGACCCGCTCCGTCGGCGTACCGAGCTTGATCGCGCGCGTGAGGACGCCCAGCGCCGAGGCCTCGTCGTCCGATCCCTCGGGGGCGCGACGCACGAGCTCCACCGCGGCCGCGATCGCGCCGCGCCCCGTCTCGTTCTCCGCCGCCCACCGCAGCGCTTGACGCCCACCCGCGTCGAAGCTCGCACCCCAGCCGTCCGCGATGGCCTCTCGAAGGTCGGGATCGGCGTGCGTCCAGAGATCGCGCAGCGCCGTCGGCGCGCCCGGACCACCGATGCGGCCGAGCGCCCGCGCGGCCGCGCTCCTCGCCGCGGGGAGCGGATCGAGCCGCGCCGCCTCGAGCACGGCCTCGAAATCGGAGGGATCGGCGAAGTCGATCGCAGCCTCGAGCGCGCCGAGACGCACGCGCTCGTCGAGGTCTCGGTAGTAGGGGCGTCGCGAGGCGACGTAGTCGTCCTCGACGAGCGACCGCGCGCCCAGCGCCCGCCAGAGCGGCCGTGCGTCGCGCTGGAGCGCGTAGCGGGCGTACTCGTCCTTGTCGACGAGGCGCGCCGAGAGCATGACGCTCGCGGCGGCGGCGGCGATGTCGTCGCCCTTCTCCGAGCGATCGTCGAGCGGCGACTCGAGCGGCGAGGCACAAGCCCCGAACGAGAGGACGCGCTTTTCGCCATCGTCGCCCTTCGCCGCGCCGATCTCCCCGGCGGCCACGGCCTCTGCGACGTCGCGCGCCTCGCCGGGATCGAGCTGACCGCTCTTCTCCTCAGCGGCCAGCGCCCGATCGAGGCGGGCCCAGTCGCGCGCGCGAGCCGCCTCGACCGCGCCGCTCGTGGCGCAGCCCGTCGAGATCGCGAGCGAGACGACGGCGATGGCGGCGAGCCTCTTCGAGATCTCACGCATGGTCGCGATTCGTATTGCACTCCCAGCGCCCTGCGCAAAAGAAAACGCGCGGCCGCCCGCAGCCGAGGGACCTTGCGGCAGGCCCCGGGAAGGGCGACGCTCCCTCGCCGCTCGCGATCCGTGGCGGCCGACATGTCCATCCACGTCATCGCCAACGTCAACGCTCGGGGTCTCTCTTCGCCGGGCGGGCGTCTCGCGGACCTCGAGGGCCTCTGCCGAGGGCGCGCGCGGCTGCATCTCACGCGCCACGTCGACGAGCTCGCCCAGGTGATGGCCGACGTCGCCTCGGGGCCGTGCAAGCTCGTCGTCCTCGCGGGGGGCGACGGGACCTTCATGAGCGGCGCGACGGCGATCGTCGCGGCCCATCCCGCCGGCTCGGTTCCCCCGCTCGGCCTCCTGCCGATGGGCACCGTCGGCACCACGGCGAAGAACTTCAGCGAGCGCGGCGCGCCGGACGTGGTGCTCGATCGGTGGCTCCGCGTCTTCGCGAGCAGCCTCGGCGCCGAGGCCGCGGCGGACCGCGTCCGCATCGTCGCGCGCCCCACGCTCCGGATCACCGCGACCCCTCGCGAGGGCGCGACGCCGAGCGAGCGCATCGGCTTCATCTTCGGCACCGGCCTCGTCGCGCGCTTCTTCGAGGTCTACGAGGCGGGCGGGGCGGGCGGCATCCCGCTCGCGGGGCGCATCGTCGCGCGCATCTTCGCCGAGTCGATCGTCGGCGGCCCGCTCGCACGACAGGTCCTCACGCCGATGCCCTGCGAGCTCTTCGTCGACGGCGTGCGCCACGACGTCGACGCCCTCTCGCTGCTCTCGGCCTCCGTCGTGCGCGATCTCGGGCTCGGCATGAAGGTGAGCTACCGCGCGGGTGAGCGAACCGATCGCGTCCACCTCGTCGCGAGCTCCCTCGAGCCACGCCACCTCGGACCGCGCATGCCCTACGTCCTTATGGGGAGGAGCATCGGGGGCGATCGCCACGTCGACGCGCTCGTCGAGCGCTTCGTCGTGCGCTTCCCCGGCGACGCGGGTCCGTACGTCGTCGACGGCGACATGTTCCGCGCGAAGAGCGTCGCGGTGGCGCCGGGCCCCGTCCTGTCGATCCTCGGCCCGAGCGGCCGATGACCCGCGTCAGTTCACCGTGAGCGGCTCGGCGCTCGATCGCTCCGACTCGCGGTTGCGCTCGAGCTTCCGATCACGCGACGCCTGAACGAAGCGTGCGAAGAGAGGGTGCGCGCTCTGCGGTCGGCTCTTGAACTCGGGGTGGAACTGACAGCCGACGAAGTAAGGGTGCTCGCGCAGCTCGACCATCTCCACGAGGCGCTTGTCTGGCGAGAGCCCCGAGAGCACGAGCCCGTGCTCGACGAGCTTGTCGCGGTGCTTGTTCGAGACCTCGTAGCGATGGCGATGGCGCTCGCTGATCTGCGTCGTCCCGTAGGCCTGCGCCGCGAGCGTCCCCTTCTCGAGCACGCACGGGTAGGCGCCGAGCCGCATCGTGCCGCCCTTCTCGAGCACGCCTCGCTGATCGGGCATGAGATCGACCACCGTGTACGGAGCGTCGGGCGCGAACTCGGCAGAGTTCGCTCCGACCATGTTGCACACGTGCCTCGCGAACTCGACGACCGCGAGCTGCATGCCGAGGCAGATGCCGAAGAACGGGATCTTCGACTCGCGCGCGTAACGAATCGCCTCGATCTTCCCTTCGGTGCCGCGATCGCCGAAGCCGCCCGGGACGAGGATCCCGTCGAGCTGGCCGAGGATCTCGTCCGCGCCCTTCTGGAGGATCTGCTCCGAGTCGATGTACTCGAGGTCGAGCTGCACGTCGTTCTCGAGGCCGCCGTGCACCAGCGCTTCGTGAAGTGACTTGTAAGAGTCACGGAGATGCACGTACTTGCCGACGACGCCGATCTTCACCGTGCCCTTCGTCGGCTTCGTGAAGCGCTCGACGACGCGATGCCACGGCGAGAGATCCGGCTGGCGACACCAGATGTTGAGCAGCTCGGTGATCTTCTCGTCGACCCCCTCCGCGTGGAGCGCGAGCGGCAGCTCGTAGATGCACGCGACGTCCACCGCCGAGATCACGCAGTCGACCGGCACGTTCGAGAAGAGCGCGATCTTCTCCTTGAGGCCGCGGCTGAGCAGCCGATCGCAGCGGCAGAGCAAGAGGTCGGGCTGGATGCCGATCTCGCGCATCTCCTTGACCGAGTGCTGGGTCGGCTTGGTCTTGAGCTCGCCCGCGGTCGGGATGAACGGGACGAGGGTGACGTGCACGCTGATCGCGTTCTGGTGGCCGCTCTCGAGCTTGAGCTGGCGGATCGCTTCGAGGAACGGGAGCGACTCGATGTCGCCGACCGTGCCGCCGACCTCGACGATCGCGACGTCGACCCCGTCGGCGGCGGCGCGCACGCGCGCTTTGATCTCGTCGGTGATGTGCGGGATGACCTGCACGGTGGCGCCGAGATACTCGCCGCGCCGCTCCTTCTCGATGACCGCCTCGTAGATGCGTCCGGTCGTGAAGTTGTGCTGGCGGGTCATCCGCGCGCGCGTGAAGCGCTCGTAGTGCCCGAGATCGAGATCCGTCTCCGCGCCGTCGTCGGTGACGAAGACCTCGCCGTGCTGGTACGGCGACATCGTGCCTGGGTCGACGTTGATGTACGGGTCGAGCTTCAGGTGCGTCACGGTGAGGCCGCGCGCCTCGAGCAAGGCCCCGAGCGACGCTGCGCTCAGCCCCTTGCCGATCGACGAGACCACACCGCCCGTGACGAAGACGTATTTCGTTCGCTTTCCCATACGCGCTACCACCCGGCTCGGTCTGACAGAGCGGGAACTAGGTGGGCACGCGCGCTCTGTCAACGCGGACGTTGATCGAGCGGGAGAGCGGAAAGCGTGCTAGGCTCTTCGACCCGCGTGCGCGCTCGACCGCCATCGGCCGGCGCCTGCTCCGCGCCGCGCGAGAAAGCGACGACGGCGTGAAGATCACGAGGGTGCTCCCGGCGAACCGCGGAAGACCTCGCGCCGCGCTCGAGCGAGACGGGGCGCTCTACGACGTCGCCGCGCTCGAAGAGGCCTACGCATCGGATCACGCGCTCGACCCGAGGCGCGCCCCGATCGGGGAGATCGGCGAGCCGTCCGACTTCCACACCAGGGTCGCGACGCTCCGCTGCGCCGGGCTCTTCGACCTCGACATGCGCTTGCTGCGGGGCGCGCGCCCCTCCGCCGCACGCCTCGCGGAGGACGGGACGATGCTGCTCGCGCCTTGTGACACCGAGCGCGCGGGCATCGTGTGCGTCGACGTCGCGGGCCCCCGCACCGAGCCGCGCTGTCGCGTGGGCCTGGCGCGCGCGCTGCTCGGGCAAGACGCGCTCGTGCCGGTCGACGGGGTCGACGTGGCCGACGTCCACGTCGCGCTCGCCGCCCTCGTGGGGGACGATCTCTCGCGCGCCACGCCGCGCGAGGCGGCGGCGGCGATCATGGGCTACGCGCTCCTGTTGGAGTGGACGAGCACGGCGCGCGATCGGCACGGCGCGGAGATCGTCGCGGGCGGCGCGCAGCTCGGCCCCGCGCTCGTCTCACGCTACGCCGCGCCGCGGGTGGAGAGCACGTGCGGGGTCATCGTCGACCCGAGCGGCCGGAGCGCGATCGGCGCCGCCAGCGCGACGGGCCTCGGCGTCGACGAGGCGATCGCCTTCGCGAGCGGAGAGCTGGAGCTGCGCGCGGGCGACATCGTGGCGCTCGGCCCGCTCGGCGCACGCTCGGTCGGCATGCACACACGGGTGACGGTCGAGCTCGAGGGGCTCGGCGCCCTCCGCGGCTCTGCCGTCCCTCGACGGGCGCACCTCGCCTGGCGGGCGAAGCCTAGAACGTCCCCATGACGCCAAAACCGGCGGTCGAGCCGGTGACGATCGGCATGGGCACGATCACGGGCCGGGCCGCCTTCGGTTTTCCGTCGGCCTCGGTCGTGATGAAGATGCCCTCGCCGACGAGGCCGAGACCGCTGGCTTGGACGATGCCGCTCATGATCTCGAGGGCCCCGCGCACGTAGAGGATCGCGCCGCAGTCGGGGCTGTCGGGCGCGCACGCGTTCTTCGCGAGGGCGATCCACGGGCCCACGAGGGGGATCCGCATCGCGCCCGATCCCGGAACGTCGGGCCAGATCAAGCCGGACGCGAGCGTCGCGCCGTACGCGACGCCGGTGAGGCCGACGCCGCCCAAGATGAGCTTCCAACGGGTCGAGCTCGGCGGGTAGCGCTTGAGCTCCTCGTCCGACGTCGGCGCCAGCGGCGCGAGGATGGGCCCCGATCCGAGATCGACCGCGCGGCGCGGGCCGTCGGTCCTCGCCGGGTCGCCGCCGCCCCTGGGATCGCCCCCGTCGGCCGAAGCCACCGCGGGCGCCGCGCCGAGCATCGCCGCGAACGCGAGCGCCGAGACGAGATTGAGTTTCTGATGCATCTTGATGTCGTTGTGTACCGACGCGACTACTTCTTGCCCGCGGGCTTCTTGGCGTCCGGCTTCTTCGGATCGGAGGGGGCGGTGCCCCCCTTCTTCTCGATCTTGATCGTGTAGGGCACGGTCAGCGGGGCGCCGTCGAACGTCAACCCGTACTGCCCCACGAAGGCCCGCTTGATGCACGCTTCCATCTCGGTTCCGGCGAAGGGCGCGCCGACGGTCGCCTCGACCGCCTTGCCGATCTTTCCGTCGAAGGTCACCTGGACCTCGCCCTCGCCGGTCGTCTTCGCGCCTGGGACCGAGTTGATGCAGTCGGCGGCACCCACGCCGCCACGCCGCAGGGCGACCTTGATCTGCTCCTTCTGGTCGTCGTTGAGATCGCCGGCGCCTTCGCCTTCGCCCTCGCCGGAGTGCTTCACGGCGGGCGGTGGCTGATCGGCGTCGGTCGCGGGCGCGTCGGTGCCCGTCCCAGAGCTCGACCAGTCGTCGCCTTCGCCCGCTTGCTTGGGCTGAGAGCCGCCGCAGCCGGCCGAAAACGCCCCGGCACAGAGCAACGCCACGCATGACAGACCGAGTCGCATCGACACTGGGAACCTCCCTCGTGGCCGGCCGCTTCCGAGAGCCGGAAGGAGCGACGGCCTCCGGGCCGCCGCGAAGCGAACCTTAGCAAGCCGAAAACCCAGCTGGGAACCCGTTTCGGCAGAACGTGCGCAACCGCCCCCGGAATGGGGAGCGGGCCGAAGCGCGTGTTAAGAGGTCGACATGCGCTCGCGCTCCTTCGTCGCTCGCCTCGCTGCCACCACGTCCGTCGTGGCGCTGCTCTCGGCCTCGGTCACGACGGGCCCGCTCCGCTCCGCGAGCGCCGCGCCCAAGGCCCATGCCTCGGGGAGCGTCGACAAGGATCGGATCGCGTCGGCGGTGAAGAGCCTCGACGGGGCGATCCGCGATCTCGGCGGGAACGCGAGCGTCCTCTTCGTGGATCTCGAGACTGGGGAGACGCTGGCCTCGTCACACGAGCACGATCCGAAGAACCCCGCGTCGAACGCGAAGATCCCGACGGCGGCCGCAGCGCTCACGCTGCTCGGACCGGACCATCGTTTCGTGACCGGCCTCTATGGCAAGGCGAAGGACGGCGCGATCGACGAGCTCGTCCTGCGCGGACGCGGCGATCCCACGCTCTCGACGGACGATCTCGCGCACCTCGCGCGCGATCTGCGCGCGGCCGGCATCCGGAAGGTCGGCCGGATCGCCGTCGACCAGAGCTATTTCGACGCGAAGTTCGTCCCGCCCGCGTTCGACCAACAGCCGAACGAGTGGGCTTACTTCCGAGCGCCGGTCGCGGCCGTGTCGCTGAACGAGAACACCGTGACCTTCCGCGTGCGGGCGACGAGCGAGGGGGAGAAGGCGGAGATCCTGGTCGAGCCGCCGGGCTTCGTCGACGTGGAGGGGTCGGTCTCGACGGGAAAGAAGGGGTCGCCGGAGAGCATCACCTGCGAGCTGTCGCCGAAGGGAGACCGACTGCTGGCGAAGATGGGCGGGCACCTGCCGGAGGGCTCGCGGCTCGTTCCCATCGTGAAGCGCGCGGACGATCCCAGGCGCCTCGCGGGGTTCGCGCTCCGAGCGGTTCTGAAAGAGCAGGGCTTCGAGGTGTCCGACGACGTGAAGCTCGGGGGCGACGACGAGAAGCGCTCGCTCACGACGCACGCGTCCCGACCGCTCGCGGAGATCGTGCCGCTGCTCGGCAAGGACAGCGACAACTTCGCCGCGGAGATGCTCCTCCGTGCGACGGCGGCCGAGCGAGACGGGTCCACCAGCGCGGAGGACGGAGCGAAGGTCGTCGAGGCCTTCCTGCGCGACCACGGGGCGCTCGACGCGGGCATGAAGGTCACGAACGGCTCCGGCCTCTTCGACGCGAACCGCTCGACGGCCTACGGCCTGGCCACGCTGCTCGCGGACACCTACCAATCGCCGAAGATCGCGCCCGAGTTCGTCGCGCAGCTCTCGATCGGCGGCGTCGACGGGACGCTGAAGCACCGCTTCGGCAAATGGGCGAAGGAGCGCGCCGTCCGCGCGAAGACGGGGACGCTCGCGGGCGCGGTCGCGCTCTCGGGCTACGTCCTCGCCCCCGCGGGGCGCAAGCCGATCGTCTTCTCCATCCTCGTCAACGGCGTGAACGGCAAGGCGAGCGAGGCCCGCGCCGCGATGGACAAGGCCGTCGACGCGGCCGCCGCCGAGCTCTGGAAATGAAGAGAGCCGGCGGGGTCTCCTCCGCCGGCTCCCTCGAGGACCCCTCGCGGGGCAGTGCTCAGAACTGGTCTCGCATCTGCCGCCGGATCTTGCCGAGGGCCTGCTCCTGCAGCTGCCGGATACGCTCGCGGGACAGGTTGTACTTGTCGCCGATCTCCTTGAGCGTGAGCTCGTCCTCGTCGTCGAGGCCGAAGCGCCAGCGGATGATCCGCGACTCGA
>CAYYKK010000017.1:0-43752 GCA_964467935.1 uncultured Polyangiaceae bacterium
CGGGCCGGCGCGGTCCGAGAGCGCCGCCCCGCCCGATCCGTGCGGAGGTCTCCCGTGCCGCGAGTTCGACTCGCCGCGAGAGGCATTTCGCGCGGTGCTCACCGAGGCGCCGCTCGTGCTCGCGATCGGCGAGACCCACGCGCAGCGGGGCACCGAGGGCGTCCCGTCGACGACGGCGCGCTTCACCGAGGAGCTGCTCCCCGAGCTCGAGCACAAGGCGAACGCCCTCGTGCTCGAGCTGTGGGTCGCGGACGGCAAGTGCGGCAAGGAGAAGGAGAAGCACGTCGCCGAGCAGCAGAAGGAGGTGACGAAGAACCAGGCGGACACGAACCAGAACGAGTTCGTGACGCTGGGCGAGAAGAGCAAGGCCGCCGGGATCGTCCCCTTCATCCTGCGACCGACGTGCGACGAATACGACAAGATCCAGAAGGCCGGCGACGACGCCGTCTTCGAGATGCTCTCGATGATCACGCGCAACATGAAGGACCGCGCGACGAAGCTCTTCCAAGCGAACGAGCGTAAGCCACCGCAGCAGATGATCGTCACCTATGGGGGCGCCATGCACAACGACGTCGCGCCGCGCGAGGGCCGCGGGCAATGGAGCTACGCGAGGGACCTGTCGACGCTCGCCGGCGGCCGCTACGTCGAGCTCGATCTCATCGTGCCGGAGTACGTGAAGGACACCGACGCCTGGAAGAGCCAGCCTTGGTACGCGGCCGAGCGCGCGCGTGGCCGGTGCGACAAGACCGTCCTCTTCACGACGACGCCGAAGAAGAACGGCGCGCCGAGCGCCTATGCCCTCGTGTTCCCGTGCACCAAGAAGGCGCCGTAGCCGGCCCTACGAGCGACCCCACGATCGACCCCACGAGCGACGCCACGATCGCGCCATCGCGCCTTCACGGCTGGCAATGGCCCTGCGTGCATTGCATGCCATTGCAGCAATCGCCCCCGAAGAAGCAGCCGCCGCCGGCCTGCACGCAGCCGCACTTGCCCATGACGCATTTGTTCGAGCAGCAATCGCCACCGAAGAGACACCCCTGCCCGTCGGCGACGCACCCGCAATGAAAGTTGGCGCAATGCTGCGAGCAGCAATCGCCCCCGAGCAGGCAGCCCTGCCCGTCGGCGACACAACCGCACTTGTTCGCCGACGTGCACACGCCGCTGCAGCATTGACCTCCGAAGAAGCAGCCTTGCCCGTCGACGGTGCAGCCCCCGCCGCTCGACGCCGACGCGCTCGCGCCGACCGAGGCCGACGCGACGCTCGAGCCCGACGGGCCGACGCCCGACGACGGTCCCACGCTGGACGAAGGGCCGACCCCCGACGAGGGGCCCGCGCCCGCGCCGGCGCCCGACGAGGGCCCGGCGCCCGAGGAGGGACCGCCCGCGCTCGCGGGGCCGGAGGAGGCGCCGTGGCCGCTCGTCGCGCCACCGGCGCCGCCCACGTCGCCGAACAGATCGGAGGCGTCCACGCCGCAGCCTAGAGCGCCGACGCCGAGCGCGACGAGCGCCGCCCGAGGCGCGCGCGAGAGCGCCGTTCGGAGGGCGCGCCCGAGCACGCTCGTTGGGGTGTTCGATGGAGCCATGCTGGACCTCGAGGACGCGCGACGCGTCCGTTCGCGCGAGACCATGCCTGACGATCCCTCCCCGCGGCAAGGGCCGCCATGCCGTTACGCGCGATACGAGCACGGCCGCGACGCGGCGAGTTGACGCGGAGGGCACCCTGGGCCATTTGGCCGCCGGGCGGAGGGAGCACCCCCGACCACGATTCGTCTCGAAGCGCCACGTCGGCGCGCCAGCAGGTCTCCAGGGAGGACCCGAATGAAAAGCTTGAACACGGCGGTGGTTTGGATGTCCGCGGCTGCCCTCACGGGCGCACTCGCCCTCGGCTGCGGTGACGCGGGTGGCGCGAAGCCCGACTCCAGCAGCAAGCCCGCCTCGAGCGGCGCCAGCGCGACGTCGAGCGCGAAGCCCACGTCGGCCGGCAGCGCCGCGGCCTCGAGCACGGCCGCCGTCGCTTCGACGGGCGGCGCCGCGGAGACCGCGCCCGGTGGCGCCGCCGCGAGCGGCGAATCGCTGAAGTACATGCCGAAGACCTGCGATCAGGGTCGCGTGTTCGTGAACCTCGGCAAGCTCCTCTCCGGCGACGTCGGCAAGGCCGCGGCCGGCATGCAGGAGAAGCTGCTCGGCACGCTCGCGTCGTCCGGCAAGCCCGGCGACGACAAGGCCGGCAAGGTGCTCGGCACGCTCAAGGAAGGCGGCCTCGAGCCCGTCAAGGCGGCGCGCGAGCTCTCGATCTGCGCGGGCAAGGGCGACAAGGCCGTGGTCGCGATCGCGATGGATTTCTCGGGCGTGAAGGGCAAGCCCGCCGACCTCTTCGCCAAGGCGATGGAGGCCTCGACCGGCAAGGCCCCGAAGAAGGAGGAGGTCGACGGCGTCACCTACATCACGAACGACAAGGACAAGGTCATGGCCTTCGTCTCGCCGAACGTCCTCGTGACCGGCGACTCGAAGGACGCGATCAAGGCGGTCGCCAAGGGCGGCGACGGCGCGGGCGACTTCGGCCCCGCCGCCTCGTTCGTCATCTGGGCGAAGGTCGTCCCCGGTGGCCCCGGCAGCGACGTCGATGTGACGGTGAAGGAGAGCGGCGCCGATTACGAGCTGAAGGCGCTCTTCTTGCCGCCGGGCCGAGAGGGCGCGGAGTTCAAGAAGGACCCCGACGGCGCGATCAAGAAGTTCAACGAGGAGATCACGCAGGCCAGCGCAGGCGTCGAGAAGTCGCCGTTCAAGGCCGCGCTCCCCGCGATCAAGAACGCGAAGCTCGCGAAGGAGGGTGATCGCGTCGCCCTGACGACGACGTTCCCGCAGACGATGCTGGGTGAGCTCGCGACCGCGGCCGCGTCGATCGATCCGAAGCAGCTCATGCACTTCTGATCGCGCGCCCCCGCGACGAGCACGCGAAACGAAGAACGACGCCTCTCCCTCGATGGGGAGGCGTCGTTTCTTCTTTCTCCGACGCGCTCGCGTCGCGCCGCACGTCAGCCGCGGCTCATTTCGAGTCGGGGAGATCGAAGCCGCTGAGGTTGTGGTTGATGAACTTCGAGCCGTCCTCGTAGTGCACCTCCGGCGCCGTCCCCTCGATGGTCTTGTACTCGGGCAAGGGGTTCGAGAGGTGCATCGTCGCCTCGACGGACTCGCCCGGCTTCATCTTCGCTTCCACGTTGAAGTCGGGGAACCATCCGTGCGACCCGTCCGCCATGAAGGGGATGAGATCGATGGCGACCGAGGTGACGGGCTTGTCGCCGAGGTTCTTGAGCTTCACCTTGCCCGCCTTCGCGTCGACGACCTCGACCGAGACCTTCTCGCCGACGTGGGTCCGGAGCTCGGACTCGGGATAGCCACCCTTCGGGCGGTCCTCCTCGTTGCGGACGAGGTTCGCATTGAACCACCACGACTTGTCCTCGAACGTGATGCGCGTGATCTCGCACTCGATGGTCGCCGTCTCCTTCGGGATCTTGTCGCCCTCCTGCCCGAGCGCCTGAGGCTCGCTCTTCATCGACGTCGCGTGCGGGTAGCGCTGCAGGTGCTTGCCGGCTTTGTCGTAATAGAAGAGCCACGTCTGCACGTAGTCGACCTTCTTGCCGCCGGCGGGGGGCGTGAGCTGGAACATCGCCTTTCGGTCCTTGCCCGCGCCCTCGAACTTCACGAACTCGCACTTGCCCTGACGGCCGGCCTCGTCGAAGTAAGGGTGGCGCGACTTGGGCGCGCCCGACGCCGCGGACGCGCTGCTCTTCGGCTTCGCGCTGGGCTCGTCGTCGTCCGTCGACTTCGTGACCTTTTTGCTGCCGCACGCGGCGGTGAGCGTGAGGAACATCGTCGCCATGGCGACGGGCCCGAGCTTCACGAGGGTTCTCATGGTGGCGCCATGTACGGACCGCCCCGACGCTTTGTCCCCTACGAACGTCGGGCCTTGCCGCTCGGCGCGCGCCGCCCCAGAGAAGGACGGGCTCCGCGCTGCGCGGGGCGAGGAGAGACGCTTTGCGAACCCTGGTGTGGTACCGAGGCAAAGACCTGCGCGTCGCCGATCACGCGCCGCTCCGGGCGGCGTGCGAGGCGGGTGAGGTCGTGCCGCTCTTCGTGCTCGATCCCTACTTCTTCGAACCGAAGCGCGCGGCCGAGCTGCCCCACCGCATGCAGTTCTTGCTCGAGTCGCTCGTGGCCCTGGAGAAGAACCTCGCGCACCTCGGCTCACGCCTCTTGTGCGTGCGCGGCAAGAGCGTCGACGTGGTGCCCGCCCTCGCGAAGAAGCTCCGCGTCGACCGCGTCGTCGCGCATCGTTGGGTCGAGCCGTTCGGGCGCGAGCGCGACCGCCTCGTCGCCGAGAGACTCGCCGTTCCATTCGAGCTCTTCGAGGGCGAGACCCTCGTCCCCCCGGGCTCTCTTCGCAATGGCAGCGGCGGCCCTTATGCCGTGTTCACGCCCTTCTCGCGCGCCTTCTTCCGCGTCGTGCCGGACGCCGATCCCCTCCCTGCGCCGCGACGATTGCCGCCCCTGCCCGCCGACGTGCGCGTCGACGAGGCGCCCATTCCGACGATGGCCGATTTGGGTCTCACCGCCAATACGACGCTCGCCCGCGGCGGCGAACGCGAGGGCCGCGCGCGCCTCGCAGCCTTCCTCGACGGCCCGATCTTCGAATACGAGGGAGCGCGCGATCGCCTCGACCGCGCCGGGACGAGCCGCCTCTCCGCGGACCTCAAATTCGGCACCGTGTCGATCCGCGCGGTGTACCGCGCCGCGAAGAAGCTCGGCGACGAGCGGCCCGCGGTCCAGAAGTTCCTCACCGAGCTCGTGTGGCGCGAGTTCTCGCATTCGACGCTGTGGGATCGGCCCGAGCTCCTGCGAGAGCCATTTCGACGCGACTTCATCGGCTTCCCGTGGAGGGACGACGAGCGGCTCTGGAGCGCGTGGGTCGAGGGCCGAACGGGCTATCCCGTCGTGGACGCGTCCGCGCGCCAGCTCCTCGGCGAGGGCTACGTGCACAATCGCGCGCGCATGATATCGGCGAGCTTCCTGACGAAGCACCTCGGCATCTCCTTCCGGCGCGGGGAGGACCATTACATGAAATGGCTCGTCGACGGCGATTGGGCGCAGAACGACGCGGGATGGCAATGGTCGGCGGGGTGCGGGTGCGACGCGCAGCCCTACTTCCGCGTCTTCAACCCGACGTCGCAAGGCGAGAAGTTCGACCCCGACGGCGGGTACGTCCGGCGCTGGGTCCCGGAGCTCGCCCAGCTCCCCTCGAAATGGATTCATCGCCCCTGGGAGGCGCCCGCCGAGGTGCTCTCGGCGGCCTCGGTGACGCTCGGTCGCACCTATCCGCGCCCGGTCGTCGACCACGCGACGTCGCGCGCGCGGTTCCTCGCGCTCGCCAAGGAGCACCTCGGCAGCGAGCGCCCCTCGCCGCTCTGACGCGAAGAGCGCGCTCAGTCCTGGACGGGGCGCGGGCCGGTGTCGACGTCGAAGCCGAGCGCGGCGTAGTGCTCGCTCCATTGCACCTCGGCCTCGCGGAGCAGATCGTTCGTCGGCCGCTCGAGCGCGGGCTTCGGCTTCGCCGCGCACATGAGGAGCATGAACGGATCGGCGCGCCGCTCGCGCCGCAGGTCCCCCGTCGAGGTGAAGTGTGCGGGCTCGAGGCACTTGTCGCGCAGCGCCTCGAAGTAGGGGTCCGCAGCGGCGCCCGCCTTCGGATCGACGCCGGCGTGCCTCTCGCTCATCGCCGCTTCTTCGCTCGTGCGGATGATGGCCTCGAGGTGCAGGTGCGGGCGGATCTCCGGGCCGGCCGCGTTGCCGGTCTTGCCGACGGTGCCGATCTTCGCGCCGACCTTCGTCGGCGACCATTTCTCCGGTACGAACGACTTGTCGAGGTGCGCGTAGAAGAGCGACACGTAGAGCCCTTCGTCGCCGCCGAGCTCGGGAGGGAGCTTGCAGACGAGCTGCACCGTGCGGCCATAGCCGCCGCGCATCGCCGTCCGCGCTTTGCCGTTGCAGCTCGCGAACGCCGGCGTCCCGACGGGGGCGAGGAAGTCCACGCCGTTGTGCTTGCCGTGCTTTCGCGGCGCGAGGAAATACCCGCTCCCTCCGCCGTCCGCGCGTATGCCGTAGTCGAGCGGGAGCACGTAGGCCCACTCCGGCGCCGGCGGAGCCCACCTCGGCGGTGGCTCCGCATAGACCTTCTTGAGCGAGGGTGGATCGCTCGCGGTCGCGCTCGACGCGCCCTCGGGGCCCGCGCTCACCTTGGGCGTCGCGAGGCGCTGATCGAGCTTCGCGACGCTCCCGCGCGAGCAAGCGAGCAGGCACGAGGCCGCGATGGCGACGAGCCACCCCGCGAGAATGCGACGCCGACGCATCCCCTCTCGCGTACACCGACGGGCCCGACCGGGCCAAACTCGGGGGTGGGAGCGACGCGACGAAAGCGGATATCAGCAAGCATTATCGCCGTGTATTTCGTGCGTTCGGCGGTTCGTTCCGATTTGTCGGAGTCTCCTCCATCTTGTAGAGTCCACCCCTTCTCATGCTCCGACCTCGCTTCGCCCGCGCGGCGCTCGCGGCTCTCGTCACGGCCTGCATCCCCTTCGGGTGGGCGGCGTGCAAGACCGATCGGATCGACTCTCACTGCACGCCGGACTCGCCGACCTACAAAGAGGATCCGAGCTGCATCTACGGCGGCAATGGGGAGCTGCCGCTCTTCAACGAGGGTCCGTGCCGACCCGATGGCGACGCGGGGACGCCGGCGAAGCCCGCGACGTGCCCGACGAGCGCCGAGGTGATCCAGTTCTTCACCGACTCGACGCGGGGCAACTGCACGAATGCAGCTTGTCACGGCAACGCCGCGAGCCCGGCGGCGGGGATCCTGCTCGACCCCGGCAACCCGGACGGCTTCTACGCGGCGCTGACCACGACCACGGGATCGGTGGGCACGCCCTACGTGGTGCCCGGCGCGACCGCCTACACCGACTCGTGGATCGTGTGCAACGTGACGGGCCTCGTCGGCGGCGGGTATGCGATGCCGCCGGAGGGCGGCATCCCGAAGCCGGCCGACGCAAAGGTCATCAAAGACTGGCTGCTCTGCGGCGCGCCGGTGCTCAAATGAGCGCCGCCTCGATCGAGAGCCAGGAGCCGAGGGGCGCGAAGCTCCACCTGCCGAGGCTCGAGGGCGCGAAGCCGCCGATCGCGAAGCTCGTCGCGCTGGCGAAGCGGATCGTGGCTGCGAAGCTGATCGTGTTGGGGATCGTGGTGCTCGGAGCCCTGACCGTGTGGGCGCCCATCGCGTCCGCCGACGCGCAGAAGGCCGACGACTCGAAGAGCGGCGACGCAAGCGCGCCGAAGAAGCCGGCGAAGAAGCCGAAGCCCGAGTGGGCGAAGTCGAAGAAGGAGAAGGAAGCCGAGGCGAAGGCCAAGGCCGACGAGGAGGCCAAAGCCAAGGCCGACGAAGAGGCGAAGGAAGAGGAGGAGGCGAAGGCCAAGGCCGACGAGGAGGCCAAAGCCAAGGCCGACGCGGACGCGAAGGCGGCGAGCGACGCGACCGGCAAGGACGCGACCGACGGCGGCAAAGACAAGCCGAAGGACTCGGCGCCCTCCCCCGTCGACTTCAAGATGGGCTTCGAGGTGTCGGGCTACAAAGACACCCAGGCGACGAACGTCATCAGCCCCGGCGTCGTGCTCGGCGTCGAGAACGACGTCGCCGGCTGGGGTGTCGAGGGCTCGTTCCTCGCCGACGTCGTCACGACCGCCTCGGCCGACATCGTCGCGACCGCGTCGCGTCGCTGGACCGACAGGCGCTACGCGCCGGGTCTCTCGGCGCACTTCAAGGCGGGCGACGCGACGATCAGCGGCGGCGGCGGCGTGTCGGTCGAGTCCGATTACATCGCCGTGAACGCCGGGCTCGGCGTCTCGGCCGACTTCAAGCAGAAGACGATCACCCCGAGCCTCACCTACTCGTTCGGGTGGAACCTCGCGGGTCGGCACGGCACGCCCTACTCGGTCTATTCGAAGAAGCTCCAGACGAACGGCATCCAGGCGTCGGTGACCTTCGTCGTGAACAAGTCGACGATCTTCGTGCCGGGCGCGACGGTCGTGCTCGAGTTCGGCGACTCGGCGAAGCCCTACCGCTACGTCCCCACCTTCCTCTCCGACAAGGGCGTCACCCCCGGGATGACCGTCGATCAGGTCAACGCGCTGCGGAGCGACATCCGCCTCGAGGAGCAGGTGCCGCAATCGCGCCAGCGCTACGCGCTCTCCGCCCTCGTGGCGCACCGCACCGGCTCGGCGACGATCCGCTTCGACGAGCGCCTCTACATCGACAGCTGGGGCCTCATGGCGACGACCACCGACTTCATGGTGCCGGTCGACGCGAACGACATCTTCCGCATCTGGCCGCACCTCAGGTTCAACGCGCAGAAAGGCGTCACCTTCTGGAACCTCGCGTACGTCGTGAAAGAGAGCGCGGGGAGCGTCACGGTGCCGGGCCTGCGCGCCGGCGACCGCGAGCTCGGGCCGCTCCTCGGCGTGACGGCCGGCGGCGGGTTCCGCATCGGCGGCGACGCGGTCGGCTTCACGGTGAAGGCCGACGCGATCTACACGCGCTTCCTCGATCATCTCTACATCACTCAGCGGCTCGGTGGCCTCGTCACCACCGCGTTCGAGGGGAAGTTCTGATGAAGCCCGCTACGATCGACCCTCCTCGCACGCACGTCGCACACGCCCCCGTCGCCAAGGCGCTCGCCGCGCGCGCCGCGTCGGGCCGCGGGATGCTCGTCGCGAGCGTCGTCCTCGCCGCCGCGGGCGCGATCTTCGCGGCGAGCTGCGAGGATCCGGTCGCCGACGATCGCATCGCCGCCCTCGGCCCCGAGAACCCCTCGATCCATCGAGGGCCGCTCCACCGCGCCGGACAGCCGTGCCTCGTGTGCCACGGCGGATACGGCCCGGGCCGCGAGCTCGCCTTCGCAGGGACGATCTACGCGACGCCCACGGACAAGACCCCGGTGAACGCGGCGAAGATCACGGTCACCGACGCGACGGGGCAGACGCGCGAGATCTACTCGAACTGCGCCGGCAACTTCCTCGAGGAGATCAACAAGTGGACGCCGGTGTTCCCGCTGCGCGCCGAGATCGAGTGCACGCTGCCGCTGCCGGACGGCTCGCCCGCGGGCACCGTCCCCGTGAAGCGGCGGAGCGTCATGCAGACGCGCATCGATCGCGACGGCAGCTGCGCCGGCTGCCACACCGGTGATCCGAGTCAGAGCTCGCCCGGCCGCATCGGCTGCGACATCGCGCAGCCCGATCCTCCGTACACGCAGCTCGCAGGGTGCTACGCGGGAGGCGGATGATGAACGCGAAGGTCTCCAGCTCGTCGCGCCTGCGCGTCCTCGCCGGTCTGGCGCTCGGCGTCGCCTCGACGGCGCTCTTCTTCGGCTGCATCGCGCCCGCGGACTACGGCCCCGAGAAGAACGGCTGCCCGTCGTCGGAGGAGTTCCCGCTCGTGTCGCAGCTCGTCGAGCGTCGATGCGGGACGCTCGATTGCCACGGTCAGCCCGG
This sequence comes from uncultured Polyangiaceae bacterium, assembly GCA_964467935.1. Taxonomy (GTDB): domain Bacteria; phylum Myxococcota_A; class Polyangia; order Polyangiales; family Polyangiaceae; genus CAYYKK01. The sequence continues at coordinate 9,592 of CAYYKK010000017.1, forward strand.
CCGCTCGCTCCGCATCTACGGGCGCTACGGGCTGCGCAAGCCGTCGAAGGTCGACAGCCCGAGCTACGTCCCCGGCGGTCTCACGCCGACCACTCAGGAGGAGCTCGACGCGAACTACCACTCGCTCTGCGGCCTCGAGCCCGAGAAGATGGCCGACGTCGTCGCGAAGAAGGCGAAGGTCGACACGCTCACGATCGTACGCAAGCCCCGCCTCACCGAGGCGCACAAGGGCGGGCGCGTGCTCCCGGAGAACAGCGACGGCGACAAGTGCTTCGTGAGCTGGATCGAGGGGCAGACCGACGTCGACGCGTGCAACCGCGAGCTCGTGAAGCCCTGACGTCGCCCTCGACGTCGCCCTCGACGTCGCCCTCGACGCGAGGCTCGCGACGTCACGCGCGATGTCCATCTCGACGTGACGCGGGGGGCACGGAGCTCGCTGCGCGGTGACTAGCCGCCGGCGCCATCGGCGCGCGCGGGGTCGATGTCTTTGCAGCAGCGGAAGCCGAGGTGGTAGTTCCGGTGGCTGCCCTCGGCCATCACCATCGAAGGATGCCAGTCCTTCGCACGCCAGCGACAGTCGTCGGGATGGGGCGGCGACGTCGCGCGGGCGAAGACGAACCAGCTGCCCTTCATCTCGGTGTGACCGATGCCGCCGCGCGCGCCGAGCTCCTCCGGCTTCAGCGGAAGGCTCATGTGCTCGGCCGCGTTGCCGTGCTGATCGTAGACCCCGAAGGGGCTGACGCAGGCGGGGAACGCACCCGCGGGGTAGGTGTTGGAGCCGCAGCGGGTGAGACCGGTGGAGTCGCAGCGCTCGCTCTTCATGCTGTTCATCGCGCAGAGCGCGTCGTTCTTCTTCGGGCCGTAGGCCCACACGATCTCGCGCGACTCGTTGTGGAGCCACGTCGCGTAGGGGCGCGCCGCCTCGAAATGGTACTCGACCTCGGGAGCGTGCACGGCGCCCGCGCAGGCGCCCTCCCACTCGTGCGCGTCGCAGAGCCGCTTGCCGACGGACTTGCAGAGGAGGGCGGCCTCACGCGACGACGCGTAGGTCACCGGGTATTCGCAGGGGACGTCGGGGAACTCGTACTGATCGATGCACAGCTTGGCGTCGGCCTTGGTCTCGCCGACGGTGGGATCGTAGATGCGGACCATGTCCGGACCGCCACAAGCGGGATCGGCGGGCGCGAGCTCCTTCGACGCAGCGCGGATGCTTCTGCATTCCGATCTCGTCATCGCGTAGGTGGTGTCGTCCGGGCGCCCCTGCCCGAGCAGCGGGGATGCCTCGACGATCTCGCGGATCTGCGCCATCTGGGCGTCCGTGAGACGCATATGCTTTTGCATCACACCATACAAGTAGGCGCGCTGCTCGCCCCACGTCTTCGCCGGCGGCGGATCCGGCTCGGGCTCCGGGGGCGGCTTCGGCGCCACGGGGGCCGCGGAGGAGGAGGCGTCGCGCGCCGAGCCCTCGGGAGGCGCCGCGGAGGAGGAGGCGGCGGCGGAGGGGGGCGCCTGCGCGGCGATGGCGTCGGGCGTGTCCTGGTTGCAGCCGGGGAGTGAGGCGAGGAGCCCCACCGCGGCCAAGCGAGGGAAGGAGAAGCGGCGCGTGACTCCCATGGGAGAGCCGCCGCTCTACCGCGTCGGCCGCGCGCCGGTCCAGTTCGGTGCGCTCGAAACCGCGCCGACACCCTCGTGCACAAGTGAAACGACGAATCGCAGGACTGAAGGACGGGGGGCGGAGGTCGGCGGACAAATCGGCTGTAGTTTCAGGCGCGCTTGGCTTGGCACCGTGGTTGCTGGCATGCTGAGAGCCATGCCTTCAGACGGGGGAAGGACAGGGTCGCTACCTCCGGCGGCGACGGACGCTTGGGCGAGAGAGCTCGCCGCCGAGCTCGCCGATCGCCTCGACAGCTGGGCGATGGAGCGCGAGAAGATCCTCTCGAAGCTCGACATCCGCGGCGCCAAGGCGGCGCGCGCGCTCGCCCGCTCGCTCCGCCAAATCGCGAAGCTCCTCCAGCTGCCGCCCGAGGCGACGCTCGACCCGGAGCGCAAGACCGCCGGCTCCCGGCTCGTGATGCTCCGGCGCGATGCGCTCAGGCTCATGTCGTCGGGGTCGGGGGCGCTCACGTCCAGCGAGATCGCCGAGCTCGAGCGGCAGGAGCCGGACGAAGACGAGGGCCCCGCGACCGTCGACCGAGGGCTCGACGAGACGGAGGAGTCGAAGCAGCGTCCCACGCTCTCGCCGCCCGATCCGACGTCGACCGGGCGCGTCCCCGCGTCGGCCGAGCGTCGCAAGCCCTCGAGAGACGACGACGACGACGGCCCGGTGACCGGCGCGCAGACCCCCGACAGCCTGCGCGGACGTCGCTCGCCGCCGGCGCCCGCGCCGCAGCGGACCGCGAGCGGTCTCGGCGACTACATCGCGCGCATCCGCAAGCTGAAGGGCTGACGAAGGACGAGACGAGGGGGGCCGTCGGCCGATACGTTCGGGCGATGCTCGACACGGCTGCCCTCGCGATCCTGGCGCTCGTCGCCGCGCTGCACGCGTACTTCCTCGTCCTCGAGATGTTCCTCTGGACGACGCCGCGCGGGATGAAGACGTTCGGACGCACCCGCGAGGAGCAGGAGGCGACCAAGGTGCTGGCCGCGAACCAGGGCCTCTACAACGGCTTCCTCGCGGCCGGGCTCGCGTGGAGCGCGTCCGCATCCCCCCCGCTGCGCCTGCCGCTGCGGGTCTTCTTCACGGCGTGCGTCGTCGTCGCGGGCCTCTACGGCGGGGCGACGGCGTCGAAGAAGATCTACTTCGTCCAAGCGCTCCCCGGGGCGATCGCGCTCGCGCTGTCGCTCGCGGTCGGCTGACGCGTCAGAGCCGCTGGAGCGCGAACGAGACGGCGGGGGCTCGCTCGGCCAGCTCCACGACGCGCGCGTGATGGGTGAAGAGCAGGACCTGCACCGTGCGCGCGAGCTCGGCGAGCACCTCGAGCCCCGCGCGCGTGCGCTCGTCGTCGAAGTGCACGAACACGTCGTCGAGCACGAGCGGCATGGGCTCGCCGAAGGTCGCGTGGCGCTCGAGCGTCGCGAGGCGCAGCGCGAGGAAGAGCTGGTCGCGCGTCCCGTCGCTGAGCCCCGCGACCGGGATCTCGCGCCCCGCGCGCACCGCGAGGAGCTCGGGCGCGTCCGTCTCGACCACGACCTTGAGCGCTCGATATCGGCCGCCGGTGAGCCTCGTGAAGAGCTCCTCGGCGCGCTTCAAGATGGGCGTCTGGTGGCTCGCGCGATAGCGCTCGACCTCGCGCTCCAGGATCGTCTTGGCGAGGCGCGCCACCGCGTAGCGTCGCAGGAGGGTCGCCGCGCGAGCGAGGTGCGCCTCGGCCGCGAGCGCGAGATCGGCGGCCTCGCCTTTGCGCTCGAGGCTCCTGAGGCCCACCTCCCGTGCGCCGACGTCGTGGTGCGCGCGGTCTCGGCGGGACGCGCTCGCCTCGATGAGCTCGTCGAGCTCGTCGAGGCGCGCGGCGACGTCGACGCCGGCGAGCGACGCGCGCTCCTCGGCGAGCTCGTCGAACGAAGCGGCGCCGCCGTGGGCACGGATCTCCTGCGTCACGGCTTCGATCTCGCGATCGAGGCGCTGCGCCTCGAGGCTCCGCGCCTCGGCAGCGGGCAGCTCGGCCTCGGCGACGCCGGCGGCACGCGCGAGCTCCGCGAGCTTCGCGAGCGCGCGACCGAGTCGCCCCCTCTCGTCCACGAGGCTCGCGTCGAGCGTCGTGAGGCTCGCGACGATGCCGCGACGCGCGATGTCTCCCTCGCGAGCCTCGGCGAAGCGGCGCGCGATGGCGAGCGCTCGCGGCACCGGCGCGACCTCGCCGAGGTCCGAGAGCTCCGCCGAGCAGGTCGCCTCGACGAGCACGAGATCCCGCGACAGCTCCTCCTCGCGCGCGACGATGCGTCCCAGCGCCTCCTCGAGGCGCGCGACCTCGGCCGTGCTCCGGGCGAGCTCGCGCAGATCGGCGGCGCGCGCGTCGGCTTCGGCAGCGGTCGCCGACGCGTCGAGGCCGAGCCCGAGCATCGCCGCGGCCCAGCGATCTCGCGCGGCGTCTCGCGCGAGGCCGGTGCGGGCGGCGTCGGCGCGCGCGCGCTCGAGCTTCGCGCGCCCCTCGTCGAGGGCCGCGGTGAACGCCTCCCGCCTGAGCCGCGAGCGCTCGAGCGCGGTCAGCGCGGCGCGCGCCTCCGAGAGCGCAGCGACGATCGAGGTCTCGCGATGGTCGACCGCGGTCTCGCCGGACGCAGCGCGCGACGCCGCGACGAGGGCGTCGGTCGCTCCTGCGATGGCGGCCCGCGACGCGCGGATCTTCTCGGCGCTTCGCTGGCGAGCGAAGACCAGCTCGACGATGGCCCTCCGGCGCTCGAGCCACGAGCGCATCTCCGCGGGCCCGAGGGGGGCGAGCCCCGACGCCCGCCACGCCCCGATCCACGCCGCGCGTTCACGCGCCTCCTCCTCGGCGAGCGCGCGCTCGCGGGCCCTCGCGTCGGCCAGCGCGTCTCGCGCCTCCTCCACCGCGGAGACGAGCTGCGCCCTGCGCTCGACCCGCGCCGCCTCTCGCCGCAGACGATCCGCGAGCGCGTCGGACTCGGCGATCGCGCGTCGCAGCGCGGGCAGCGCGTCCGGCTCTCCGCGCTCCGCGAGAAGGACGATCGCGTCGCGCGCGCGCCTCGCCTCGGCGAGCGCCTCTTCCGTCGGGGGCGCGCCGGCGTCCATCAGCGCCGAGAGCTCTCGAGCGCGGTCGCGCGCCCTCTCTTCGAGCTCCTCGACGCGCTCGTGGAGCAGCTTGGCGCGATCGCCGCGCTCGCGCGCCGCCGCCTCCGCCTGAGCGCAGAGCTCGATCGGAGGAAGCGCGAGCCGAACGAGGTCGTCCGCCGTTCCGTGGAAGAGGCCGAGCGACGCGAGGCTCGCGTCGATGCGTTCCCCGATCGCGTCGAGCTCTCCCTCCTCGGTCGCGAGACGCCGCGAGAGGTCGACGAGCGGCGACGCCTCGTCGATCGCCGCAGAGAGCTGCGCCGTGTCGCGCGCGATCGGGAGGTCGACGAGCTCGCGCTCCATGCGCTCGATCTCCAGCGCGAGCTCGGACACGCGCAGCTCCGCCTCCTTCGCGTAGAGCTCCGCGCCGTCGCGCTCCACGACGAGCTCGGGCACGTTCACGGCCGTGACGAGCTCGTGCCCCGCGCCGCCACCGAGGCGCGCCAGGATCTCGCCGCGCCGGATCGCGGCTTGCGCGAGCTCCTGCTCGAGCCGCGGGCGCTCCAGCTCGGCGGCGCTCACGACGCTCGCGAGCTCCTTGATCCGCTCGATCGTCGCTCCCACCTCGAGCAGCGCGCGCGGCGCTGAGATGCTCGCGAGCTCCGCGCGACGACGCGCGATCTCCTCCTCGAGGCGCCCGATCCGCGCGGTCGCCTCCGCGCGATCCGCCGCCGCCTGCTCGCGCTCCTGCGTCGCGGAGTCGGCGAGCAGCGCGACGGCGCCGAGGGCGTTGCGCGCGTCGAGGAGGCGCGCGCGCCGCTCGAGCCCGGGCGAGACGAGGGTCACTCGCTTGAGCTTCTGTCGCTCCGCGAGCAGCGCCCGGCGCTCCGCTTCGGCCTCCTTCGCGACGATCCGCGCGGCCTCGATGGCGCGCTCCTGCTCGGGGACGGCCTCGGGGCTCGTCGACTCGATGCGCACCTCTCGCCGAGCCTCGACGAGCGCGCGAATCGCCTCGTTCAGCGGCTTCTTGCGCGCGAGCGGGGTGAAGAGCTCGTCGGCCTCGTCTGCGAACGCTTGGATCGCCTGCCCGACGCCGAGCCCGCCGAGCCCGGCGTCGAACAGGCTCTCGCCGACCTTGCCCTGCGCTCGCTCGAGCGCGTCGGCGCCGAGGCGCAACGTCTCGTGGTCGAGCCCGTAGAGGGCGCGGAAGGCGTCGACGTCGACGCCCCGAAGCAGCGCGCGCAGAGGTCCGTCGTCGATCGGATCACCACGGCGGTCGCGCAGCGTGCCCTTCACGCCCTTGCGCCGCACGACGTCGAGGCGCGCGCCGGACGCGCTCTCGAGGATCCCCCCGACGCGCAGCTCGCCGTACGGGTGCGTGTGCGCGTCGGGCGTCCGCGCCTCGATCCCGAAGAGCAGCCCCTCGAGCGCGCGCAGCGAGGTGCTCTTGCCCGCCTCGTTGCTGCCGAGCACGATCTGGAGCTTCTCGGGCGCCGCCGAGAAGTCGAGCACGCGATCCGTGAACGGACCGAACGCGATGAGGTCGAGGCGGAGGAGCCTCACGCGCCGCCCGCTCCTCGACCGCCCGCGAGCCGCGCGAGCACGACCTGCTCGACCTCGCGCAGCAGCTCGCGCTGCGCGTCGCCGCCGCGGAGAAACGAGGCCGCTGGGTGCTCGATCAAGTCGGGCGGCAAGCGGCCCTCGAGCTCGGCGAGCACGTCGTGGATCTCGGCCGGCAGCTCCGCGGAGCCCCCCAGATCCCGCACCTGGCGCACGATCTGCCCGAGCGCGTCCTCGCCGCTCGCGACCCGATCGAGATCGACGGGCAGCGTGGTCCTCCCCCTCACCTCGCCGATGAACAGCTGATCGCCGCCGAGATCGAGCCCGACGCCGCGCACGATCGACTCGAGCCGATCCGCCCGCGCCGCGAGGCCCGCGTGGGCCTTCGTCGCGCCCGCGATCGTCACGCGCAGCGCGGCGAGCCGGCCGTCCGCCTCTCGCAGCGCGACGCCGAGCGCGGCCTTGGTCTTGTCGAGGAGCGCGTCTTCGTCGTCCTCCGCGCGCACGTCGACCGCCACGTCGGCCCAGCGCACGACGTCGAGGGCGACGTGCTCGACCCGCTCGATGCGCGCGCCGTCGATCGTGAGGACGGTCGCGCCCTTCGGTCCGACCTCGCGCACGTGACGTCCCTGGAGATTGCCGGGGAAGACGACCCACGGCGCCTCGCGGACGACCTCGCGCGTGTGCACGTGCCCGAGCGCCCAATAGTCGTAGCCCTTGTCGAGCAGCACCTCGAGGCTCGTGGGCGCGTACGTCTCGTGGCCCTCGCGGCCCCCGAGCGCGGTGTGGAGCAGACCGACGTTGATCGCGCCCGCGATCGGCGGCGGATAGCGCCGCGCGAGATCGTCGGTGACCTTCTGCGTCGCGAAGCCTTGCCCGTGGACGGCGACGCCGAGCGCGTCGAGCACGAGCGACTCGGGCGCCTCGGTCGAGAGCTCGCGCACGTTGTCGGGGAGCTTCAGGTGACGCGTGATCTGGCTCTGCGCGTCGTGGTTCCCGCGGACGATGACGACCGGGATCGAGGCCTCACGGAGGCGGCGCATCTCCGCGACGAACGCGAGCCCGGTCGAGTAGTCTCGCCAGTCGCCGTCGTAGAGATCCCCTGCGATCAGCACCAAGCCGACGCGCTCGTCGAGCGCGAGGTCGACGAGGTTCGCGAGGGCCCGTCGCGTCGCGCCGCGCAGCTCGGCGACGGGCGCGCCTTCGTAGCGAGCGAGACCCCGGAGCGGGCTGTCGAGGTGGAGGTCGGAGGCGTGGAGGATCTTCACGCGGCACCAGCGGGGGCTCGGAATTCAGAGGAGAACGCCCAACGCGGTAAGCTAGTATGCCGCTCGTGTCCACCACCTCTCCGGGCGCCACCGACGAGCACCTCGAAGCGCTGATCGGCAGCGAGCTCGCCTCCGAGACGGGCCCGGGAACGGTGTACCGCATCATGAGCGTCGTCGGCGAGGGCGCGATGAGCGTCGCGTTCTACGCCCAGCGCGTCTCGCCCGAGGGCGAGTGCGGCGTCGTCGTGAAGATGCTCAAGCCGTGGTTCGTCCAGCAGTGGGGCGCCACCGCGCAGCTCATCGTGCAGAAGGAGGCCGTCGCCCTCGGACGGCTCAACGAGCGCGTGCCTCCGACGCCGTTCGTCGTCCGCCTCATCGACACCGGGATGGTCGACGTGATGGCGCGCGGCGTGAAGGTCGGCGTCCCGTGGCTCGTCGTCGAGTACGTGCACGGCGGGGCTGAGGGCACGACGCTCAGCGAGCGCGTGATGCACTCGATCCGCACCACGGGACACGCGTTCGATCCTCACCGCGCCGCGAACCTCGTGGAGGCGCTCGGCCAAGGGCTCAGCGCGGTCCACGAGGTGGGCGTCGTCCACCGCGACATCAAGCCGGACAACGTCCTCTGCTGCGGCTTCGGCGCGGAGGAGATCTTCAAGATCGCCGACTTCGGCGTCGCGCGCCCGGCCGGCGTCGCCGCGACGTTCGGCGGCTTCATCGTCGGGACGATGGGCTTCGCCGCGCCGGAGCTCGCGACGATGGACGCGAAGGCCGTCGGCTCGTGGAGCGACGTGTTCAGCATGGCCGGCGTCATCTACTTCGTGCTCACGGGCGCCGAGTACTTCGACGTGAAGACGCCGTCGGACGCGCTCCTCGCCGCGCTCGCGCCGAAGCGCCGCAGCATCCTCGACTCGCCGTGGCTCTCGCCCGATCTCCGCAAGAACGAGGAGGCGTGTCGCGCGATCGACTTCGCCCTCGCGTGCGGGACGGCCGGCAAATGCGAGATCCGACCGCAGCGCGCCGACGCGCTCGCGATGATGATCGCGCCTTGGCTGCGGACCGAGCCCCCGCGCGCGACGCTCGTCAACGTCCGCCGCGCGCACCTCGAGGAGAGCGAGGAGACGACGCAGCTCGTCGGCTGGACGTGGACGCCGCTGCGTCACCCCGGCACCACCGGGCGCGTCATCCGCGACGTCGCGTGGGACGGTGACGGGCGCTGCATGGCGGCAACGAGCGAGGGCCTCGCGTTCTGGAACGGATCGGGGTGGTCCGAGCTGAGCCACGAGGGCCTCTCCGACAAGCGCGCGATCCGCTTCGTGCGTCGTGTGGGTCCGGGTCGCTGGCTCGTCGGCGGCGACGAGGCGACGTTCGCCATCTACTCGAGCGAAGGACCGAAGGAGGTCCGCCGCTTCGCGAGCGACGGCGTGCGCTTCGAGCTGCTCTCGGGCAACATCGACGATCTCGCCGTCCTCGTCGGCCAAGGCGCGAGCGGACCTCCGCTCCTCTCCTGCCTCTCGGCCAAGCGTTGGCTGAAGCCCCTGCCCTTGCCCGACGTCGCGGCGGTCATGGCGCTCGCGCGCATCGAGGACGCGCGCTGGCTCGTCGTCGGTCGCGGCAAAGAGGGCGGAGGGTACGCGGGCATCTACTCGCCGCTCGACTGGGAGATCCAGCGCATCGACACGCCGCTCGTGCGCGCGTTCATCTCGGCCGACGGTGAGGAGAGCCAAGGCATCGGTCTCGCGAGCGGCGCGAGCGGCGCGGTCGTGTGGCGCTACCCGCAAGGCATTCGCCACGAGCTCATCGCGGGCAAGCCCGACCTCTCCGCTGCGACCGTCGACGCGTCGGGCCGCGGGTGGGTCGCGAGCGCGGGCGCGATCTGGATGCATCACCGCACCTCGCCGGTCGAGGGCAACGACGAGCCGCCGATCGGGCGCTGGGAGCTCATGTGGCGGGACGAGTCGTGGTCGGCGCCGATCGTCGCGCTCTTCACGGAGCCCGGCCTCGTGATCGGGATGACCGCCGACGGCGGCATCATCGAGGGGCGCACGCTCTCCACGCGCGACGGTCGCAAGGACTCGAGCCTCCGCCGTACGGGGCGGATGTCCTGATCCGCGCGCCGCGCCTCGCCAACCCGATGGCGAGAGCGCCAAAGCGTTGACGCTCCGCGAGGGGGCGCGAGCCTCTCGCGACGGCCCTCGCCCGCTCCGCCGCGCGTCGCCCCGCTGGCACCCGACCTGCATCGCCTCGCGGGCGAGGTGACATGGGACCTTCGATCGAGCCCACCCAGGACGGCGTGGCGGAGCTCCGCAAGGAGCTCACGGATCGCTTCACGAACGAGAAGGTGGCGCTGCCGCTGCTCGACGAGTCGGTCGAGCGCGTGCTCGACGCGGCCACCGACGAGCGGACCGACGCGAAGACGCTCGCCGAGCTGATCAAGCGCGACCAGGCGCTCGCGGGCCACGTCCTGCGCGTGTCGAACTCGCCCCTCTACGCGCCCGCGAGCCCGATCGTGTCGCTCCAGCAAGCCGTCAGCCGGCTCGGGATGCGTCAGGTGCGCGAGGTCGCGTTGATGATCTCGATGCAGACGCGCGTGTTCGAGGTGAAGGGCTTCGCGCGTGAGCTGAAGGCGCTCTTCGGCCACGCCATCGCCGCGGCGATGTTCGCGCAGGAGATCGCGCGGTCGCGTCGACGCAACGTCGAAGAGGCCTTCTTGAGCGGTCTCTTGCACGACGTCGGCAAGCCGATCGTGCTCCAAGCCATCGTGGACTCGAAGAGCCCCACCGCCCGCGCGGTTCGACGCCAGCCCGCCCGGGTGTGGGGCCTCGTCGACGAGCTGCACGGGCTCGCGGGGCGCGCGCTCGCCGAGGCGTGGGCGCTGCCTCCGGCGCTCGCGGAGATGATCGCGGGACACCACGACGCGTCGAGCGTCTCGTCGGGCGTGCACGTGACGCGTCTCGCCGACGACCTCGCGCACGTGACGCTCGCGGACAACGGCTTGGACGAGGCGACGGTGCGCGCGCATCCCTTCGTCGCGGCGTTGAACCTCTATCCGGAGGACATGGACGCGCTCTTCGAGAAACGCGAGGACGTGGCGCGCGCCGCGGGAGCGTTCGCGTGACGGGCGCCTTGGAGGCCGACGTCGCCGTCATCGGCGGCGGCCCCGCGGGGCACCGCGCCGCGCTCACCGGCGCCAAGGCGGGCCGGAGGATCGTGCTCGTGGAGAGAGAGCGCGCGGTGGGTGGCGCCTGCGTCGCCCTCGGCACCATCCCCTCGAAGACGCTGCGCGAGACGGCGCTCACCCTCTCGAGCTTCCGACGCAAGAGCGGCGACGTGTTCGCCGTCGAGGCGCGTGAGGATCTCCAAGTGAGGGCGCTCATGCATCGACTCGACGAGGTCGTCTCCGCCCACGAGCGATTCATGGGAAGGCAGCTCGAGCAAGCGGGGGTCACCGTGGTGCACGGCCGCGCGCGCTTCCTCTCGCCGAAGGTGATCGAGGTGCGATCCGTTCGCGGCGAGGCGAGCCGGATCCACGCCGACGTGTCGATCATCGCGACGGGATCGCGACCGCGCAGCCCGAAGGAAGTGCCCGTCGACCACGAGCACGTCCTCGACAGCGACTCGATCCTCTCGATGACGTACCTGCCTCGCTCGCTCGTCGTGCTCGGCGCCGGCGTCATCGCGAGCGAGTACGCGTCCATCTTCGCCGCCCTCGGCGTGTCGGTCACGATGGTCGACAAGGGGCCGCGCCCCGTCGGCTTCGTCGAGCCCGAGCTCACCGACCGCTTCGTCGCGGGGTTCGAGAGGCTCGGCGGCAAGTTCATCGGCGGCCGCACGACGAAGCTCGTCGCGTGGAACGGCCTCGACGCGGTGCGCGTCGTCCTCGACGACGGCACCGAGCTCCTCGCCGACAAGGTCCTCTGCGCGCTCGGTCGCGTCGCGAACGTCGAGGGGCTCGGGCTCGAGAACGCGGGCGTCTCGCCGAACGAGCGCGGGCTCGTCCTCGTCGACGCGCGCTGCCGTACGGCCGTCCCCGGCATCTACGCGGTGGGCGACGTGATCGGTCCTCCCTCCCTCGCTGCGTCGTCGATGGAGCAAGGGCGACGCGCGATGTGCGACGCGCTCGGCGTCGACCCGGGGCGAGCGAGCGAGCTCATCCCCACCGGTGTCTACTCGATCCCCGAGATGGGGAGCGTCGGGCTCACCGAGGCGCGCGCGCGAGAGCTGCACGGCGGCGCGATGATCGGCCGCGCCTCGTTCGCCGAGGTCGCTCGCGGGCACATCGCGGCGAGCGAAGACGGCCTGCTCAAGCTCGTCGCCGACCCGAAGGGCGAGCGGGTCCTCGGCGCTCACGTCGTGGGCGAAGGCGCCGCGGAGCTCGTCGGCATCGGACAAGTCGCGATCCAATCCGGGTGGCGCGTCGATCAGCTCGTCGAGAGCATCTTCAACTTCCCGACGCTCGCCGAGGCGTACCGCGTCGCCGCGCTCGACATCGCGGAGCAGCGCGCGGCGCGCCGCGGCCCCTGAGCCCGTCGCCCCCTTCCGCGAGAGGGGCGGGCGGTTTCGCGCCCTCGCCTCTTGTGATAGTTTGCGTCGCCATGAAGACCCTCGCCCTCGCGCTCGTCGCGACCCTCGCCGCCGCCTGCTCGAGCGGACAGACCCCGACCACGACGCCGGACACCGAGAGCTCGGCCGGGCCCGGCGGGACGGCCACCGCCGCGGCGGGGGGCACCGCGCCCGACGCGTCGAGCGCGACCGCGGGCGGGGGCACCACCACCCCGACGAGCGAGCCGCCGCCGACCGCGTCGAGCGTCCCTTCGACCGAGCCCGCGCCGACCGCGATGGCACCGGACGCGGGTCGCGGCGAGAAGCTCTTCACCGAGAACAACTGCAACTCGTGTCACGGCTCCAAGGCGAAGCCCGGCAAGAAGAACGTGTTCGCGATGAAGTGGAGCGACGACGAGAAGAAGAAGGCCGCCGACGTCATCAAGAAGGGCAAGAGCCCGATGCCCGGCTTCGGGGACAAGCTCTCCGACGCGCAGGTCGCCGACCTCGTCGCGTACGTCTCGACGAAGTGATCGCTTTCTTGGCCCCGGGCCCCCGCCGCGTGCGAGGGTCCGGTCGTCATGAGCCCGCGATCCCTTGCATGGAAGCCCTTTCGTGATCGCCGCGCGCGGCGCGCCCACGCTCCGCTGCTCGCTGCCGAGTACTACCTCGAGCGCGTGCGCGAGCGCTGTGGACTGCCGGCGATCGTCCTCGCCGACGGGCGCGACGTGCTCGCCGGTGCGGGCGACGGTCTCAGCCGCCTCGCCGAGGCGGGGGCGACGGTGCTCGGCGGCGGCGACGCGACGCTCGACGACGCGGACTTCTTCGCCCACGCCGTCACGATCGCGGGCCGCAGCTGCGTCCTCGCGTCGCTCGGCGGTCGCGTCGATCGCGTGCGTCGCCTCGAAGCCGATCTGTCGCGCATCTTCTCCTGACGCGCGCGCCGCGCGCCCAGCCCGCGGCGACGTACACGAAAGCGACGGGCGCACGCGGTCGACGTCGAGGCCGAGCGCGTGAGCGCGACGCTCGGGTTCGGCGTCATCGAGGGCTTCTACGGAAGGCCTTGGCCCCACGCGTCGCGGCTCGACATGCTCCGCGAGCTCGCCGAGCTCGAGCTCGACACGTACCTCTACGCGCCGAAGAACGATCCGCAGCACCGGAGCGCGTGGTTCCGCCCGCTCGGCGTCGAGGATCGGCGACGGCTCGCGGAGGTCGTCGACGCGGCGCGCGCGCGCGGCGTGCGCTTCGTCTACGGGCTCGCCCCAGAGCGCATCCTCGGCGGCGCCGGCAACGTGAGGAGCCGCTCGTGGCGGCGGCGCGATCGCGACCGCGACGGCCTCGCCGACGAGCCCTTCCAGCGTCTCGCCGAGCGGCTGACCGAGCTCTTCGAGCTCGGGCTCCGTGACTTCGTGCTCGCGTTTGACGACACGTGGGCGACCTTCGTCCCGGCGCTCGCGACGTTCGAGCGGGGCCTCCTGCACGCGCGCGTGGCGCATCGGGCGCTCGCGCTCCTGCGAGGACGCGATCGCGACACGCGCGTGTTCCTCGTGCCCGCCATCTACCACCGACGCGTCGAGGAGATGCCGCGCGGCGCGCGCGCGTACCTGCGCGGGCTCGCGGCCCTGGGCGCCGAGATCCCCATCGCCTGGACCGGACCCAACATCTTCTCGCGCCGCATCGAGCCCGGCGACGTCGCGCGCCTCGAGCGAGAGACGGGGTTGCCGATTTGGATCTGGAGCAACGCGATCGCGAACGACTGGCTGCCGCTGTCGACGGGCGAGCCCCTCGGCCTCGCGGCGCGCGAGAAGCTGAGCTTCGGCCCCCCCGAGTGCCTCGCGCCCGGGCTCGTCGACAGGACGCGGGGCGTCCTCTTGAACGCCGCGCGGGAGCCCGAGCTCACGAAGGTCTCGCTCGCGTGCCTCGCGGAGGTGAAGGCTCGCGGCGTCGCCTACGACGCGCCGGCCGCGCACGAGCGGGCGATCGCGCGCGTGTTCGGGGCGGACGGGCGCGACGTGGGGCGCGCGCTCTGGGCGCTGACCAAGCGCCATCCCTTCGCCGCGCCCGGTCGCTTCGAGGGAGCCCTGCTCGAAGATCGAGCGCGCGATTTCCTCGCCGGGAGGCTGCCGCGAGGGGAGCTCGAGCGGACGCTCGCCGAGCTCGAGGGGCTCGAGGAGCGGGCGCGCTCGGTGCTCTCGGGGACGCGCCTCCTCGACGAGATCACGCCGACCCTGCGCCGAACGCGCCTCGCCGCGGCCTCGGCGCGCATCGCCCTCGAGAGGGCGTCGGCCGACCGACGCGGGGATCGCGCCCGCGCCCATCAGCTCGCTCGCGACCTCGAGGCCACGATGGCCGCGTCGCGCTCGATCCCTTGGGACGCCGCGCTCGCGCCGCTCTTCTCCATCGCGAGCGCGAGCACGCGTGATCTTTCGAGGGGGCGGTGAAGCGCGGGTCGGCCGAGGGCTCGACGGCGCTTTGTGCGAGAGGCCGAGCGACCGATGGGGCATACTCGCCAGCGATGACACCGGCCGAGCGCGGAGGACTCGAGGCGCACGCGAAGGACGGCGCGCGACCCGCGCGCGCGACGCGGCTCGTCGCCCGGTCCGCGTCCGAGTCCCGGGTCCGGCCGCTGCTGCTCCTCGCCGCCCTCGCGCCCTTCTCGCTCCTCGCGTGCGAGAGCCGCGAGGAGAAGGCCGTCACGCTGCTCGAGGACATGGCGCGCGCGATGGAAAAGTACGACGGCGACTGCGACAAGCTCGCGAGCGAGCTGACGCGCCTGCGCAAGGACAACGGGGACGCGATGAAGGCGCTCGCCGAGAGCGACAAGCTCTCGCAAGACGATCGCAAGGCCTTCGACGCGAAGTACCAGAAGCGGATCGACAGAGCGATGCAGCGCATGGTCGAGCACGCGGCGAGCTGCCGAGACAACCCGAAGATCGCCGAGGCGATGGACGTCCGCTGAGCCGGCGTCGAGGTCCCGGTGCCGCGCGCGGGGTCGCGTTCAGTCGGCCTCGGAGGCCTCTCCCCAGGATGCATCTACCTTGTATTGGTAGCTCTTGAACAACTGCACGACCCGGAGCAGCTCCTCGGCGCGGCCCCGCGCGAGCCGGACCTTCTCACCGCCGGGCGCCGTGAGGACGAGCCAGAAGGGCGCCCCCTCGTCGACGCTGTTCTCGGTGCTGATCCGCGGCTCGCGACCGAGCGCGATGCGCCGCGCCGGCCCGCCGCGCGGCGCGTGGAGCAGCGTGTCGTGCTCGAAGTCGAGCAGCATTCGGCCGTGCTCGCGCCTTCGGGCCCGCGCGAAGAGGCGCGCCCCCACCGCCCCGAGCGTCCAGACGAGCGCGATCGCGAGGATCGGCAACGGCGCGGCGCCCGTCGCGACGATCGCCGAGATGATCGCCGACAGCGCGAGCGCGACGAGCGAGATGCGGCGAACGGCGAGATCGAGCGCCAGGCCCTGACACTCGCACGCGAGCGCGAACGGGGGATCGTGCGCCACGACGCCGTCGTGGTTCGAGACGAGCTTTCGGCCGCGCTCCACCACGCCGTCGAAGGCCGACGCGACACGCGAGGCATCTGCGGCGTCGACGAGCCCGGCGGAGGAGACCGTCATCCGCCCGGCGGGCGGCCCGTGGGCGACGCTTGGGCGCCCGGCGGGATCGAGCCCTGCGCGACCACCACGCCCCGCGTGTCGGCGCCGTCGAAGTTCGCCGTCGTGATGTCGACGTTCAAGAAGCGCGCGCCCCACAGGATCGATCGGTTGAAGCGGGCCTCGCCGAGATCGGCGCTCGTGAAGTTCGTCTCACGGCACGAGGTCTTCGTGAAGCTCGCCCCCGCGAGCTTCGCTCCCTCGAACGACGCCTGATCGAGCTCGGCCTGATCCCAGAGCGAGTCGACCCCCTCGACCCCCTGGAACCGACCTCGCACGAGCACCGACGAGTCGAGGCGGGCGCCGGTGAGCGTGGCGCGCACGAAACTCGCCGCCTCAGCGCGCGCCTCGTAGAGCCGCGCCTCGTTGAGGTTCGAGCCGTCGAACGAGGCGCCGTCGATGATGGCCTCGGTGAAGTCCGCGCCTTCGAGCGTGGCGCCGTCGAAGCGCGCGCAGTCGAAGCGCGCGCCGTTGAAGAGAGCGCGCGGCGCGAGCAGGCCGTCCAAGGCCGCGCTCGTGCCGATCGCGCCCTCGAAGCTCGCCTCTGTCGCGTCGACGCCGCGGAGCGACGCGTCGTTCACGATGGCGGCGCGAAGGCTCGCGCGCGTCAGGTTCGCCCGATCGAGCGCCGCGCGGGTCAGGTCCACCTCGTCGAGCACGGCGGCCGAGAGGTTCGCGCCGTCGAGCTTGGCGTTGCGGAGGCTCGCGCCGCGGAGCTTGGCGCCGGAGAGATCGCGACCACGGAGATCGAGGTTCGACAGATCGGATCCCTCGAGCGACATGCCCGCGAGCGACTCGCCCGCCTCCATCCGGCGGGTCACCTCGGCGCGCATCAGCGCGACCATGTCGATCGCGTTCGTGATCGACATGCGCTCGGGGGGCGACGACAGCGGCTTCTTGCGCGACGAAGGCACGCCGGGATCGGGGACCGTCCGCACGGGGAAGACGGGCGAGATCGCGGTGTGCGTCGCGCCCGGCTCGGGGGCCGCGGCGGCCTCGAGCGCGCCGAGCGCTGCCGCGAGCGAGGCCGTCTCGAACTGGCGCGTCGGCGCGGGCTCGTCGAGCGGCGGGAAGTCACCGCGATCGGCCTTCTGCATCAGCTCCGCGAGCCGCTGTCCCCCGGGCTTCGTCGTCGTGGGCGCGTCGAAGCGCTGCGTCGACGGATCGTTCGCGCGACTCGTCTCCTCGTCGAGCCCGGGCGACGAGTCCGCCATCCGCGCGGGGTCGACGAGACCGCGGATGGTGGTCTTGGGGGGCCGCACCTTCCGCATCGCGCCCGCGGAGATGTGCTCGCGCGCGAGCGCCGCGCCCTCGGCGGCCGCCGCGTCGGCGCGGGCGCGGGCGGCCGCCGCCATGCGCTCCGCCTCGGACGCGCTCTGCACCGCGTGCATCGGCTGCGGCGTGGGGACCGGGTTCAGCCCCATGCCCGGACCGCCGTACGCCTGCACGCCCTCGGCGGCCATGGTCGGCGGGCTCGCGGTGGTGGGCTTGCCCGCGCCGCCGAGCTGCGCTTCGGCCTCCTGGACGATGCGCGCGATCGACGACGAGTCTGGCTGGAAGGTCTCCGGATCGTCGAAGCGCGGCCGCTTCATCGTGGTCGGGTTGAGCGACTCCGGCGGCGCCGGCGCGCGAGACAGATCGATCGGCCGAGGGATCGTCGGCGCGCCGGGCTCGCTCATGGGATCGGCGAGGAGGGACTCGATCGCGGCCGGGGACACGATCCGGGTGTTCGGCTCGTCCCGATCGCCCGCGTCGAGCGGGCCGAGGGGCGCCGCGGCGCCGCCCGCCGTGGATGCCTTGCTCGCCTCGATCGCATCGGCGAGCACGTTGCGCGCGACGGTGATCGTCGCGACGCCCGTCGTCGAGGCCTCCGCCTGCGCGAGCGCCTCGGCGGTGGTGCGCGCCGCCGCGGGCACCGAGGCGTCGGCGCGGGCGAGCTCGACGTGCGGCGCGGGCGGCGGCGCGATCACGGGCACGACCGGCATGGCGCCGACGGCCGCGAGGACCTGCGCGTTCGAGCCCATCAACGTCGGCGCGACGGGGCGCCCAGATGCATCCACGTTTCCAACGTGACCAGGATGCATCTCTGACGGCGAGAGCACCGTGTGGGCCGGCACCGCGGGCGGGTACCCTGGCTGCGGCGGGCTGGCCGGCATCGGCGTCGGTGGGCTCGCCGGCGACGCCGGCATCTGCCCCGCTGGCATCTGCCCCGCTGGCATCTGCCCTGCCGGCATCTGCGCGGGCAGCTGCACGGCGGGCATCGCGGACGTCGACTTCGAGCGAGCCGGCATCTGCGCGAGCTCCCCGTGCGGCGCCCCCTGCGGCGAGGCGGGCACCTGCACGGCCGCGATGGCCGGCGACGACGCGCTCGAGGCTCGCACGGCCGGCATGGCGGGGCTCGAAGGGGAGCGCGGTTCCATGCCTGCGGGAGGCGCCACCGCCGGCTGCACGCCGGACATCGAAGGCGATCGCGCCGGACCGCCCTCACCTGCGGCAGGCGTGCGCGTGGAGGGCGGAGGAGCTTGCGTCGCTGCGGGCGGCTGGAGCACCGACGTCTGCGGCCACGGGATCGGGCGACCCGGCAGCTCGAGCCCCGCGAGCGCCTGCACCTGCGGCAACGCGCTCGGATCCACGTCGAGGTTGCCGCGCCAGACGACACACACGAGGCCTCGATCGCCGTCGATGAACAGCGTGTCGGCGACGAGCGGGAACTCGCGGTACTGCGTCATCGCGGCGCTCGCGTAGAGACGCGCCGAGGCGCGCGCGCTCGGCAGCTGCGACTCGAAGCGCGCCTTGTCGGGGTGCAGCGCGTCGAGCACGAGCCACTCGTTGCCCTCGAAGAAGGCGCAGCGCTGGTCCGGCGGCGCCGCCTGGAAATAGCTCCACGCGAACGCCGCGGGGATCTCCGGCACCTGCGCCTCGACCTCGGCGGGATCGAGCGCGCGGAGCATCCTGCGCCGAACCGCCCAATGCGGCGCGATCGCCCCGAACCCCGCCGGGCTCGAGGGGTCGATGGGATCGACGAGGTTCGGCGCGGGCGCTCCCGACGCGGAGATCATGCCGATCGGGTTCTCTTCCTGGCTCTGCGTCGTCCGCTCGTAGACGATCGGCATGCGCGTGAAGGGGACGGGCTGGCTCGTCTGGCCGTCGTCGAGCACCACGCGCTCGCCGAAGACGTGGATCGACTTGTCGACGAGGGGCTTCGGACCGAAGACCGCGAGGCGCGCCGTGAGCGACGGCGACGGCTGCCCGCTCGGCGCGTGGGCGTGCCCGACGAAGAGCACCTCGCCGCGAGGCCGATACGGCACGAGGTCGGACGGGACGAGCACGCTCCTCTGCGGGTCGGCCGCCGCGTACTCGTCGAGCGTCGCGAGCGGCGCCGGAGCGACGAGCCGCATCGGACCGCCGTCGACGAGCGCGAAGGTCGCCTTGACGATCAGCGTGGCACGGAGCTGGCCGCCCGTGTTCCACAGCCGGGCCCCGCAGGCGACGTCCTGCGTGGCCATGATCGAGATCGGCCAATCGGCGGCGTTGGTCACTTCCCCTCGTTCTCGGTAGGCGACGAGCTCACCCCTGTCGCGAGCTCACCCCGTGGATCGGGGCTCGACGAATGCGCCCCGCGTCGATGTCGTGCTTCTTCGGTCGCTGAAGAGAGGTCTATCACGGCCGGAGGCGCGCCGGACGGCCCACGACGCCACTCTACATCGAGCCGAGTCCGTGCTCTCGGGCGAAATGGGACTGACTCCGGGCGTACGATTCGTACCTTGGTGGTCCGTTGATGCGCGCAGGCTGGACTCGGACGAGGGCCGCGAGGCTCGCGATGACGCTCGCGTCGCTCGGCGCGGTGGCGTCGCCCACGCTGCCCGCCCGCGCCACCGGCTCGCTCGGCACCCCAGGCATCGAGCCCGTCGAGCAGCGCTTCGCGATCGCCGTGGGGCCGAACGCGACGAGCGTCTGGACGTCGCTCTCCTTCGAGGGACAGAAGGGCACCTTGGCGGTGGTGCTGCCGGTGCCCGTCGGGACCGCGCTCGACACGAGCTCGCGCGCGTTCTTCGAGGCGCTCGAGGTCGCGACCGCGCCCCGCGTCGTCCCGCCGGCCGGCTCGCTGGGAGCCTGCGCGGGCGACGCGCCCGGGACCGGCGTCGCCATCGAAGAGGACCTCGCGGGCAAGGAGCCCCTCGTCCCCGCGGAGACGACGGTCCTCGCCGACGCGACGTCGCTCGAGTCGTGGGCGGCGGCTCACGGGCTCGTCGTCTCGCAGAGCACGCTCGCGGCGCTCGCGACCTTCGACGCCACGACGCGCTTCGTCGTGGTGCGGTACGACGTCCCCGGCGGCCCGGGCCTCACGAGCACGCTGCGCGCGGTCGAGCCGGGAGAGCGCCCCGTCGCGCCCTTCGTGCTGACGGCCGCCAAGTCCAGCGCGCTCCGGGTCGTCACGTGGGAGATCGGCCCCGGGCGCAGTCACCTCCAGGGAACGGAGGTCGAGGTCGATCTCGGCAAGCTCGCCTTCGACGTGGCGCAGAGCACGTCGAACTACGCCTCGCTCCGCAACGGGTTGCTCGACGATCCTCAGAAGATCCTCGTGGAGAGCGCGAGCCACGAGTCGCTTCGGGACAACATCGCCGTCGGGACCACGAGCGAGTCGATCGCGGGCTTCGTGAAGACGTACTTCTCCCGATCGAAGCTCTACGGCGACACCACGGGGGACGACGTCGCGTGCACCTTTCAATCGGCGGTCGTCCTCGGGCAGACGGCGATCGTCTCGGCCGCGTGCCCGCGCGCCGATCTCGGCTTCGTCGACATGGGCACGACGTGCGTCGAGAGCGTCGGGGTGGGCGAGGTCGATCCGCAGAAGCTCCGATGCGGAGGCATCACCGACGACCTCGCGCTGATGCTCTCGGGCCTCGCCGGCAAGGACGCCTGGCTCACGCGCTCGACGCTGCTGCTGCCGCCCGGCAAGCTCGGCGCGGACCTCGACGTCACGTTCCCGACCGGACCGAAGCAAGATCCCGTGTACGAGGCCGGCGGGGTCGACCTCTCCGGCTGCGGAGGAGGGAGCTCGGGCTCGTCGACGTCGAGCGGAGGGTCGGTGGGCAGCGGTCCGCCGCCCACGAGCTCCGCGAGCGGCGGGATGGTCGAGGTGCCGCTCTATTCGTATTCTGGATGCTCTTGCAATGGTGCCTATGAACGCGTCGGCTACGTCGAGGTCGACGCCACGGACGCCCCGTCGGGCTACTACGAGCACGGCAGCGGCTGCTCGAGCGACACGTCCTCGAGCTACGACACGACGCCCGACAGCTGCTCCGGTGACACGTCCACCTCGGGCGACAGCTGCAACTCCACGAGCGGCTCGTCGAGCACGAGCTCCGACGGCTGCAGCAACAGCGACGGATCGAGCGGCTGCTCCGGGGACAGCGCGAGCTCGGACGGCTGCAACTCCGGCAGCGGCGACGGCTGCGGCTCGAGCTCGGGGAGCAGCGACAGCTGCTCGAACAACTGCGCCGTGGCGAGCCGAGGTCATCAGGGCAAGGTGAGGCGCGTCGCCCCTCGCCTGAGCGGGCTCGTCTACGGCTTCGTGATCCTGCTCGTCCCGCTCCGCCGTTGGACGCGCCCCACGCGGCGGAGAGGTCGCAGAGGCGCGCGGAGCGGCCGAGAGGCCGGCCGAAAGGCCCGCTGAGCGGCGCGGATCGCGGCCTCACCGGAATTGAGCTAGGACGCGGTAGAACGTGTCGAGCTCCGAAGAAGAGCCCCCTCTCGATCGGCCGTCCCTCGCGGGTGACGACGCCGACGTGCCCCTCTCGACCGCCCTCCGAGACGCGGCGAGAGCGCGGCGCCGCGTGTGGCTCAAGGCGGCCCTGGGGGTCGCGGTGCTCTCTGCGCTCGGAGGCGGCGCGACCGAGATCTACCTCGCCCGCAAGCGGGCGAGCGATCGGGCTTCGGGCGCGGCCGAGGCCGCCGAGGCCGAAGAGGCGCTGCTCCGAGGTGATCTGCGCGTCGCGAGGAAGCGCGCCGAAGAGGCGCGGGCGCTCGCCCCCGAGAGCCACGAGGTCGCGATGACGTTCGTGCGCGCGCTCGCGTTCGACGTCCTCGACGGCGATGGCGGCAAAGACGCGGGTGTCGCGCTGCTCGCCGAGGCGCGGAGGCTCGGCGCGCGCGGATCCGATCTCGCGTTCGCCTCGCTCGCGGCTGCGGTCGGCGTGAAAAATGATCGGCTCGTCGACAAGATCCTCGCCGAGCACGCGGAGGCTTCGCTCCCACCGAGCTTCGCGCACACGTTCGCGGTCGGCGCCGGTCTCGATCTCACGTGCGGCGACGGAGCCGCGCCGCGCTACGCGGAGGCCGAGGAGCTGTCGAAGGGCAAGAGCCTGCTCGCGAGCGTGCGGCGCGCGCGAGCGCTGCTGTTCGAGGCCAAGGTCGACGAGGCGCGCGCCGTCGTCGCGAAGCTGCCGAAGGATCGTCGCGAGGCCCAAGTGCTCGCAGCGCTGGCCGATCGGGTCGCGCTCCTCGCGGGCAGCGCGCCCCCGGGTGCGAAGCCCGCGTGGGTCGATCCGGCGTGGGTGACGGAGCTGCCGCGAAGCCTCCGCACGCTCGCGACCGCGATGGCCTTGACCGATCCGAACGCGCCCGCGGGGCAGTCCGCAGGGCTCGACGCCGCGCTCGACGACGTCGACTCGCCGCTCGCCGCGCTCCTCGCCGGCCGCATCGCGTTGCTCGGTGGGGATCGCGTGTCGGCCGAGGCGGCGGCCGCGGCGGCCCTGCGCATGCGCGAGGAGCTCGTGAGCGCGAAGGTGTTCGCGGCGCGGCTCGCGCTCGTCGACGGCGATCTCGCGCGCGCCAAGGCGCTCGCGGGCGAAGGCCCCGACAAGGAGATGGTGCTCACCGTGCAGGCGATCGAAGCCTACGAGCGCGGCGACGTGGGGCGCATCCGAGAGATCGACGCGGAGTCGACGGCGTCGCCCGACGTCGAGGCGCCCGGCGTCCACGCGCCCGAGAGGTGGTTCGGGCTCGGCGCCGCGGAGGCGCTGCTGTCGGGCGGGCCGCCGCCCAAGCCCGACGTGCTCGACGCCGCCATCGCGAAGGGCGAGCCTTGGGCCGAGCTGCTCGCCGTCGACGCGGCGCTCGCCTCCCACGACGTCGAGCGGGCGAAGAAGATCGCGCTCGGCTGGGCCGAGCGACCTCCGACCGACGCGAAGAAGCTCCGGAAGAAGCGCATCGAGTCGCCGGACCCACCGAAGGACGACGCGAAGAAGGGCGACCGACCCGCCGATCCGAAGGTCCCGCCCGCGCCGCCGGGGAAGTGAGCCGGGCGCCGCGAGACGCGTTCGGGCCCGAAAAGTCAGCGTCTTCGAGCGTCACTCGCCGATGAGTCACGACGAGCGACGGATTCTGGCCATCGAGCGCGACGCCGTGGTAGGAGCGGCGCCATGGAGTCGTTCTTCGCCACCGTCACCGAGAAGCGCCGAACCATGCAGAGCTCCGCCGCGAGGCGCCTCGCTGCCTTCCTCGGCACCGACGAGAAGCGCCGCGACGACGACGACGATCTGCCCGGGCCGAACGCGACGGTGCCGACGCGCCTCCCCGCGTTCTCGGCGCTCGCCTTCGGCTGACGCTCGCGAGAAGGGCCCCCGAACGAGGGCCCGCGAGCGCGAGCCTCAGAAGATGACCTTCGGACCGACGCTCGGGAAGTAGTAGGCCCAGAAGAAGCACATCTCGTCCTGGGCCGACTCGCCGAAGTGGATCGTGCTGGTGCTGGTGTTCTGGTAGTCGCACGTGATGTCGAACGCGCCCGACGGCGGCAGCACGAGCGGCGGATCGTGGTACTCGGTCGGCGGCTCGCTCCACGTGAAGTTGGGTACGTCGTAGGCGCTCGTCGCGGGGCCGAGGCCCTGGCTCATGAGCACCCGCACGTTCGTCCCCATCTGGTGGACGTGGCCGGTGAACCCGAAGAACTGCTTGCCGACGAGGTCGGCCGGCATGTCGATGAGCTTCTCGACGGAGGTCGCCTGGTTCGGCGGCAGGAGCACGCTGGTCGTGCCTGCGAAGAGGAGCCCCGCCTCGTTCTGGAACTCCGCGTCCGGCATCGGGACGAACGTGGCGTGCGCCTGCACCATCTCCTCACTCTGCGTGGGGTTGATGTAGTGCACCTCGAGGCGGATCATCTGGTCGGGATCGAACGCGAAGGCCACGCCCTTCGGCAGCACGAGGGAGTCCGACTTCTTCTGGGTGATCATGATCGGCCCGCCGCCCGTCTGGCTCAGCGTGTCGGTGAAGGGCTGGCAGTCGTAGGGCTCGAGCTGCTCGGTCGTCGCCGTCGTCCGGTAGACGATCATGTGGTGCGATCCGACGCTGAGCTCGTTGTGGATCTCGCCGACGTGCAGCACGCCGGTGTTGCCGAGGCGCTTCGTGATGCACTGCGTGCGCTCGGTCCCGGGCGGCACCGCGACGGGGCCGAAGGAGATCGTCAGCCCCGCGGGCGCTCCGCCTCCGACGCCCGTCGCCGCGGTGACGCCGGTCGCGACGCTGCTCGGCCCCGCGCCGACCGGGCTCGTGACGCCGGCCGATCCGCCCGCGCCGCCTTCGCCGACGGCGACGGTCGACGAGCACGCGAGGGAGGCGACGAGCGAGAGCGAGAGGAGAGCGGTTCGGATCATCGGGCGAGCACCTCCCGATCGAAGGTGCCCTCCGCGCGCGCGCGACGCAAGAGCGCGCGCCGAGATCGCGCCGCGCCGCGCCGCGCCGGCTCAGCCCTTCCGAGTCGCCTCTTCGACCGAGCCGAGATCGACGCGGCCCTTGCTCCTCTGGATGACGAACGGGCGCTCCTCGAGGTCGACCTTGCCGTGCCCGTCGTGACGGATGACCTCCACCTTGCCCATGCCGAAGCCCATCACGCCCCGCGCGTAGTAGTCGGCGCTGATCCGATAGGGGAAGGGCTTGGCCTTGCCCGGGATGACGAAGGCCTCCGGGCCGTAGCCGGTCGTCACGTCGGCGACGAGCGCGCCGCCCGACTCGAGCGACTTGTGGCGGTAGCTCGCGTGCTCGCCGTACGCGTCGGTGACGTGGAGGTCGACGTCGTTCGCGTCGGTCTCCCAGGCGAGCACGAAGCGCGTGCTCGGCTCGCGATCGAGCTTCGCGCCGATCGCTGCGAGGCGCGCCGCGACGTCCGTCTCGACGCGGGGATCGGCGGCGACGTAGGCGGCGCCGAGGATGCCTGCGTCCTCTCGGAGCACGTCGAGGACGCCCACGTAGCGGCCGTCCGGATAGCTGCGCTGGAGGGCGCGCTCGATCGTCTCGAAGGCGCGCTTCGGATCGCCGCTCTTGAGCGCCGCGTAGGCCAGGAGGCGATAGCCGGACGGGTGATCGAGCCTATCGGCGTTGGCCGAGGCGAAGGCGTCCACCGCGACGGCGAGCGCCTGCGGTGTCCCGACGCGCTCGAGCCGTTCGGCCGCGAACCGCTTCATCTCGACCTGGTACGACCACAGATCGAGGAGCGACCCGTACGCGCGCGCAGCGAGCCGCGGACGTCCCGTCGCCTCCGCGGCCTCCCCGAGCGCGACGAACGCGAGCACGTCCGTCGGCGCGTCCGCGCGGTAGTGCAGCGCTTCGTCGAGCGCCTTGTCGCTCTGCTTGTCGGCGAGCGCGTCCATGACCGTCTTGAAGCGCCCCTCGTACGGGCTCGGCTCGGGCGCGGGCGTCGAGGGCGCCGTCGGGATCGACGGGTCCGCCGGTCGATCGCTCCCGCCCGCGGGTGCCTCCGCCATCGGCACCGGGGCGTCGCCGGGGCTGAAGTGGATCGGATAGACGACCGAGACGCTGCCGCTCTCGGGCTCCGGGAAAGACAGCTTCAGGAACGCGCTCGCGACGCAGCTCTCGACCGCGGGCGCGGCCATGGTCGTCGAAGCGACGCTCGCGCTCCGCACGTCGCCGCCTCGACCGATCGTGAACGACACCGAGATGCGCCCCGCGAGATCGGGCTTCGCGCGGAGACCGTTCTCGTAGCAGAGCCGGAACCGGCCGAAGCTCTGGCGAACGATGCGCTGGATGACCTCGGGCGGGAGCCGCCCGCTCACCTCGGTCGCGCCCATGCGGACTTGAGGAGGCTTCGCGCGGTGCGCGCCCGCGAGGCGCCCCGAGCCCGAGCCGAACCCGACACCGGTGCCCGCGCCGGCGCCGTGGCCGACCGAGCCCACCGCGCCGAGGCCGATGCCTTCCCCGCGACCGCCGCCGCCCTCACCCACGCCCGTCAGCCCCAGGCCGCCGGCGCCGAACGAGTCGCCGATCTCGTCGCCCCACATGTTGCCGCGCGCCGAGAGCGGATCTCGATCCGGCGGCGCCGCGGGCGTGGGCGCGGATCCTCCGCCGAGGCTCGCGAGCGGGCTCGCGCCGGTGACGCGAGGGCTCGGAGGAGGCGGCGTGAGCGCCGCGAGCGCGCCCGGCTTGCCTCCGAGCGAGATGCGCGCCCCCTTGTGCGTGACGATCTTGTCGTTCTCGATCCCGAGCACGTCGACGGTCGCCGTGCGATCGATGCCGAAGCGCCCGTAGTCCGCGTCGGACTCGAGCACCACCATCGCCGTCTCTCGGCTCAGGATGCGGTGCTGCGTCGAGAGCGCGATGATGCGCTTTCGGTTCTCCGGGTCCTTCGCGTCGCCGCGCTCGAGCTCGCGGATCTTCGCGACCGCCTCGGCGCGATCGACGAGCTCGGCGGACTCGGTCGCGTGGATCGGGATGGAGACGTGATCGGCGCCGACCGCCACGTCGAGCGTCGAAGGGGCCGCGGCGCCGAGCTCGGCGAAGACGACGAAGTCGTCGCCCGGCAAGAGGCCCTCGAGCGATCGATCGGACTGCCACGTCGCGTTGGGCACGGTGACGTCGACCTTGCCGAGGGGTCGTCGACCGAGGCGACGCGCCACGAGCGAGGCGCCATCGTCGAGATCGGTGACCACGCCGCTCCGCTGACCGCCCTTCTTCACGATCGCGGAGAGGACCTCCGAGTCCCGCAACCCGCCGATCGCGACGACGTCCGTGCGCTCGATCCCCGCGGAGGAGAGCCTCGCGGACGCGGCACCCAAGGCGGCGACGCCGCTCTCGCCGCTCGTCGCGACGCCGTCGGTGAAGAGGATCACGCGGGGCAGCCCGTTCTTGGAGGCGAACGTGGACGCCCAGCGCATCGCCCCGCCGAGGTCGGTCGCGCCGAGCGCCTCGCGTCGTGCGAGCTTCGCGATCACCTCGTCGCCGACGCCCTTGGCCGGGCCGTCGTAGGCGAGCGTCACCTCTTGATCGAAGCCCGCGACCGCGACGCGCGCGTCCGGAGGGAGGGTCCCGACGAGCGCGCGCAGCCCCGCGAGCTCCTCGTCGAAGTCGAGCGAGCGGCCGGCGCTCGTGTCGATCAGGATCAGGGCCGGACCGAGATCGTCGGGCTTGGCCGCGCTCTCGGGGATCGCGCCGCGGAGGACCACGCGCGCGCCGGACGCGACGCCGCTCGCGCGCTTGGTCGCCGCGGCGTCGAGGACGAAGTCGCCCTTCGGGACGAAGCTCTTCTCGCTGAGCGTGTGCTCCGTCCCGTCGGCGACGACGCGCACGTCGAGGCTCTCGACCTTCGGCAGCCCCTTCAGGCGCAGCTGAAAGGGTCGCGATCGATCGAGCACCTCGGCGTACGTGAGGACGAGGCGCTTCTTGGCCTTCGGCGCGATCGGGAAGACGCGCGCGGAGAACTGGTTGCCGGCGCCCTGCTCGAGGAGCGCCGGATCGCGCCGTTGGTGGAGGAACGACTCGTAGCTCTGCCGCGCGCGCTGCTTCTCGACGACCTCGCCCTCCTGCCACTCGTCTCCCATCTGCATCGCGAAGCGGCTCACCGACGCCCCCTCGGGCAGCGTGATGGCGAAGCGACCTTCGACCGAGCGATCCTCGGGGTTGTCGAACTCGAGCACGAGCTCGGTCAGCGCGAGGGGGCCTTCGATGACGGTGCTCGACTTCATCGACGCGAGCGCGAGGCCGGTGCCATCGGACGCGGTGAGCGAGAACGGCGCCTCGTCCACCGCAGCCCCGGCGACGAGCGGCACCTCGGGCTCTGCGCTCTCCGTCGGGAGATCGGCCAGCGACGTGCTCACGGGACGGGACGGCGGATCGGCTGTTCCCCTGCCCTCGAGGACGGAGCAGCTCATCAGGGCTTGGGTCACGGCGAAGATGCCCGTCAGGGCGGGGAGACCGAGGCGCATGGGCGAGAGACGCCGCGCGCACGATTTGGTTCCCGCGCCCGTGAGGATCGTGCTTTTCGAGCGCTTTTTCGCGGTGGAGCGGCCTCTTGCCCCGCAGCGATCACCCCGCGACCCGCGTGTCGTACGCCCGCCGCGCCCGGAGCCCGAGCGCCTCGAGCTGGGGCACGATGATCTCGTCGATCGTCGCCTGGAACAGCGCGCGCGCCTCGAGCCCGCTGCAGAGCCCGAGCGCGGCGCCCTCGGGTGGCGGCGCCGCGGCGATCGGCAGGTGAGACAGCTCGTGCCGCTCGAGGTGGCCGAACGCGACCCGCAGGTACACGTCGAGGCGACGCCGGGCCGCGTCGTCGAGCCGCGGCACCTCGCGATGCATGATGCGCCAGCCGAACCGCGCGTGGCCGATCTCGTCGGCGTAGATCCGCGTGAGCAGATCGCGCAGCGCGCCCGGGGGCATGGTGATCCGCTCGGCGCCGATGAGGGACACGGCGACCGTCTCGCTCATGCACGAGACGCTGAGCAGGTTGCGGAGCACGCCCTCGACGGGATCGACGTCGTCGTGCGTCGGCACGGCCTCGGGGGCGAGGGGCTCGGCGAGGGCTTCGCCGCCGAGCGCCTCGACGACCGCGCCGCAGAGCACGCCGTGCGTGCGCTCTTCGTCGGCGAACGCGGCGCAGGCCGCCACCTCCTCGGCGGAGAAGCCCGCCCGCTCGAGCTGCGCCGCGAGCGCCGTGAAGACGCGCGCCGATCCGTGCTCGTTGACCATGCGCGTACGCCAGGTGGCGATCGCGCTCTCGCGCAGGTGCGGGAGCGAGGGGACCTCGGGCGCGACGCGACGCGAGAGCGATCGGAGATCGAGCGGCGCGATCACGCGGCCTCCTCGAGCCAACCGAGCCCCTCGGGCAACGCGGGCGGGACGGGCGGACCCCACGGGGTGCACGTGGGCGAGAACGGCTTCGTGGTCGTCACGCCCGGCACCTGACAACACGCGTACGTCGTCTCCCACGCGAACGTCTCGGGCGGCGGCGCGCCCGGCGTCTGCGTGTCGCGCACGACCAGCGCCATGTCGCAACACCCCACCAGGTTCGGCGTCGCGGGCGGCGGCGGCCCCGCCGGTCCGGCCGCGAACGTGCTCGTGAGGAGCGCCTGACAACAGGCGACCGCCTCGGGCGCGAACGGCGCCGTCGTCGTCGCGCCGCACTCGCCCTCGACGCCTCCCGTCGCGCTCGACGCCGTCGTGCTCGACGCCATCGTGCTCGCGCTCGACGAGCTCGATCCAGCCGTCGCGGGCGTGCCCCAGGGGACGGGGGTCGGCGTCGGATCCGCGCCCGTCGTGCTGCCGCCACCTTCGCCCGGTCCCTCGCCGGAGACCACCACCACGCCCCCGCAGCCCACCAGCGCTGCCGAGAACGCCACCTTCGCCGCGCTGAGGAGCGCGAGCTTCCTGACTTCGCTCGGGTTCATCGTGCCTCCCGAGGACAACATGCGCTCGAGGCGCATCGCTGTGAATCAGTATGATCCTCACAGCATTGTATGTTTCATCCTTATGATGAATCTCAGGCGAGCGGAGCCTCGAGCATCTTGGCGGCCAGTCGCTCGTAGATGGGCCGCCGCGCGTCGTCGGCGCGAAACACGAGGCGGAACCAGTCGTCGAGGGGCGTCACGGACGGCAAGATCCTTCGCAGCTTCCTCGTCGCCAGATCGCGCCGCACGAGGTACTCCGGGAGCACCGCCACGCCTCTCCGCGCCACGACGCGCTGGCGTATCGCCTCGATGCCGCCGAGCTTCACGACGCGCGCGAAGGGGAAGCGATCGCCCCCGCTCGGCGCGTCGCGCAGGTAGCGGAACAGCGGGAGCTCCGGCGTCGCGTCGAGCAGCGTGTGCCGCGCGGCGTGCTCCGCGGTCTTGAACGGCACGTCCGCGAGCAGCGCCGTGGCGCCGACGAAGACGTACTTTTCACGGTGCAGGCGGACCGAGTCGAGCTTCGGATCGGCGAACCTCGACGAAGTGACGGCGCAGTCGATCTCCATCGTGCGGACGCGCAGGAGGAGGTCGGGGCCGCTGCCGAAGTAGAGGTTCATGTCGATCGTCGGGAACGCCGCCATGAGCCCGTCGAGCTGCGGGAGGACCCAGCTCATCCCGAGCTCGTGGCGCGTCCCGATCGTCAGGTCCATCGGCGGAGGCCCGACCTCGCCGCGCGCGGCGCGCACGCACTCGGCCGCGTCCGCGAGGCATCGCTCGGCGAAGGGCAAGAGCGCGAGCCCCGCTTCGGTGAGCGCGACCGAGCGCGTGGTGCGGCGGAAGAGGCGCTCGCCGACGTCGTCCTCGAGCTTCGCGATGCGTTGACCGAAGGCGGCGGGCGTCAGCGCGACGGAGCGCGCCGCGGCGCGGAAGTTGAGCAGGCGCGCGCCCGCGGTGAAGCACTTCAGGCTGTCGATCGAAGGCAGCACGCCCTCACCTCACGGTGAGGAGGTACGCAGCTTCGTGCACGCGCGTCGCGCCCTTCGCGACGAGGCTCGGCGACTCGGAGGTGACCTCGGCGCGCCCGAGAGGCTCGATGATGGTGCGCGCGCCGTACAGCGCCTCGACCTCGTCGCGAGGCACCGAGTGGGGAGGACCCGCGCCGACGTCGTGCTCGAGCGTGACGAGCAGGACGCGACCTCCGGGTGCGAGGAGGTCCAGCACGCGCGCGGCGTACGCGGCGCGCAGATCCTTCGGCAACGCGATGAGGGCGGCGCGATCGAAGACGGCGTCGACGTCACCCGTGTGGGCCCGCGTGAGCGCGAGCGCGTCGCCGACGAGCACGCGGACGGAGCCCCCGGCGACGCCGATCGGCGCCTCGAGCACGTCGAAGGGGGCCTGCGCGGACGCGGCGGGCGCGACGCTGGCCTCCGCGAAGAACGCCCCCGCTGCGCGCTCGACGAGCTCGCAGCCGACGACGTGGTGCCCGCGCTCCGCGAGGTAGCGCAGGTCGACCGACTTGCCGCACAAGGGGACGAGGACCCTCGCGCCGAGCGCCGCCGGCGACGACTCGAGCAGCGCGACGTGACGAACGAGGTGCGCGTTCGGGGCGCCCTCGTGAAAGCCGATCTGACCGCTGTCCCATCGGCCGCGCCAAAACGCGGCCTCTTCGCGAGATCCGTTCATGAGGCTCCTCAGGGAGATTGGGAGGGATCGTTCGGAGCCGCCGGCGCGGCCGCGCCCGTGGACTCCGTCGACTTGTCCTCCTCCTTCTCCTTTTCCTTCTTCGGACAGGGCTTGCCCGTGTAGTCGGGCTCGCCCTTCGGGATGTTGCACGAGTGCGTGCGGACGAGGCGCGGGCGCGCGCGGTAGGTGATCTTGCGCTTCTCTTCCCGCTTCTCGCCGCTCGCGAAGGTGATCGTGCGGCCGGCCCAGACGCTCCATCCGTTCGAGCCCTTCTCCTTCACCTTCTCCTCGTCGGGCTCGAGCTTGTCGTCGGCCTCGTACTCGACCTTCGGATCGGTGATGTCGAAGATGCTCGACACGTGGCGGTCGACCTTGCGCCCCCCCGTGTCGCCGTAGAGCTTCACCGTGATGCTCGTCTTGTCGTAGTAGGCCTTGATGAGGAGGCCCGCGTCGGTGTCGTTCATGAAGACGAGATCGGGCGAGGGATCGGAGAGGGTCGCCTCGATCCCCATCGGGTAGCGGTTGAAGTAGAAGCTGTGCGCCTTGCGCTCGCGGATGGCGTAGCCGGCGTCGAAGAGCGCGTTGAAGAGGGTCGTCGCGAACTGGCTGATGCCGCCGCCGACGGTGTCGACCATCTCGCCGTCGCCGATGCTCGGCGCGAGCACGAACCCGTGATCGGTGTTCCTCGGCCCCACGTACTTGTTCACGCTGAAGGTCTCACCGGGCTTCACCAGCGCGCCGTCCATGATGTCGGCGATGCGATGGATGTTGATGACGCGCGGCTGGCAGCACGGGTGGTGCGTCGTGAAGCTCGCGACGAGCCCCTTGATGCCGAGCTTCTGCGCCGCCTCCGTGGTGAGCGACGGCTCGGCGCCGTGATCGACGGGCAGCTCGCCGCGGCGGTCGCTCGTCGCGGCGGCGGCGAGGATCGCTTCGGCGACCTTCTTCGCGTCGACGCGTGTGCCGGGCCGACTCGGGACGATCGACACCTGATCCTTGTCGTCGATCTCGAAGCGCGCGTCGCGCGCGGAGTCGGCGAGCTTGGCCGAGATCGCCTCAATTTTGCGCTGGATCTCCGCCTCGTCGAGCGAGACCTCGAGCGACGGCGGATCGGCGTGCGGCGTCACGCGCGTCATCGCCACGAGATCGGCCTCGGTGAAGGAGAGCTCGAGCGCCGTCGGCATCACGACGGGCGGCGGCGGCTTGGGCGGGCCGAGCGGCGCGGCGTCGTCGTGCCTGCCCTTCTTCTTCTTGCTCTTGTGCGTGCGCCGCTTCGGCGCGAGCGCCTTGTCCTCCTCGACGCGCTTCTTGCGCTGCTCGGCCTGAGCCTCGGCCTCGGCGAGCTCCTCCTCCGTCGGCGCGCGAGACAGCGTGATCGGGCCTCGCACGAGGAGCCGCGCCTTCGCGAGCGCGGCGTCGACGTCGGCCTGCGCGAGCGTGGGACGCTCCTCGACGATCGGCACCTCGATCGGCCCTTGGCCTCCGCGCTCCAGCTCCGCGCGGAGAGCCTTCGCGAGCGCGCCGCGCTCGATCCGATGACCCGCCTTCGGCGCCTCGGCGACGGGCTCGTTGCCTTCGAAGCGAATGCCTCCGAGCGAGGGGTGATCGTCGATGAGGCGCTTGTCCCAGTCGTCGGCGAGATCGCCGAGGAGCGCGTCGTCGAGAGCCACGTCGAGCGGCACGTCGATGCGCCCGCGGAAGAGCGCCTTCGCGCGAGCGAGGAAGCCGTGGGTTCGACCCGAGGCCATCACGCGAGCGAGCGTCGCGTCGACGTCGACCGCGAAGCCGGCCGCGCTCGGCTCGAGCCGCACCTCGCGGCCGTGGAGCACGAGCGGGATCGAGCGATGGGCGAGCTTCGACTCGAGCTCGAGGACGATCTTGCGCGCCGCTGCCTGATCCTTGCCCGCGAGCGAGACGTCGCCGAGCGTGACGCCTGCCTCCACGTGGTCCGCGTCGGCGCCGCTCTTCTCGACGAAGAGCGCGCCCGCGGCGAGGGTGCTGAGCGCGAGCGCGGCGACGACGAGGCGCCGCTTCGCTCCTCGACCGGCCCCGCCCTTCACCTCGTCGGGGCGCGACGGCTCCGAGACGCGCAGGAGCGCCGTGTCGCCCGCCCCGTCGGAGCGCCGATCGTCCTCGGGGACACCGTCCGGAGGCGGAGGCGGCGCCGCGACGAGCGCGTCTTCGCTCGGCTCGGGCGGGCGAGGTCGATCGTCGACGGGCGCCTCGGGCGGATCGAGCGTCTCCTCGAGGGTCGAGCCGTCGGGGGGACCGCCGTTCGCGCGCGGCTCGAGATCGCGCGCGGCGGGCTTCGCGCCCTGTACCTCGGGCGTATCGTCGAGCGCGGTCATACAGCGCCTCGGGTCTTAGTGCCGCCCCGCGCTCGTCGCAACCCGTAGGTCCGACGGCGCGCGCGCACCTCGACCGAAGATCAGTACGCGCGCGAGAGGATGCGTCGGAAGGCGGACTCGGCGCCGCCGCCGGGAGGCCCGTCGTAGGAATAGGGGATCTCGATCCCCGCGTTGAGGCGGTGGCCCCGGTCGATGCAGATCGCGGCGGCGCGGAACTCGGTGATGGCGCGATCCGCGATCCCGCTCTTCGCGTCGCGCTGCAGCTCCTCGAGGACGGGCCCGATGTCGGGGCACGTGCCGATCGCCGGAGGCAGCTCGAGCGCGGTGAGGCCCTTGGTGGGGCAGCACGCGCCGCGCGCGAGCGCGAACGTGGCGAGCTCGTACCACGAGAGCAGCGCCCAGGTGCGCATGGCCTCCGTCGTGCGGTCGCGGACGAGGCCGTGGCGCGCGATCTCCGCGCGGAGCAGCTGCGCGCCGCGACGCGGATCGCGCTCCTCGCAGACCTTCGCGATCGTCGTGTCGGCCTCGAAGACGTCGTCGCCGAAGAGGTGGGCGACGCACGCGACCGGATCCTCGGGGGGCGGGCCCGGGGCGGCGCTCTCCGACGAGGAAGGCGTGACCGCGCTCGCCGCGGGCGCCGACGACGCGCCCGCGCTCGACACGCCGGTGATCGAGGGAGCGACTGCGCCCGCGGTCGGGGCGCCGGAAGCGGCGG
>CAYYKK010000018.1:0-43233 GCA_964467935.1 uncultured Polyangiaceae bacterium
GACGACCTCGAGGATGGCCTGATGGACCGCCGGGTGGTCGTAGTTGAGATCCGGCTGATGCGCGTAGAACCGGTGCCAATAGTAGGCCTTCGCGACGGGGTCCCACGTCCAGTTCGACGCCTCGAAATCCTTGAAGATGACGCGCGCGTCGCCATAACGTTCGGTCGTGTCGCTCCAGACGTAGAAGTCGCGCGCGTCGCTCCCCGCAGGCGCGCGACGCGCGCGCTGGAACCACGGGTGGGCGCTCGACGTGTGGTTGAGGACGAGCTCGATGATGACGCGGAGGCCGCGTCGGTGCGCGGCGTCGAGGAAGCGGACGAAGTCGTCCGTCGTGCCGTAGTCGGGGTGGACGCCGACGTAATCGCTGATGTCGTAGCCACCGTCGCGCAGCGGAGAAGGGTAGAAGGGCGTGAGCCAGATCGCCGTCACGCCGAGGTCCGCCAGATAGTCGAGCCTCGACGTGAGCCCGGCGAAATCGCCGATCCCGTCGGCGTTCGAGTCGGCGAAGGCGCGGAGCTGGATCTCGTAGAAGATCGCGTCTTGGTACCAATGCGATCGTTCCCGGCCCATCGCGCCTCTATCGCGCGACGCGCCGAACCGGCCTCACCCGGGCGCGGGATCCGCGCGAGACCGCGCCCGCCACGCCGGTGGTCAGCACGTCCGTCAACGTCCGCGCGTCGACCTCGAGGCGCGCGGCCATCTGGAACGATCGATAGCCCGCGATGGCCCCGAGCACGACCGCCGCGAGCCCCATTCGCTCTTCCAGGATCGTTCGGGAGCGATCGCTCGAGGGGACGAGGAGCTCTGCGATGCGGCGCAGGTAGTCGGCGAAGACGGCCCCGATCTCCTCGTCCGCCGCGCCGACCTTCGCGAGGCCGCGCGCCTGGTGGAAGATCACGACGAAGACCGGCCGCTCTGCGAAGAAGGTCTCGTGCCCCTCGACGACCGCCGCCACGCGCGCCGGGAGATCGGCGAGCGCGAGGACACCCGAGAGGTAATCACGACAGAGCAGATCGACGCCCTCGCGCACGAGCGCTGCGACGAGCGCGTTCTTGGACGCGAAGTGACCGTAGAAGGCCCCCTTGCCGACGTCGCTCCGCTCGGTGATGTCCTCGACGCGGGTCGCGTGGATGCCGCGATCGCTCATGAGGCGAAGCGCCGCGTCGAGCAGCACCTTCCGGGTCTGCGCCTTCTTGCGCTCGCGTCGCGGTAGAGAATCGGTCATGGTCGAATCCGACTCACGGTCGGTCTCGATGGAGCATAAACACAGTACTTCGTGAAGTACATCGGGCTTGACGTCGACGAGCATTGGGTCCCAAACTGACCGTTGGTCACAATCGACTCATGTTCGCTTCGCCGCTCGGTCGAAGCGGAGGACGCCTCTCGATGAACCTCGACCTCCACTTGGGGGCTCACGTCCACGCGGACGACTCGACCACCTTCCGTGTCTGGGCGCCGCGCGCGCGGCAGCTCGCGGTCGAGCTGGGAGACGGCTCCGGGCGGACGGCGCCGCTCGAGGCCCGCGAAGGGGACCTCTTCGAGGCGACCCTCCCCGAGATCGGGGCGGGGATCGACTACCTGCTCGTCCTCGACGGAGCGCGGCGATGCCCCGATCCTGCGAGTCGGCACCAACCTCGCGGGGTCCACGGACCGTCGCGGACGGTGCGCCCGGAGAGCTTCCGGTGGACCGACGACGCCTTCGTCCTCGCGCCGCTGCGCGAGCAGATCCTCTACGAGCTGCACGTGGGCACCTTCACCGAAGAGGGCACGTTCGCCGCGATCCTGCCGAAGCTCCCGCACCTGCGGGATCTCGGGGTGACGGCGATCGAGCTCATGCCCGTGGCCGAGTTCCCGGGCAGCCGAAACTGGGGGTACGACGGCGTTCACCTCTTCGCGCCGCAGTCGACGTACGGAGGACCCGACGGTCTCCGTGCGCTCGTCGACGCCTGTCATCGGCACGGCATCGGCGTCGTCCTCGACGTCGTCTACAACCACCTCGGCCCCGAGGGGAACTACCTCTCCGAATTCGCGCCGTACTTCAGCGCGCGGCACCGGACGCCCTGGGGAGACGGATTGAACCTCGACGGGCCGAACGCCTCGGGCGTCCGGAGGCACCTCGTGTCGAACGCGGTGCATTGGATCCGCGAATACCACCTCGACGGGCTCCGGCTCGACGCCATCGACCACCTGCGGGACGCGACGAGCCCGCACCTGCTCGTCGAGCTCGGCCGCGCCGTCCACGCCGCGGCCGCCGCCTCGGGGCGCGAGGTGCTCCTCATCGGGGAGAGCGACCGCAACGACGTCCAGGTGCTCACGGAGCCCGAGCGGGGCGGTCTCGGCATGGGCGCGCAATGGAGCGACGATTTCCACCACGCGGTCGTCGCGACCCTCACCGGAGCGCGGCACGGCAAGCTGGTCGACTTCGGGCGCCTCGCCGACGTCGAGGCGGCGCTCACGAAGGGCTTCGTCTTCGACGGCCGCGCGTCGATCCACCGCGGGTGCGTCCACGGGACGAGCCTCGGTGACCGACCCGGCTCGCAGCTCGTCGTGTTCTTGCAGAACCACGATCAAGTCGCGAACACGGCCGCCGGCGCGCGCCTCGCATCGTCGCTCGACGCCGGGCGTCAGCGCCTCGCCGCCGCGCTCCTCTTCGTCGCGCCCAACGTGCCGATGGTCTTCATGGGCGAGGAGTTCGGCGAGCGCGCGCCGTTTCACTACTTCATCGACCACGGCGAGCGCGCGCTGATCGAGGCCGTCGTGCGCGGCCGGCGCGAGGAGCACCGCGTCCGAGGCTCCGACCGCGATCCCGCCGATCCGAGCCTCGAGACGACGTTCTCGTCGTCGAAGCTCGGGTGGGGGTGCCTCGCGCTCGACGAGCACAGGCGGACGCTGGCCCTCTACGCCGATCTCATCGCGTTGCGCCGCCGACACGTCGCCCTCTCGAGCGGCCGGCGCGACCTGACGCGCGCGTCCTCGAGCGAGGACGGACGCTGGCTCTCCGTCGAGCGCGTCGATCCCTCGGGCGAGGACGTCCTCGCGCTCTTCAATGCGAGCGAGTCGCCGCGCGTCGTGCCGGCGCGCGCCTCGCGGGGGACCTATCGGCTCGCGCTCTCGACCGACGAGCCTCGCTATGGCGGCGAGGGCGCGACGAGCGCCCCCGAGGGCAGGCTCGAGATCCCGGGCTCGGGCCACCTGGACGTCGAGATCCCGGCGCTCACGGCCCACTTCTACGTCCGAACGACCGATGGAGGCCTCTCATGACGAGCTCCTCGCACCCCTCGCCGAGCCGGTTCGGGAACGGACCGGCGGCGGACGACGCGCTCTGGCACAAGGACGCGGTCATCTACGAGCTGCACGTCCGCGCCTTCCACGACGCGAACGGCGATGGCGTCGGTGACTTCGCCGGTCTCATCGACAAGCTCGATTACCTGTCGGATCTCGGCGTCACCGCCGTTTGGCTCCTGCCCTTCTACCCTTCGCCGCTGCGCGACGGCGGCTACGACATCGCCGACTACACGGGTATCCACGAGTCGTACGGCACCCGGCGGGAGTTCGCGCGGTTCCTCCGCGAGGCGCACCGGCGCGGGCTCCGCGTCATCACCGAGCTCGTCCTCAATCACACGTCGAGCGAGCACCCGTGGTTCCAGCGGGCGCGCCGCGCGCCGGCCGGGAGCAAGCTGCGGGACTTCTACGTCTGGAGCGACACGACCGCGCGCTACGACGACGCCCGGATCATCTTCAAGGACTTCGAGACGTCGAACTGGGCGTGGGATCCGGTCGCGAAGGCCTATTATTGGCACCGCTTCTACGCCCACCAGCCCGACCTGAATTTCGACAACCCGGCCGTGCACCAGGCGCTCCTCGAGGTCGTCGACTTCTGGATGGACATGGGCGTCGACGGTCTCCGCCTCGACGCCGTGCCGTATCTCTACGAGCGGGACGGGACCACGTGCGAGAACCTGCCCGAGACCCACGCGTTCCTGAAGAAGCTGCGGGCGCACATCGACGAGAACTATCGGCACCGGATCCTGCTCGCCGAGGCGAATCAGTGGCCGAGCGACGCCGCCGCCTATTTCGGCGACGGCGACGAATGCCACATGAACTTCCACTTCCCGCTGATGCCGCGGATGTTCATGGGCATCGAGCTCGAGGACGCCTTCCCGATCGTCGACATCCTCCAGCGCACGCCCGATCTCCCGCCCTCCTGCCAATGGGCCACCTTCCTGCGCAATCACGACGAGCTCACGCTCGAAATGGTCACGGACGAGGACCGCGACACGATGTGGCGCGCCTACGCGAGCGAGCACTCTGCGCGCATCAACCTCGGGATCCGAAGGAGGCTCGCGCCCCTCTTGAAGACGCGCGCGAAGATCGAGCTCATGACGGCGCTCCTCCTGTCGCTCCCCGGGACGCCGGTGCTCTATTACGGCGACGAAATCGGGATGGGGGACAACATCTACCTCGGCGACCGCGACGGCGTGCGCACGCCGATGCAATGGTCCTCGGATCGAAACGCGGGCTTCTCTCGGGCGAACGCCCAGCGCCTCTATCTCCCCCCGATCATCGACTCCGAGTTTCACTACGAGGCCATCAACGTCGAGGCGCAGCAGCAGAACTCGTCGTCGCTCCTCTGGTGGGTGAAGCGCCTCATCGCGAAGCGCAAGGAGCACCTCGTGTTCGGGCGCGGATCGATCGAGTTCCCGGCCGCGAACAACGCGCACGTGCTCGTGTTCGTGCGCGAGCACGAGGGTGAGTCCCTCCTCGTCGTCGCGAACCTCTCGCGGTTCGTTCAATGCGTGGAGGTGGAGCTCGGTCGGTTCGCCGGCAGGGTGCCGCGCGAGGTGTTCGGTCGGGCGCGGTTCCCAGTCATCGGTGACGCGCCCTACTTCCTGTCCATGGCGCCGCACAGCTTCTTGTGGCTGCGGCTCGAGCCCCCCGCCACCATGGAGGTCGGTCGCCCCGAGCCGCACGCCTTGCCCGTGGGATCGTCGTTCGCGTCGGTGCTGGCGCCGGGAGCGCGCGCCGAGCTCGCGCGCCTCTTGCTCGACTACGTGGCCGAGCAGCGCTGGTACCGGAGCAAGGCCCGAGCCCGCAAGGGCGCCCGCATCGCCGACGTGCTCGGCGGCGACGCGAAGGGCCACGGCCACGTCGTGGTGCTCTTGGAGATCGAATACGACGAGGGGGCGCCCGAGACGTACGTGGTGCCCATCGCCTTCTCGACGCAGCAAGGCGCGCTGCCGCCGACCGCGGTGATCGCGCGAACGAGCGGCGAATCGGAGGGTGACGCCGACGCCCCCGACGCGAAGACCGGCGTGCTCCACGAGGCGCTCCACGACGAGCCCTTCGCCCGTCTCCTGCTCCAGACGATGCGGTCGCGCCGATCGCTCGGGGGCGAGCACGGCCAGCTCGTGGGCACCTCGTTCGGGCCGCTGCAGAAGGCGAGCGCCGACGCGAACCTCACCCCTCGGCTCGGACAGCTCGAGCAGACCAATACGACGCTCCACTATGGCGATGCGTTCGTATTGAAGATCCTCCGCTCCATCGGAGAGGGCCCGAACTCCGAGGTCGAGATCGGCCGCTTCCTGAAGGAGGCCGAGTTCGGGCACATCGCGAAGGTCGCCGGTACGCTCGAATACCGGCACAACGGGCACGAGCCGGCGACGATGGGCATCCTCTTCGAGCAAATCGCCAATCGCGGGGACGCCTGGGCGCTCGCGCTCGACGCGCTCGATCGGTATTTCGACCGCGTCCTCTCGGCCGACGCCGCCACGCCGCCCCCCCAGGCCGAGACGTCGTTCGTGGAGCGCGCGAGGCTCGCGACGACCGGGTTGGTGTCGGACGCCATCGGCCCCTTCCTCGAGCGCGTGAAGCTCCTCGGGGCGCGGACCGCGGAGCTCCACCTCGCGCTCGCGAGCCGACCGAAGGATCCCGCCTTCGCGCCCGAGCCGTTCGACGCCATGCACCAGCAATCGCTCTATCAAGCGAGCCACACGCTCGTCGCGCGGACGTGGCGGCTGCTCAAGCGTCGGGAGCGGGAGCAGCCGGTTCAAGACGTGCTGCTCCAGCGCCTCCTGCGCGCGGAGGCGAGGGTCGACGCGCGGCTCGCGACGATCACCTCCCGCCTCATCGACGTCGATCGGATCCGGGTCCACGGCGATTACCACCTCGGGCAGGTCCTGTGGACGGGCGAGGACTTCGTCATCATCGACTTCGAGGGTGAGCCGGGGCGACCGATGAGCCAGCGCCGGTTCAAGCGCTGCCCGCTGCGCGACGTCGCCGGCATGGTCCGCTCGTTCCATTACGCGGCGGCGGCGGCGCTCCGGAGCGGGCGCCCGCGCGACGCCGATCTCGGGCTGCTCGAGCGCTGGGTCTCGCTCTGGACGGAGAGGGTCTCGGCCGAGTTCCTGAGCGGCTACCTCGAGCGCGCCGGGACCGCGCCCTTCGTCCCCAAGCGCGATGAGGATCTGGGGACGCTGCTCGATTTCTACCTGCTCGAGAAATGCGTCTACGAGGTCGGGTACGAGCTCAATCATCGCCCCGAATGGGTGGACATCCCGGCGCGCGGCCTCTTCGCCCTGCTCGGCGCCGAGGGCTGAGCGCCCGGGCCGACCGACCGCGGTCAGGCGCCGGGGGGCGTCGCGACGCGGGCGCGGAGGGCGCGCGCGAGAGGGCCACCGCGCGTCTCGGCGCGCGCGTCGAGGGCCATCGCGAGCGCGAGATCCGCGTCGAGCGCCTCGAGGCGCGCCGCGCGCTCGCGATGAAGATCCTCGAAGGTCGGCGGAAGTCGCAGCGACCAATTGTGCGGTCCGATCGTGCCGGGCTCGTTGTAGCGCTCCTCGAAGCCGAAGAGATCGGTGAAGAAGATCATCACGTTCTCGGCCGCGCTCGCGAAGATCTCCGCGAGCATCGCGTGAGCGAGGAGGCCAGGCGTGCGCGCGAGCGACGCGCATTCGTCCGCCGAGAGGGCGAGCGCCCTGCCCAGGTGGGTCACCCAGCGCGACCGGGTCGCGTCCGGCATGGACCGGAGGACGGCCCATATCGACGGCGTGTCGTGCGTGCTGAGCATCATCCAATCGGCCTTGCGCGCGTTGTCGGCGCGATAGACGTCGCTCGGGTCGTCGAGCGCGGCCTTCTGCACGACGCGAAATCGTCCCAAGCCGAGCCGCTCGAGCACCGCGCCGAGGGGGCGCGGCATCGTGCTGAGCGCCTCGCACGCGATGTCGCTCGCGTCGCGACCGTACCTCCGCGCCGTCTCGAGGAGCAGATCCATCGCGACGGCATAGCGATCGATCTGCGCTGGATCGAGCGCTCGGACCCAATCGTCCGCGTGCCGCGGCCGCGCGCGATCGATTTGGTCCGCTCGCGCGATCGCGAAGCGCGCCAGCGCCGGATGATCGGGCAGATCGGGCGATTCGAAGAGCCGCGCGCCGCTCCTCACCGCTTCCCACGGATCGGCTCCGCCGGTGCGATAGACCCAAGGACACACGAGCGCGTGCGGGTGATCCACGCGGACGCCGTCGTATTCGGCGAACGACTTCT
Source organism: uncultured Polyangiaceae bacterium (assembly GCA_964467935.1). GTDB lineage: Bacteria > Myxococcota_A > Polyangia > Polyangiales > Polyangiaceae > CAYYKK01. The sequence goes on from CAYYKK010000018.1 coordinate 7,540, forward strand.
GGAATCGCAGCGCGAGGAGGCGGAGCGCGGGGCCCGGGACGGCGTCGCCGCCCGGCCCGGGCTCGCGCATCTTGCCGGGATCGAGGATCGGGTAGCCCCAGGGCTGACCGGCGGCCGTCGTCCGGCTCGGCGGCGCTCCCATCGCATAGCCGTCGAGGAGCGCCGAGGACCAGGCCCAGCGATCGACCTCGGAGAGCCCGGTCTGCAGATCGGCGTGGAGGGTGAGGCCGTGGTGAGCGGCGCGCTCGCGGAGCGCGCCGTGCGCGCGGTGCGCGAGCAGCTGCCCGAGCGAGTAGCGCGCCATGGCGCGTCGATGATCACGCCGCAGCGACGCCAGGGCGCGCGCGTCGGTGACGTCGGCGGCGAAGAGGGCCGCGTGGGCGGACCAGTCTCGCGCGCTCTTGCCTCCCTCCGCCTCGGCGAGCGCGGTGTAGAGGGCGTCGCGTTCGAGCCACGGCGCGTAGGCGCGCTGAGCCTCGCCCAGGGCGGCGGTGAGGGCGCGCGGGGGGGCGCGATCGAGCAGCGATTGCGCGTCGTCCAAGAGCCGCGTCCACGTGTCGAAGGCGCGCCGGTGGTCCGCCCTATCGGCGGCGCCGGGCAGGACGGCCGACCGCAGCGCCGCGTCGGACACCGCGCCTCGCAGCGGCCCGTCCACGAACACCGAGAGGGGAATGGAGAGGATCGACCGTGAGAAGATCGTGCCGTCGTACGGCGAGGCGTTGTCCCGCGACGTCATCCCTTGGGGCCCGAGCTGCACGCCGTCGAAGCCCCATCGGCGGACGTGGCCGAGGAGGCGCTCGGTCGCCGCGGTGCTCGGCGAGCCGCGACCGACGTCCTCGTCGGGATCCGACGGAAAGCTCGCGTCGTGAATGGCGAAGCGCAGCCGCTTCACGCCGAGCGCGCGGAGCGCGTCGCGACGGAGCGCCAGGGTGTCCCCCTCCGGAGCATCATCGGCGGCAGGCTGGCGCATGAGCTTGGGCTTATCACGAGCCGGCGCGTGCGCTGCCAGCGATTCACCCGCCGCGCACGATGGCGAGCATCCGCGCACCGCGGCGTCCTGTCGGCCCTGCCGTCAGGCGCCGACGGCATTCGACGCACGTCGGAGAATGCGAGGCACTCTTATGATGCGCCGATGACGCCGGACGCGCCCCGAGGCACGGTGATCCGCTCCGACATCCCGGCGCGGCTCGACGCGCTCGTCTGGTCGCGATGGCATCGTCGCGTGGTCCTCGCGCTCGGCATCACGTGGATCCTCGATGGGCTCGAGGCGAGCCTCATCGCCAATCTCGCGCCGACGCTGGAGGACCCACGCACGCTCGGCCTCCGCGCGTTCGAGGTCGGGCTCGCGAATACCGTGTACCTCGTCGGCCAGGTGCTCGGCGCGCTCGTCTTCGGGCACCTCACCGACCGGTACGGCCGCAAGCGGCTCTTCGTCGTCACGCTGGGGCTCTATCTCGCGGCGACCGCCGCGAGCGGCGCGGCGTGGAGCTTCGGCGCCTTCCTGGTCCTTCGCCTGCTCGCCGGCGCGGGGATCGGCGGCGAATACTCCGCGATCAACTCGGCGATCGACGAGCTCGTCCCTGCGCGCATTCGCGGGCAGATCGATCTCGGCATCAACGGGAGCTATTGGATCGGCGTCGCCCTCGGCGCCGGGCTCACGGTCGTGCTGCTCGATCCGGCGCGGGTCCCGATCGAGCTCGGCTGGCGCGTGGTGTTCGGCCTGGGCGCGGTCCTCGGGCTCGCGATCCTGCTCGTGCGGCGCGACGTCCCCGAGAGTCCGCGCTGGCTCTTGATGCATGGCTACGTGCGCGAGGCGGAGCGCACGATGCAGCTCATCGAAGCGCGGGTGCGCGGCGCCTCCGTCGAGCTCGTGCGAGCGGTGGAGGTGCGGACGATCGAAATCAAGATCACCGGGACGGTGAGCGCGGAGCACGTCCTCACGGCGCTCCTGCGGCGCTTCCCGAAGCGGACCGCGCTCGGCGTCGTGATGATGGTCGCCCAGGCGTTCTTCTACAACGCGATCTTCTTCACGTACGGGCTCATCCTCGAGCGGTTCCACCACGTGCGCGCGGACCGCGTGGGGCTCTACGTGCTGCCCTTCGCCGCGGGAAACTTCCTCGGGCCCGTGCTGCTCGGACCGCTCTTCGATCGGTGGGGCCGCCGCGCGATGATCCCCGCGACGTACGCGGCCTCGGGGATCACCCTCCTCGTCACGGGCCTCCTCTTCCTCGGCGGATGGCTCGACGCGACGACCCAGACCGCCGCCTGGTGCGTCGTGTTCTTCTTCGCGTCGGCGGCGGCGAGCTCCGCCTATCTCACCGTCAGCGAGCTCTTCCCCGTCGAAATCCGGGGGATCGCCATTGCCTTCTTCTATGCCGTCGGCACCGCTGGGGGCGCGTTCGCGCCGTCCCTCTTCGCGTGGATCGTGGAGGGCGGATCGCCTGCGCGGTTGGTCGCGGGCTACGTCTTCGCTTCGGCCCTGATGATCGCTGCGGCCGCCGTGGCGCGACGCCTCACGGTCGACAGCGAGGGCAAGTCGCTCGAAGAGCTGACCGCCGATCCGCAGGTCGAGTGAGCCTCCGTCGGCGCACGACCTGGGCGCCGAAAGAGTCATGTCGTTTCCTGCGACAGATTCATTGCGCCTTTCGTTCTGGACGACATGTCTCCTCAGGCTCATTCTCGAGGTCGTGCCACGGCTCTCGCACGCCGCCGAGCCGAGAAAGGAGCCCTCATGATCTCGCGCAAACCCCTCCGCGCCCTCCCTGTCAATCACACGCGGCCGACGCGCACGGACGCCCGGCGGCACGCCGCACCGGGCACGCGCGCCCGCATCGTCCTCGTGCTCCCGGGAGCGGGCTCGCCGACCGCCAGCCTGAGGAGGGCGGCGGCGCTCGCGCGGCTCCAGGGCTCGGAGCTCTGCGTCCTGCGCGTGCTCCCGCGCCTCTCGGGTCGGGGCAACGCCGAGACACCGTCGAACGAGCTCTTCGAGGCCGTGCGCACGGTGGAGCGCATCCTCGCGGAGGAGCGGACCACGCGACGCTGGATGAGCGAGGTTCTCGCGGACGGTGCGCCCCCGACCACGCTGCGCCTGAGAGTCGGAGAGGTCGTCGAGCAAGTGGCGCGCTACGCGGCGGAGGTCGGCGCCGAGCTCATCGTGGTTCCTTCGACCGCGCGAGGCGGCGGGTCGGTCGTGAGGGACCTCGTGCGCGCGACCGGCCTGGCCGTGTTCGTCACGCGGAGACCGACCGACGAGGGCACCGCGGCGGGCGCCGAGCTCGCGGATTCCGCCCGCGAGCGTCGCGCGCCGGACGCCGATTGCGTCGTCGTCGGGACGCGCCCGCGCTCGTGGATCTCACGGCTCGTGCGTAGCGTGGCCGAGCGCCCGGTCGACGAGGCGAAGGCGTCGGCGCCCATGACGCCGCTCGAGGCGCGCGCGTGACGCCGGCGCGGGCAGGGAGGAGCGAGCGCCCTGGCGCCGTCGCGGTGAGAGCCCTGTCATGGCCCACGTATCGCATCGATTGAGGGGCGCCTTCGAGGGTGCGCTGGCGGGAGGAGGGGATCCCGCGAGCTCGCCCCTCTACGTCTTCGGGCCCTTCCTGCGCCTGCTCGCGGCGAGCGGCGCGGGTGCGGCCGCGTTCGGCGCGCCCATCTGGATGGTCGTCGCGACGGTGTTCGTCGTGAGCGTCATGTACCGCCACGTGATGCATTGGGTGCCCGACGGGAGCGGCGGCAGCGGGCTCTGTGAGGAGGAGTTCGGTAGCTGGGCGGTGAAGGTCAATGCGAGCATCACGGCGATCGAATACACGCTCACGTTTCTCGTGAGCATCGCCGCCTTGGTGACCTTCATCGCCGATCGCGTCGGCGGGCTGGCCCAGCTCGGTCGCACGGCGCTCGCCGTCCTCTTGAGCGCGGGCGTGGGGGTCGTCGTGAACCGAGGGCCGCGCATCGCGGCGCGCGTCTTCGGCCCCGCGACGGCCGCGGTGCTCGCGCTGCTCTGGCTCCTCGTCGGCGCGGTGCTGTGGCGACGGGGGCTTCATCTGCCGCCGCTCTCGATCGACGCGTTCGACCACGTCAACCGGGGGGTCACGCTGGGCGGGTACGTCCGGCTCCTCGCGCTGATGACGGGGATCGAGGTCTTCGCGAACCTCGTCGCCGCGTACGACGGCCCGCCGGCCGCGAGGGCGAACAAGGCCGTCGGGAGCCTCGTCATCGTCATGGCGACGACGTTGATCACCATGGTCGTCGTCGGCCCCGCCATCTACGAACTCGCGGATCCAGCTCGCACCGACGTCTCGGTCTTCACCCAGACGATGGACCGCCTCCTGCCGCGCCCGATGGCGTACGCGGGGACCTTGGTGGGCATCGTCGTCCTGCTCTCGGCGGCGGCGGCGAGCGCGCAAGGGCTTCAGAACCTGGCACTCGGCCTGCGCCAGCGCCATTACGTGCCGGCCTCCTTCGGACAGCGCAATCGCTTCGACGTCGCTGATCGTCCGGTGCTGCTCCAGGTCGCCGTCGTCGTGCTCTCGTTCGTCGCCTTCGGTACCAGCGAGGAGACCTACCTCGCGCTCTATGCGGCGGGCGTCTTCGTCTTGCTCGCATTGACCGGCTGGGCATCGGTCAAGCGCCTCGTCCGCGAAGCTCGCCTCGGCGCGTCGTCGGGCTCCTCGATCGTCACGACCATCCTCGCCGCGAGCGTGACCTCCGCCGCCGCAGGCCTCATCTTCGCGGAGCGCTTCCTCGATGGCGCGTGGGCCTACGCCGTGCTCGTCCCCGCGCTCTACGGGCTCTTCTCCGCCGTGCGCAGGCGGCTCGGCGCCCCGACGCGGCTCGCGGAGAGGCTCGGGCGGATCCTCGCCGAGACGCGCTCGTTTCTCGCGCCGCACGTCCCCGATTGGCCGCACGTGCTGGGCGCCGCGATCGACGGCTCGCTCGCCGCGGAGCCGGCGATCGTGGCCGCGTCGGTCCTCGGCGACCTGACGTCGGCGCCGGTCGCGCTCCTTCGCGTGGGCGGGGGCGAGCGAGACGCGTATTCGATCGCGCTCCGGCGCGCGTTCCGCCTCACGGGCGACGCGCGGACGCCGAGGGACGCCTCGGAGGTCCTCGCCTGCGCGCGCGACGCAGACGTCGATCTCCTCGTCGTGTCACGCGACCTCCCGGGGACGAGGTCCTTCGTGCGCGAATCGGACGTCCCCGTGCTCGTCGTCCCCGGCGCGGCGGAGCCGCCGACGCGTTACACGCAATGGCGGCGCGTGTTGGTCGGCCTCGACGGATCGCGCGAGGCCGAGTCGACGCTGCCCTACTGCGCGCGCCTCCTCCAGCTCGGCGCGGCGCTCTCTCTCGTCCTCGTCCCGGACGGAGACACGCGCGCCGAGCCCCTCGAAGCCTACGGGCAGAAGATCGCGGAGGGCCTCGCTTCGTACGGCGCCGTCGACCTCGTCGTCGGCGGCTCCGGCCCTGCGCGGACGCTCGTGGAGCGAGCGCGCGAGGGCGCCGCCGATCTCGTCGTCGTCGCGCGGCATGGACGAGGTGGGGTGGAGCGCGCCGCCGCGGTGCCGCTCGGGAGCGTCCCGGGGCGACTCCTGTCGGATCTCGCGTGCGCATTGCTCATCGTCCCCGCGAGCGCCGCGCGCGAGGGAGCCTCGACCGCGCCCGCGTCGTCGCGGTGACGAGAGGAGGCCCCTCCCGCGCGCGGTCCCTCAGCTCCCCCCCTGCCATGGATTGACGATCGTGGTGTCGTCGAGCAGATCCGGATCGAGCAGCTCCTGCTCCTCGAGCCGCAACGACACCAGGATGGCGCGGATCGCGGACTCGAGCGCGTCCGCTTGTTCCGACGTGGACACGTCGCGACGCAGCGCCGGGCCGAGGGCCTCTTTCTCGGCCGCGTGCGCGGACGCGAGGAGCTCGACCCGCTGCGGGCCCCACGCGTCGAGCGACTCGAGCACCGGCGCGAGCTGCGCGGCCTCCGCGTGGATCTGGCGACGCACGACGATGGCGATCGACGCCGCCGCAGCGCGGAGGCGGGACGGCCCGTCGGCGTCGCCCACGCGCACGGCACGGATCGCCGCGAGCCCGCGAGCGAGCTCTCGGCGCACGTCGGCGTGCCAGGTGAGCGCGGCGCTGCGCACCGCGGAGGACGAGGGGGGCGCGTCGTCGTCGTGCTCGTTCATGACGTTCCAGGTGCGCTCGACGATCGCCGTGCCTCGCTCTTCGGAGACGATCTCCACCACGGCCTCGCCCAGCGCTTCGCGCGCGTCGCGCCCCGAGGCACGTGGCTCGAGCGCCGGAGCCGGTGCGTGCGCCCCGGCAGACGCGTCGCGCTCGAGGATGACGACGCGGAGCTCCGCGCCGAGGCGCGCCGACAGCGCGGCCGCCTCTTCGAGGCTCACGCGCGGGGGCTCGGCCCGTGGGAAGACGAAGACGAGCTGCGCTCTCCTGCGCGGCACCCCGGCCGGATCCTCACCCGGCGCTCGAGTTCTCTCGAAGACGGCGCTCCGTAGGGTTGCATGGCTCATGGCGGCTCCTCCTTGTCGAATCAGGCGACGCGTCGATGCGCCCTCCTCTCCAGGAACAAATTGCGCCCCGCATGACATGTCGTCCATGACGAAAGATGAAATGCAGCTGTCGTTTTGCGCGACACATCATCGCCGTGCCTGCGCCGCTTTCAGCGTCGCGCGCGCGAGGGCGCTGCTACGCTGTCGCAGTCATGAGCCTCTCCTACCGCGGACCGTCCGGCGCGATCGAATATCGGTGGATCGCGTATGCGCTGCTGCGCGACAACGTGCTGCACCACCTCGAAGGCGGCAAAGCGACCGGTGATTTCCCGCTCCTGCATCGCATCACGGAAGCGCTCGGCGGCGACCCCATCGAGCTCGACGCGCTCGCGCTGCGGCGAGAGGCGGAGCGCGTGCGCGACCAGCTCCTGCGCCGCCCCATCGCGGAGCTCGCGGTGAGCAGCCGAACGCGCGCGCTCCTGTCGTATTCGGTCCCCCTGCCCGGCGAGGCCCTCGTCACGCAGCTCGCTTCCGAGTGCGATTTCGCGCCGAAGAGCCTCCTCCTGCCGAACGCGAGCACGTTCGACGACGCGTTCGGCTACCTCGTGCGCGGCCTCTTGGTGATCACCGAGGGCGCGCGCGAAGGACAGGTCGTGCAGGTCGTCGATCTTTGAGCGGACGCCGCGCGAACGCCCCCGCGATCACATCAGACCCCGGAAGAGGGCGGCGATGAACGCGACGGCGCGCAGGGCGATCGAGCGCCGGCGCCACGAGGCGAGATCGAGCCGCCGCGCCTGCGTGAGGTCGTCCTCGAACGCGTCGAGCACGACCCGAGCGAAGGCGGGCGAGTCGACCGCGACGTCGCATTCGAGGTTGTACGAGAGAGAGAGCTCGTCGAGGTTGTGGCTCCCGATGAGCGCGAAGCGCGCGTCGAACACGCCCGTCTTCGAATGCAGGACGCGCGCCTCGTAGGCATAGACCTCGACGCCCTCGGCCAAGAGGCGACCGAGGATCGATTGCATCGCGATCGAGACGATCCACACGTCGGAGTGCGCAGGGACGAGCAGGCGCACGCGCACGCCGCGCTTCGCCGCGGAGCGCAGGGCGTGCAGGAAGATGGGTCCAGGCAGGAAATAGGCGCTCGCGATGTCGATCGAGCGCGTCGCGCGACGAATGCCCGCCAGGTAGGCCCGTCGAATGGCGCGGTTCGGGCGGCGCTCGATCTTGTTGGTGAGCACGCGTACGCGCGGATCGGGGGCGCTCGTGTCGTTGGGCTGCGGCGCGCGAAGAGCGCTGCCGCAGCGCGACAGCGTCTCGAGACACGCGCCCCTCAACGCGCCGACGGCGGGGCCGCGGAGCTCGATCGCGTCGTCGCGGAACGCCTGCGCCGGCGCGTCGGGCGGCGCCCAGGGCTCGCCGATGTTGATGCCGCCGGTGAAGCCGATCTCGCCGTCCACGACGAGCAGCTTGCGGTGATCGCGGTTGGCGACGTGACGCGCGCGGAATCGGCGGCGGAGCGGCGAGAGCGGGGCGAACTCGTGCACCTCCCCGCCGGCCGAGACGAGCGGAGCCCAGAACGTCGACGGCGTCTCGAAGCTCCCGATGGCGTCGTAGACCACCGCGACGCGGACCCCAGCGCGGGCGCGCTCGACCAATGCGTCGAGGAAGGCGTGGCCGACCCGGTCGGGGCCGAACCAATAGATCTCGAGGAGGATCTCGCGCGACGCGCGACGAATCGCGGCCAGCATCGCGGGGAACGCGGCGGCGCCGTCGCGCAGGAATCGCAGCGCGTGCGGCCCCACCTCGACGGTGGGCGGCGTGGGCTCGTCCGAATGCGCGGAGGTCACGGACCGACGAGGGTACTACGCTCGGCTTGCGCGTGTGACCTGCGGCTCGTAAGGACATGGGTATGAACGTCGAGGAGATCGATCTCGCCGTGGTGACCGAGGAGCTCCGGAGGCGCCTGCCGGATCCCCTCGAGGGCTTCGTGCGCGGTCGGACGATCGCGCGCGACGCGGTGGCGACGCAGCTCGGCTGCTCGGAGCTGGAGGCGGAGCGCCTCGTCGACACGATGATCGGGCGGGGCTTCCTGCGCTTCTCCGGCGACGCGGCGCGCACGACCGAGGGCGGCGTGTGGCGGTTCGCGACGCCGGGCGACTAGCGCGCGCCACCACGAGCGGCCGAAGAGGAGTGCCGCGTCGCGGGGGCTATGCGGCGACACGGCACTCCTCCACGGCAGCTGCGCTCGGGGCGAGCTGCGAAGGCCCGCCCCCCCCGCGGGCTCGAGCCTCGCGGCGCGAGGGGCCTCACCCCTCACCCGCTCAATCTCCGAGCAGCACGTCCACGCGACGGTCCTCGGCCCACGTCGCTTCGTTCGTCCCCTTCGCGTCGAGCTCGCCGCGGGAGCTCGCGGAGACGTATTGCTTCGCGAGGTCGTGGCGCTCGAGATACGACTCGACCCCTCCCGCGCGCTTCTGACCGAGCTCGAAGTTGTACTCCGTCTCGCCGCGGGGATCGGCGTGGCCGACGAGCTTCATCCTTCGCCCCTTCATGGGTCCGGAGGTGAAGCACGTGGCGAGCCGATCGAGGCCCGCATCCGGCTCGATCGAGGCGGAGTCGAAGGCGAAGTGAGGCGTAGGCAGGTTGCAGGCCTTCGCGATCTCCGGAGCGACATTGACGTCGGACGACGAGTCACGCGCGGCCGGCGTCGCGACCGGCCTCGCGAGGGCCGCGGCGGACGCGGGCTCCGGCTTCTGGGCCGAGCTGCAGCCCGCGACGCACGCGATCGCGAAGATGAGGTACGCCCGTTTCATCGGATCCTCCTTCTTGAGGGACGGATTCGGCCGTCCCGCGGACGGAGAACGATCCACCTCCCTCCTTGTTCCCGGTCGGGGTCTCTTTCTTTGGATATCCAACGATCGTAAAACGTTCGTTCGATGGGGTCGCGGAGCGCGCTCGCCGGCGCGGGCGCGGGCGACCTCGGTCCGGCGTCGACGCGAAGCTTGCGCTGCCACGTGCACCTTCTGCGGCCGCGCCGGACGCGCGCGCGGCTCGTCGCGCTGACGGCGCGGAACTTCATCGAGGCGACGCGGGGCACGGGCCTTGCTCCTCCTCCCGGAAGGGAACGATCCGATGGCGACGACCGACGAGCTCAGCGAGATCCCCGCCCACGTCGGCGCCGTGACGTCGGTGCGCGGCAGCGTGGTGGACGTGCGCTTCGAGCGCGATCTCCCGCGGATCCACACGGTGCTCCGCGCGGGCGCGCGAGGCGCCATCGTCCTCGAGGTCCAGGCGCAGCGCGACGCGGCGCACGTGCGATGCATCGCCCTCACGCCGACCGAGGGTCTCGCGCGCGGCTCGGCGGTGATCGACACCCGAGGCCCGCTCGAGGCGCCGGTCGGTCCGGGCGTCTTGTCGCGGATGTTCGACGTGTTCGGCCGCACGATCGATCACGGCGAGCCTCCGAGGGACGTCGCGTGGCGGTCGGTCCACCGCGCGCCGCCGCCGCTCGAGCGACGCTCCACGCGGAGCGAGATCTTCGAGACCGGCATCAAGATCATCGACGTGCTCGTCCCGCTCGAGCGCGGGGGCAAGACGGGCCTCTTCGGCGGCGCGGGCGTGGGCAAGACCGTGCTGCTCACGGAGATGATCCACAACATGGTCGGACACCACCGAGGGGTCAGCATCTTCTGCGGGATCGGCGAGCGCTGCCGCGAAGGCGAGGAGCTCTACCGGGACATGTCGCAGGCGGGCGTCTTGCCGAACATGGTGATGGTCTTCGGGCAGATGAACGAGCCGCCGGGCAGCCGCTTCCGCGTGGGCCACGTGGCGCTGACGATGGCGGAGTACTTTCGCGACGACGAGCACCGCGACGTGCTCTTGCTCGTCGACAACATCTTCCGCTTCCTGCAGGCCGGCATGGAGGTCTCGGGGATGAAGGGACAGATGCCGTCGCGGCTCGGCTATCAACCCACGATGGGCACCGAGCTCTCGGGGCTCGAGGAGCGCATCGCGAACACCGACGCGGGCGCGATCACGTCGATCCAAGCCGTCTACGTGCCCGCGGACGACTTCACCGATCCGGCCGCGGTCCACACCTTCTCGCATCTGTCGGCCTCGATCGTGCTGTCGCGCAAGCGCGCGAGCGAGGGCCTCTATCCGTCGATCGACCCGCTCACGTCGAGCTCGAAGATGGCGACGCCCGGCATCATCGGGAAGCGCCATTACGAGATCGCTCAGGCCGTTCGGCGGACGCTCGCACAGTACGCGGACCTCAAGGACATCATCGCGATGCTCGGCCTCGAGCAGCTCTCGCTCGAGGATCGCAAGGTCGTCGCCCGCGCGCGCCGCCTCGAGCGCTTCCTGACGCAGCCGTTCTTCACCACGGAGCAGTTCACCGGCCTCGCCGGGAAGCTCGTGAGCCTCGACGACGCGCTCGACGGCTGCGAGCGCCTGCTCGCCGACGAGCTCGCGGACGCGCCGGAGAGCGCCCTCTACATGATCGGATCGCTCGCCGAGGCGAAGGTGAAGGCGAAGAGCGCGCGGCCCGACGTCGAAGGCCCGAAGACGACGCGCGCGGCGTCGGGGAGGGCGTGATGGCGGCGGCGGTCATGACCCTCGAGCTGTGGCTCCCGTTTCGACGCTTCTCGCGAGAGACGGACGTGCTCCGCGTGGTCGTGGAGACGCGAGACGGATCGTTCGGACTCCTGCCGCACCGCCTCGACTGCGTGGCGGCCCTCACGCCCGGGATCCTCGTGTACGAGACCGCTTCGCGGGGCGAGGTCTACGTCGCGATCGACGAGGGCGTGATGGTGAAGACGGGCCCGTCGGTGCGCGTCTCGGTGCGCCACGCGCACGCGGGCGCCGATCTCTCGCGCCTCCGCGCGTCGATCGAGGAAGAGTCGCGGGCGCGGAGGGAGGCGGAGCGCGAGGCGACGTCGGTGCTCGCGAGGCTCGAGGCGGGGTTCGTACGAAGGTTCGCGAGGCTCCGCCATGATTGAGCGGGGCGGCGCGAAGAAGGGCGCGACGGCGCGGCCGACGCTCGCCGACGAGGTGGGCGCGCGCGCCGATCGCAAGCTCGCGGCGAAGCGTCATGCGCATCACGGCGTGTGGTTCGGGCTCGGGATGATGGGCCTCGTCGGCTGGTCGGTGGCCATCCCGACGGTCCTCGGCGCGGCGCTCGGGATGTGGCTCGACGAGCATCACGGAGGGGCCCACCCGCGGACGCTCGCGCTGCTGCTGCTCGGCCTCGTCATCGGGTGCCTCAACGCGTGGCATTGGGTCGCCAAGGAGAGCGAGGCATTGAGAAAGGACGGCGACGATGGTCCCTGAGCCGGTGATGTGGGTCCTCGCGTTCGCGGCGGGCGGGCTGCTCGGCGTCGTGTTCTTCGGCGGCCTCCTCTGGACGGTCCGGCGCGGCACGACGTCGTCGCAGCCGGGGCTCTGGTTTTCGGTGAGCCTGCTCGTGCGGACCGCGATCGTCCTGGCGGGCTTCTACGCCGTGTCGACGGACCATTGGCAGCGAATGCTCCTCTGCCTCGTCGGCTTCACGATCGCGCGCCCCGTCGTGGAGCGGGTGACGCGCACGTCGACGCGCGGCGCGAGCGCTCCAGCGAAGGAGGCTCCCCATGCGCCTCAGCCCTGACGCTTGGCTCCTATGGCAGCACGATCCGGTGCGGGTCACCGGGACCCTGGTCTTCACCTGGGTGGTGATGCTCGTGCTCGTCCTCGGCTCGAGGCTCATCACGCGGCGACTCACGACCGATCTCGCGCCGTCGCGCTTCCAGAGCGCGCTCGAGATCGTGGTCACGACGATCGAGGGGCAGATCGCCGAGGTGGGCATCGCGAACCCGCGCCGCTACATCGGCTTCCTCGGCACGCTGTTCCTCTTCGTGGCGACGTCGGCGCTCTTCACGATCGTCCCGGGCTTCGATCCTCCGACGGCCTCGCTCTCGACCACGGTGGCGCTCGCCGCGTCGGTCTTCGTCGCGGTGCCGCTCTACGGCGTCCGCGATCAGGGCCTCCGGCGCTACCTGAAATCCTACGCGGAGCCGACGCTCGTGATGCTGCCGTTCAACGTCATCAGCGAGCTCTCGCGCACGCTCGCGCTCGCCGTTCGCCTCTTCGGCAACATGATGAGCGGCGGCATGCTCATCGCCATCTTGCTCACGGTGACACCGCTGCTCTTCCCCGTCGTCATGACGGTGCTCGGGCTGCTCACCGGGATGGTGCAGGCCTACATCTTCACGATCCTCGCCGCGGTCTACATCGCCGCGGCCCTCCGAGCCCAGAGGCCGGCGTCCGAGCCTCGGAGCGCCGACCCCTCCGCCGTCTAGCGAGAGAGACACCATGGACAACACGACCCTCATCGCCCTCTGCTCGATCGTCGTCGCGGGCGTCACGACCGCGTTCGGCACCATGGGCCCGGCGCTCGCCGAGGGACGCGCCGTCTCGACGGCGCTGAGCTCGCTCGCGCAACAGCCCGACGCGTCGGCGACGATCACGCGCACGCTGTTCGTCGGCCTCGCGATGATCGAGTCGATGGCCATCTATTGCTTCGTGGTGTCGATGATCCTCCTCTTCGCGAACCCGTTCTGGAGCCACGCGCTGACGCACGCCGTGGGGAGGTGAGCGATGCCGATCGACTGGTTCACGGTCGCGGCCCAGGTGCTGAACTTCGTCGTGCTCGTGTGGCTGATGAAGCGCTACCTCTATGCGCCCATCCTCGAGGCCATCGACGCGCGCGAGCGGCGCATCGCCGAGAAGCTCGGCGCGGCAGGTCGGGAAGAAGACGCGGCGCGGGAGGAGCGCGAGGCCCTCTCGAGCGAGCGCGACGCGCTGGTCGCGGGGCGCGCGGCCGCGCGTGCGCGAGCGGAGCAAGAGGCGGCGACGGAGCGTGAGCGTCTGCTCGGGGAAGGGCGAAAGGCCGCCGAGGAGGCTTCGCGGGCGCGGAAGGGCGCGCTCGAGCGCGAGCTCGACGATCTCCGGCGCGACCTCGTGAGACGCACCCGAGAGGAGGTCTTCGCGATCGCGCAGAAGGCGCTCGGCGACCTCTCCACGACGAGCCTCGAGTCCCAAGCCATCGTCGTGTTCACCGCGCGATTGCGCGCGCTCCCTGCGGACGAGAAGGAGAGCCTCCGCGGCGCCCTCTCCGATCCCTCCGCGCGCGCGGTGGTGCGCAGCGCCTTCGAGCTGCCCGCCGCGCAGCGGAGCGCCGTCGAGGCGGTCCTCCGAGAGCTCGCCCCCGACGCGCCGGCGCCGCGCTTCGAGGTCGCGCCGGATCGGGTGTGCGGCGTCGAGCTCGTCGCGGGCGGACGCAAGATCGCCTGGAACATCGCGAGCTATCTCGCGTCGCTCGAGCGCAGCGTGGAGGAGGTGGTGCGGCCCTCCCGAGGCGCGGGGCGCGCGCCGGAGGCCGCGGCGGAGGAGGCGTCGTGAGAGACCCCTTCGTGGAGCCCGCGCTCGAGGCGGCGTTCACCTCCATCGCCGAGGCGCGCCAGCGTTTCGCGCCGACGCTCGCGCCGAGCGAGATCGGCTCCGTCGCGACGGTGTCCACGGGCATCGCGCACGTGACGGGGCTGCCCGGGGTCGGCTTCGAGGAGCTCCTGGTCTTCTCGAGCGGCGTGCACGGGATCGCGTTCAACGTCGACGAGGACGAGATCGGTGTCGTCCTCCTCGGCGACCATTGCGACGTGCGCGCGGGCGAGGAGGTCTCGAGGACCGGCCGCGTCGTCGACGTTCCCGTGGGAGACGGGCTGCTCGGGCGCGTCATCGATCCGCTCGGTCGCCCGCTCGACGGTCGCGGGCCGCTCCGCGCGGTCGATCGCTTGCCCATCGAGCGCCCCGCCCCGCCGATCATGGCCCGGGCGCCGGTGACGGTGCCGCTGCAGACGGGATGGAAGGTCGTGGACGCGCTCGTGCCCGTGGGGCGCGGCCAGCGCGAGCTCATCCTCGGCGACCGGCAGACGGGCAAGACGGCCCTCGCCCTCGACGCCATCCTGAACCAGCGAGGCAGCGAGGTGATCTCGGTGTATTGCGCGATCGGCCAGCGCTCGGCGGCCGTCGCCAAGGCCGTCTCGGAGCTCACCGAGGCGAACGCGATGGAGCACACCGTCGTGGTCGTGACCGAGGGCAACGACCCGCCCGGGCTCGCGTACATCGCGCCTTACGCCGCGACGAGCATCGCGGAGCACTTCATCGAGCGAGGCCGCGACGTGCTGATCGTCTACGACGATCTCACGCAGCACGCGCGCGCCTACCGCGAGCTGTCCCTCTTGCTGCGCCGCCCCCCTGGTCGCGAGGCCTTCCCGGGCGACATCTTCTACATCCATTCGCGGCTGCTCGAGCGCTCGACGCGCCTCGGCCCCGAGCGCGGCGGCGGATCGCTCACCGCGCTCCCGACCGTGGAGACGCAGGCGGAGAACATGTCGGCGTACATCCCGACGAACCTCATCTCGATCACCGACGGACAGATCTATTTGTCGCCGTCGCTCTTCGAGCTGGGCGTGCTGCCGGCGGTGGACGTCGGGCGCTCGGTCTCTCGCGTCGGCGGCAAAGCGCAGCGCGCGGCCTACCGCGCGGTGGCGGGCGATCTCAAGCTCTCGTACGCGCAGTTCGAGGAGCTCGAGACGTTCGCGCGCTTCGGCGCGAGGCTCGACGCGGAGTCGCGCGCGCGGGTCGAGCGTGGGCGCCGCATCCGCGCCTGTCTCGGTCAGAGCGAGCGCGCGCCGGTCTCGGTGCCGGGGCAGATCGCGATCCTCGTCGCGCTCTCCGCGGGCCTCTTCGACCCGGTGCCCGTCGAGCGCATGGTCGAGGCAGAGGCCGCGGTGCTCGCGGCGGCGGCGGCGTGGCCGAGCGAGCTCGTGCGACGATTCGAGGCCGAAGAGCCGCTCGCGGCGAAGGATCGAGCGCTCGTCGTCGACGCCGCGCGGCGAGCGCTCGCGCCGTGGCTCCCGCAGGCCGACGCGGCGGAGGCGGAGCCGTGACGGCGACGACGGCCGCCCTGCGACGAGAGATCGCGAGCGCGGCGGAGCTCGGATCCGTGGTGCGCACGATGAAGGCGCTCGCGGCGTCGAGCATCGGGCAATACCAGGCGTCGGTGCGCGCCCTCGCCGAGTATCACGAGACGATCGCGCTGGGCCTCGGGGCTTGTTTTCGCCTGCGCGAGCCGACGCCCCCGGCGGGCGTGACGCGCGCCCCATCGCGGCCGGTCGCCGCCGTCGTGTTCGGATCGGACCAGGGGCTGGTCGGGCGATTCAACGAGGTCGTCGCGTCCGAGGCGCTCGCCGCGCTCGGCGCCCTGCCGCGACCGGCGCACGTGTGGGCGGTCGGAGAGCGCGTCGAGGCGCGCCTCGTGGACGCGGGCGTCGAGGTGTCCGGCCGCTTCGACGTGCCGACCTCCGTCGACGCGATTCGACCGCTCGTCGCGCGCCTCCTCGTCGCGGTCCTCGGAGACGGCGTCGTGGACGACGGCGCGGAGCTCCACCTCTTCTACAATCGGCCCACCGCCGAGGCGGGGTACGCGGCCTCGACGGAGCGCCTCTTGCCGCTGGACGACGCGTGGCGGCGCGAGATCGTGCGGCTGCCATGGCCCACGAAGCAACGTCCGGAGGTCTTCGGCGACGGCGTGGACACGCTGCGCGCGCTCTTGCGAGAGCACCTCTTCATCTCGCTCTTCCGCGCCTCCGCCGAGTCGCTCGCCAGCGAGAACGCGAGCCGGCTCGCGGCCATGGAGCGCGCCGAGAAGAACATCGAGGAGCGGCTCGACGCGCTCCACGACGAGCTGCACCGGTGGCGACAGCGCAGCATCGACGAGGAGCTCTTCGACGTCGTCTCCGGCTTCGAGGCGTTGTCGGCCGAGCGACGAGGCGCGCGAGCGCGAGGGACGCGACGGTGACGGTCAGTCCTCGGGAGGCTTCTTCGCCATGCGCGCGAACACGAGCCGCAGGGCCCCGGGCGCGAGGCGCGACGCCGCCGAGGTGACGCGCACGAACGGGCTGGTCTCGTCGACGGACGCGCCGCGATCGAGCGCGCGCAGCGTCCGCGCCGCCACGACGTCGACGGCCTGGGCGCCCGGGTCCGGCTTCCGATAACCGGACTCGCCCTCGGCGCGCGCGGCGTTTTGGCGAAACGGCGTGTCGACGGGCCCGGGACGCACCACGAGGACCCTGACCCCACGGGCGTCGACCTCGGCGCGCAGCGCGCTGCTCATCGCCTCGAGCGCGAACTTCGTCGCCGAATAGGCGGCATAGCGCGGCGCCGCGACCACGCCGGCGACGGAGGAGAGCATCACGATCGCGCCGCGCGTGCGCGCGAGGTGCGGCAGGGCGAGCTGCGACAGCTCGAGCGGCGCGAACACGTTGAGCTCGAAGAGCGCGCGCAGCTCGGCGAGATCGATCTTCTCGACCGAGGCGTAGTAGCCGCGACCGGCGTTGTTCACGAGCACGTCGAGGCCCCCTTCTCCGGCCGCGCGCGTGACGAGCTCGCGCCGATAGCGCGCGTCGGTCACGTCGCCGGAAACGACGACGGCGCGGCCGCCTCGCCCCTCGACCTCGCGCGCGACGTCGGAGAGCGCGGCCTCGTTGCGCGCGGAGAGGATCACCGTGGCGCGCCGCGCCCCCCAGGCGAGCGCGAGCGCGCGCCCGATGCCCGTCGAAGCGCCCGTGAGGAGGACCGTCGTCATGGGCGGCGACGTTATCGTCGAGCGCCCGCGGGACCAAGCCCCGCGCGGCGCTCGCTCCCGGACGCCGTCGGGCTCAGCCGCCGGGGCAAGGGAACGCGCAGACCCCGAAGACGACCTCGACGAGGTTGTCGCTCGGGTAGCTCAGCTTGGCGGGGTTCGGATACGCCTGCCCGCCCATCGCCTCGCCATTGCACACGCCTTGGGCGTCGCATTGGCAATCGGGTCCGCAGGTGGCATAGCCCATCACGCTCACGTCGTACGTGCCCGCGGGCGCCGCGACGACGCGCGAGCACACCGTGTTGCCGTTGTTCTGCGCCCAGCACTGCGGAGGCATCGTCACCGACGTGAGGCCGGTGCCGTCCCACACGACGTCGCGAAAGGAGCCCGGATCGAGGCGATAGGAGCGAGGTGCACACGCGCCGCAGGCGTATTGCGGTTGCGTCTGCAAATCTTGGCACGTCTGGAGGCAGCTCTTGTCGTAGGCGAAGGTCGCGGCGTTTCCGCCGCCGACGGGGTCGATCGAGAACGCCACGTCGCTGCAGCTCGAGGGGAGGTAGATCGGGACGCCCCCCTCGTTGCGAAAGCGGACCGTGACCTGGGCGCTGCCGGGCTGATCGGCGTAGCCGGCGCACGCTCCGCCCGAGCCGCTCGACGTCACGGAGCTCGAGGTGACGGGCGAGACGTCCGAGCTCGAGACCGAGGTGCCCCCGCCGGCGCCGCCCGTCTCGACGCTCACCGTGTTGCCGCACCCCGCCATCACCCCGAGCGCGATGCCCACCCCGAAGATCCCGTTCGCCGACTTCATGGGAGGCACCGTTAGCAGCGCGCGTGCCACGCGGCACCCATTGAAAAACCGGCCGTCGTGCGCGGAGCGGTGGGTCAACGTGCGCCACGCGGAGGCTCCGCGCGGCGCGCTCGTCAGTGGATCGACCGACCCCTACCCGCTTCCCGGCTGACGCCCGGCGTGATCTCGCGCATGGTGAGATCGAGGCTCGACGCGGCTGCGTCATCGCCTCCGAGGAGAGCCGTGGCAGATCGCGTCCGAGGGTTTTTGTTCGTCGACTACGTCCGCATGATCCGCGGCAACAAGAGCGTCGATTGGTCGAAGTACCTCGAGCCGCAGGATCTCGCGATCGTCGGCTCGAGGATCGACCCCGAGGGTTGGTATCCCATGGCGACCTTCGAGCGGCTCGGGCTCGGCATCCTGCACGAGGTGGCGCGCGGATCGCTCGACGGCGTGCGCATGTGGGGGCGCTTCCAGGTCGAGAGCGTGAAGAAGGTCTTCCCGATGCTCGTCGCGGAGGGAGATCCGCGCGACACGATGATGCGGTTCAAGGTGTTGGCGAGCAGCTTCTTCGACGAAGGCACGCTGGAGGTGCTCACGATCGACGACGACCACGCGGTCGTGTCGATCGACTACGGGATGAGCCCGAAGGCCGAAGAGACGGCGTCGACGCAGGCGCTCGGCTTCTTCGAGCGGCTCATCGAGCTCGCGGGGGGCAAGAACGTCGCCGCGCGCTTCACGAAGAAGGCGTGGGAGGGACAGGACGCGAGCGTGCTCGATCTCTATTGGGATCGGGACTGAGCCGATGGACCCTCGCCCTTTCGCGGAGCGCCCCCTTCGCGCCGCCGCTCCGTCGTTCGAGCCGCGAGCGATGTGCATGACGTGCATGCGCCCGGCGCGCGTGTGCTTCTGCGCGCACGTGCCGCGCATCGAGGCGCGGACGCGCGTGCTCTTCGTCCAGCACCCGCGCGAAGAGTTCATGCCGATCGGCACGGCGCGGATGGCGTCGCTCTGTTTGCCCGGATCGACGCTCGTGGTCGGCACCGAGGTCGACGACGATCCGCGCGTTCGCGAGGCGCTCTCGGACCCGTCGCGCCCCGCGGTGCTCCTCTGGCCCGGTCCCGGCGCGAAGGATCTCGCGATCGATCCGCCGAAGGGCCCCGTGACGCTCGTCGTCGTGGACGGGACGTGGGCGCTCGCGAAGAAGCTCGTGCGCATCAACCCGAGGATCGGCGCTCTGCCGCGGTACTCGCTCGCGCCCAGCGAGCCGAGCGAGTACCGGATCCGGCCGGAGCCGGCCGAGTCCTGCGTCTCGACGCTCGAAGCGACGATGCACGCGCTCGGGATGCTCGAAGGAGACACGGAGCGCTTCCGGCCGATGATGCGGCCGTTCAGAGCGATGGTCGACATGCAGATCGATCACGAGGAGCGGCTGCACGGCGCGCGCGTCCGCTCGCGGGCGAAGAAGCCGCGACCGAAGAAGATGCCGCTCGCGCTCCGCGAAGGGAGGAGCCTCGTCGTCGTGACGGGTGAGGCGAACGCGTGGCCGTATCGCCCGCCGTCGGAGCACCCGGACGAGCTCGTGCAATGGCTGGCCGTGCGCCTCGACACGGGCGAGCGCTTCGAGGCGATCGTGCGACCGCGCGCGCCCATCGCGCCGTCGACGCCGGTGCACACGCGCCTCGACATCGGCGAGATCGAGGCGGGGATGACGCGCGAAGAAGCGCTGTCGGCGTGGCGCTCGTTCGTCCGCGACGAGGACGTCGTCGTCGGCTGGGGCTTCTACGCGGCCGGGCTCATGCGCGAGAGCGGCGGCTTCCTCCCGGAGCGATACGTGGATCTGCGCTGCGCGGCGACGCAATGGGGACGCAAGAAGCCGGGCTCGGTCGAGGACTTCGCGACGTCGCTCGGCCTCTCCCCCGCGAGCCTCGGCGCGGGCCGAGGCGGCGCGCGGCTCGGCATGGCCGCGGCGGTGACGCGCGCGCTCGTCGACGGCCTCCGCGACCTCGACGGCGCGCGCGGAGGCGCCCTCACTTCGACGTGAACGCGTACACGGCGTCGGTCGCCGCCGCGAAGATCCGGCCCTTCGCCGCGATAGGCGTGGCGTAGCGCTTGAGCCCCGTCATCTGATCGCCGCTGCCGCCGCCGCCGAACACGCTCGTGCCCGTGTCGCCGTCGTAGCCGTGGAGCCGACCGTCGCCTTCGGCGCCGAAGATCCACACGATCGATCCAGCGTGGCCGTCGGTGGTGGTGACCATGGGCGCGGCGAGGCCCTTGGAGCTCGCGCACCACGCGGTCGAAATGGTCGGCGGCGTGCCCGGGGCGATCGACAGCGCGACGAGATCGCCATTGCCATTGGGGCAGCTCGCGCCCGGCGCGTTGAACACGACGTATTGCCCCTTCGACGTCGAATAGGCGGCGGCGGCGGTGATGATCTCGTTCGTCGACACGATCGCCTGCGCGGGCGCGTCGCTCACGCCGCCGAGGTTCGCGCGATCGAGGACGTAGGCCTTGCCGTTCTTGCCGAGCGCGATGGCGACCTTCGACGGGCTCCCGCTCGGCAGATCGAAGAGGACGGGGCCGGAGCCCCCGATGTCGACGTCGCCCGCGTCGAGGGCCTGCCAATCGGTGGGCGCGAAATAGTCGGCGGTCTGCCCGCTGAAGGTCGGGCCCGCGCCGAGACGGATCACCGATTCGCCGCCGCTCCACGCGCTGGCGCCGAAGGTGTTGCCGGTCGCGACGAAGACGCTCGCGCCATCGGAGGAGACGCCGCCGGGCGCCCACGCGCCGCCGCCCTGCGCCGGGGTCGCCCACGCCTTCGCCGCCGCTGGATTCGCCAAGGGGACGCCGAGCACCCAGCCGTGATACGGCCCGCAGTCGCCGTAATGACCGCCGTAGGGCACGTAGAGCGTGTCGCCGACGATCAGGAGCGCGCCGCGCTGGTTCTGGTATTGGGACTCGAACGCGAGATTGCCGCTCTTCGCGACCGCGTCGACGTCGATCGGATAGCCGGCGCGCACCGAGCCGTCGTCGATCGACAGCCCGAAGACGAGGTGCTTCTTGGTCGCTCCGCCGTCGGGCGTCGTCATGCCGTCGACGAAGAGGGTGCGCGACGGGAGATCGATGACGGGCGTGCCCGTCACGCCGAGCGGGTCGATGTTGCCGCACGGCAGATCGCCGACCGAGACGGCCGCGCCGAGCGACTTCTTCCAGATCTCGGCGCCGGTCGCGGCGTCGAGCGCGTAGACGAGGTCGTGCTCCGTCGCGACGAAGAGCGTGTCTTTGCCGCTGGTCCCGCCGTCGACGAAGAGGGGCTGACCATAGACGGCTCCCTCGACGACGCCGTGGAAGGAGGGGTCGACGTGCATCGCGGCTGCGGCGGCGCTGGTGATGGCGGCGTCGGTGTAGACGCCGTCGCGCGTGGCGTGGTTGTGGTGCTCGAGGACCGAGGCGCCGACGTTCGGCATCGCGCCGCCGGCCCCGCCGCTCGAGGTGCCGGTGCCCGCGCTCGCGGTGGTGCTCGCGGTGCCTCCGGCGCCGCCGGTCCCGCCGCTCGAGGAGCATGCGAGCGCGGCGGGCAGCGCGCAGCTCGCGAGGATGGGGACGAGCGCACGACGAGCGAGACCTTGCATGGGAAGCTCCTTCGAAGGGGAAGTCGGTCGTCCACCCATGACGCCGTCGACGCGCCTCCGCAAGGGGCGCGTCCGGTCCCGAGCGGCGTCGGTGCCGCGCGCGCTCTCTCGTTCTTTGCGCCCGCGCGCACCGCTTGCGCGGGGTCGTCGTCGTCTCCCCGCGCTTGGCCGGGGCGCGCGCGTCGGCGCGATTGATGCAGTCGGCACGCTCGGGAGAACACCGCGATGAGCCAGACCACCGACGAACTGAAGACCGAGCTGAAGAAGAGCCTCGATGTCCTCGCGACGATGCGCGACGAGGTTCGCGTGCGGGTGCACCTCGCGGGCATGGAGGTCAAAGACCAATGGCGCGAGCTCGAGAAGGAGCTCAGCCAGGCCCAAGAGACCGCGTCGAAGGCCGCGAGCGCGGCGACGAAGAGCGCGCTCGACGAGACCCTGAAGAAGCTCCACGCGTTCCGCGACTCGCTCGGCTGACGATTCGGGGCGGACGATTCGCTCGGCGGGAGATCGCGGCGCAGAGACCGCGAATTCAGCCCTTCGTCTTAGGCCGCGACTTGGCGCTCATCCCGTACTCGTTCAAGCGGTATTGGATGGTGCGGACGCTGATCTCGAGGAGCTCCGCGGCCCGCGCCGTCGAGCCGTTGCACGCCTCGAGCGTCGAGAGGATCGCGAAGCGCTCGATCTCCCCCATCGTGGATCCGGGGATGCGTACGTTGCCCTTCACGACGGGGACGACGCCGCTCGGGAGGTCGCCCTCGTCGATCTGCTGACCCGAGCACATGACGACGGCGCGCTCGACCGCGTTCTCGAGCTCGCGGACGTTGCCCGGCCAGCGGTGGCCGAGGAGCCGCGCGCGCGCGGCGTCGGTGAAGCCGCTCAAGTTGCGCTGGTTCTCTCGTGCGTACTTCTGGAGGAAGTGATTCGCGAGGAGCAGCAGATCGCTGTCGCGCAGGCGCAGCGGCGGCATCTCGATGTGCACGACGTTGAGCCGATAGTAGAGGTCTTCGCGGAAGCGACCCGCGCTGACCTCGGCGACGAGGTCCCGGTTCGTCGCCGCGATGAGGCGCACGTCGACCGAGACGGTCTCGTTGCCGCCGACCCGTTCGAACGCGCGCTCCTGCAGCACGCGCAGGAGCTTCACCTGCGTGGGCGAGGAGATCTCGCCGATTTCGTCGAGGAAGAGCGTCCCGCCCTGGGCTTGCTCGAAGCGGCCGAGGCGCTTGCCCTGCGCGCCCGTGAAGGCGCCCTTCTCGTGCCCGAAGAGCTCGCTCTCGAGGAGCGACTCGGTGAGCGACGCGCAATGGAGCGACACGAACGGGCCGTCCTTGCGGGGGCTGCGATCGTGCAGCGCGCGCGCGAGGACGCTCTTGCCGGTGCCGCTCTCGCCGGTGACGAGCACGGTCGCGCGGGAGCTCGCGACCTGGCTCGCCACGCGATAGACGGCCTGCATCGCCGAGCTCGCGCCGACGAGGCCGCCGAGGCCTGCGCCCCCTTGCTCCATCACCTGCTTGCGGAGCGCGTCGGCCTCTTCTCGGAGGTCGCTGCGCGCGACCGAGCGCTCGATGCTCAAGGTGAGCGCGTCGAAGTCGACGGGCTTCGTGATGTAGTCCTCGGCGCCCGCACGGATGGCCTTGACGGCCGACGTCACGTCGCCGAACGCCGTCACGACGATGACCGGGAGCCGATACTTCTCGTGGATCTTCTGCGTCAACTCGATGCCGTCCATCTCGGGCATCTTCATGTCGGTGACGACGACGTCGGCGGGCGACTCCTCGAGCGCCTCGAGCGCGCTCTGACCGTCGCCCGCGGTCCGGACGTCGTAGCCCTCGAGCTTGAGGAGCTTCTCGAGGCCGCTGCGTGCGCTCGCTTCGTCGTCGACGATGAGGAGTCTTCGTTTCTTGCTCACTTGGATCTCGCCTCGCGCTGATGGCCCACGATGGGCAGAGTGACTCGGAAGATCGTCTTGCCTGGTCGGCTCTCGAAGTCGAGCGCGCCGCCGTGCGCCGCGACGATCGCGTGGGCGATCGCGAGGCCGAGGCCGGTGCCCGCCGGCTTGGTCGAGTAGAAGGGATCGAACACGGGCGCGTCGGCCGCGAGCCCCGGCCCGGTGTCCTCCACCTCGACGAGCACGTCGACGGGCTTGCGGCGGACCCTCAGGACGAGCACGCCGCCTCCGGGCGCCATCGCCTCGATGCCGTTCTGCGCGAGGTTCAAGAGGACCTGCTCGATCTTCGCCGCGTCGAGCGACGTGACGAGCGGGCTGCGAGGCGGGTCGAGCTTGATCTCGACGCCGGCCTCGCTCGCTTTGCCGGAGACGACCATCGAGACGCGCTCGCAGAGCTTGCCGAGATCGATCTCGGCGCGATCGAGCGGGCGCGGGCGCGCGAAATCGAGGAAGTCGGTCGTGAGGTTCGAGAGGCGCTGGATTTCGCTCTTCACGACGCCGAGCGCCTCGGAGGCGTCGGGATCGATGGGGCCTGCGCGCTTCATCGCGCGCTCGAGGAACGTCACGTGGAGGAGCGCGCCGTGGAGCGGGTTTCGGATCTCGTGCGCGAGGCCGGCGGCCAGCGTGCCGACGGCGGCGAGGCGCTCGTTCTGGCGGGCGCGCCCCGCGAGCTCGCGCTCCTCCGTGATGTCGCGGCCGATCGCGAAGACGTCGATGCCGTCCTCCTCGCGGCTCGGCCGATACGAGAGCTGCCAGCGCACCTCACGGGGCTTTCCGTTGGGCGTGCGCACGACGCTGTCGACGTCGGCGTGCTCCTCGGCGAACGCGCTCGGCGGGACGACCTCGGAGCGCTCGGAGCGCGGCGGCACCGACTCGGCCGCCGCCCCGCCGCGCGCGCGTAGGAGCGAGAAGGCGCGAGACAGCTCGGCCCTGCCCTCCTCCGGCACGAGGACCTCGAGGAACGACGAGCCGAGCGCCTCGGTGCGAGGCGTCCCCGAGATGCGCTCGGCCTCGCGATTGAAGAGCTGGATCGTGCCGTCCTTGTCGACGCCGACGATGAGCAGATCGGCCATCTCGACGGCGCTCGCGTAGCGGTGCTCGGTCCGCTCGAGGACGGCCTCGAGCTCCGCGCGTTCGGCGCGCTGCGCGCGAGCGAGGATCTCGGAGAAGTAGCGATCGACCATCACGACGAGCTCGAGATCGAGCACGCGGTGGAGGGCGTCGAAATGCGCGGGACGGAGCGCGGCGTTCGACGAGCGGGCGAGCTCCGAGAGCCGCAGGCGCACGATCGACATCGCCGTGAACATGTAGCGGTGCGGGAGCCCGACCCGCACGTGGACGTGGCCGATCGTGCTCGTGCGCTCGTAGTAGGCGTCGTCGTAGGGGCCGGTGAAGATGCGCTCCATCCACTGCACGAGCGACTGCTTCAGCCGATCGATCTGCTCTTCGCCGGAGAAGACCGCGTGGGCCGCCTCGTGCTCGCGCGTGCGGTCGTAGAACTCGTCGGCGACGAGGCGAAATCCGTGCTCGACGTGAGGGCGCAGCTCCGCGAGGAGCGACTCGTCCTGCGCGCCGAAGCCGACATAGCGCTTCAGCTCTTCGAAGAGCTTGTCCGACACGGCCGGCAGTCTATTACGACGTCGCCCTCCGAAGCGGGAGATTCGAGACGGACGCGAGGTCGCCGCGCGGGGCTTCTCAGCGGGTCGCGAAACGGTCACGATGCGGAAGGATGTCGTCGAGCACCCATCGAGAGGAGCACGCGGCCGAGCGCCTCGCGATCACCGCGATCGCCGGCCTCGTCGCAGGACTGTCGGGGTGCGCCGCGCGCGCGCCGGAGGCGGTCGTCGCGATCCCGACCCCGGAGGGCACGGGAGCTCGCCCCGAACCGCCGCCGATCGAGGCGCGGCACGCGCGGGCGGAGCGCGTGCAAGGCTCGGATCGCGCCTGCTGCCGCGGACTCAACGATTGCAAGGGCAAAGGCAACTGCCGCGTCCAGGGCGTCCACGAATGCCGTGGCCTCAACGACTGCAAGGGCAAAGGCGGGTGCGAGTCGCCCTGCGACGCGAGCGCGGAGCCGCGCGAGCCCAAGGCCTGCTGCAAAGGCCAGAACCAATGCAAGGGCCTCGGCCAATGCAAGACGAGCGACAACGCGTGCAAGGGGCAGAACGCGTGCAAGGCGAGAGGCGGTTGCCGCCCCGCCGACTGCGGACCATGAGCGGATCCTCACGCCGCGCGCGCTCGTAGGCGCGGCCGCGCGCGAGCGCACGAAATCGGCGTCGACGCGCGGCGACTTCGCCGGTCGCGCACCTTGCTGGTAGGCTCGGGGCCGATGCCGACCTGCCCCACGTGCCGGAAGCAGTACCCGGAGGGCACCACCACGTGCGCGATCGAGGGCGCCGAGCTCATGCCGGACGTGGCCTTCGCGTCCGCGGAGACGACCCTCGAGAAGGGCACGCGCGTCGGCGAGTACGAGATCGAGGGGCTGCTCGGCGAAGGGACCTTCGGCGCCGTGTACCGCGCGGTGCACCCGGTCATCGGCAAGGCCGCCGCGATCAAGGTGCTGAAGCGCGAGTTCTCGGCGAAGCCGGAGATGGTGTCTCGGTTCATCGCCGAGGCGCGCGCGGTGAACCAGATCCGCAACCGCAACATCATCGACATCTTCAACTTCGGCGTGCACGAGGACGGGCGCCACTACTACGTGATGGAGCTGCTCGACGGGATGACGCTCGACGAGTACGTGCGCCAGCGCGGCAGGCTCACGCCCGCCGAGGCGCTGCCCATCCTCAAGCAGCTGGCGCGCGCCCTCGGCGCGGCGCACGCGGCCGGGATCGCGCACCGCGACCTCAAGCCCGAGAACGTCTTCCTCGCCTTCGACGACGGCGCGCCCATCCCGAAGCTCCTCGATTTCGGGCTCGCGAAGCTCGTCGACGACAGCGCGGCGCAGCACAAGACGAAGAGCGGCATCCCGATGGGAACGCCGCTCTACATGTCGCCGGAGCAGGTGCACGGCATCCACGTCGACCACCGCGCCGACATCTACTCGTTCGGCATCCTCACGTTCGAGCTCCTCACCGGGAGGCTGCCGTTCGACGGCACCTCGGTCATGGATCTCATGATGAAGCAGGTGAGCGCGAAGGCGCCGCCGGTCTCGAGCGTCGCCCACGAGCTGCCCCCGGAGCTCGACGCGCCGATCCTCGCGATGATGGAGAAGGATCCGGCGAAGCGCCCCGACAGCGTCGTCGCCGCCGTCGACGATCTCGCGGCGATCGTCGCGCGGCTCGGGCTCGCATCGGGGCCGGGCTCGTCGGGTCCCGGCGCGATCCTCGCCGAGCCACGCGTGGTGGGCGCGCGGTCGGCGAAGGACGTCGGCGTGGACTCGGGCGCCGCCACGGTGATCGCGCCGCCCGGGAGCCAGTCGCTCGGAGCGTCCATCGCCGAGCCCGCGCGCGAGAGGCCGCGCTGGCCGCTCTACGCGGCGATCGGGACGAGCCTCCTCGCGCTCGCGGGAGGGGCGCTCCTCCTGCGCGGGTCCGCCTCGGGCGGCTCCGCGGAGACGCACCCCGCGCCGACGGCGACCGTCACCGCCACGGCGACGGCGACCGCGACCGGACCCATCGTGTCGCCCTCGGGCGAGCCGAGCGCGACCGCGACCCCGAGCGCAGCCCCGACGCCCGCGGCGGTGAAGCTGAAGCTGAAGATCACTCCGGCCGACAGCGAGGTCTTCGCGGGCACGAAGCGCCTCGGCCTCGCGACCGACGCGCTCGAGCTGCCGCGCGGGACGGCGCCAGTGAAGCTCAAGATCAAGCACGAGGGGTACCTCGACGGCAGCCTCGACGTCACGCCCTCCGACGACGTCGTCGACGCGCTGATCCTCAAGCCGGCTCCCCGCAAGGAGTACACGTTCTGATTCGTCATCTCGACCTGCGTCGTCCTTTTGACCCCGGCCGTGGCCGGCGTGTCCCGAGAGAGAGACATTCGCCCATGAGAAAGGCGCTCGCGCTGCTCTTCTGCTCCGTCGCCCTCGCCGCGCCGTCGACTGCCCTCGCGCAGCCGGCCGCGCCGAAGGCCGTCTCCGCGGCCGATCTCACCAAGGCGAAGGCGCTCTTCGACGCGGGCGGACGCGCGTACGACGCGGGCGATTTCGCCGTCGCGCTCCAGGCGTTCGAGCAGGCGTACGCGATCGCGCCCCGCGACGGCGTCCTCTTCTCGATCGCACAGGCGAACCGCCGGCTCTACACCGCGACGAACGATCGCGCGTACCTCGAGCGGGCGCGCGTCCTCTACAAGCAGTACCTCGTCGCGGTCCAATCGGGCGGACGACGCGCCGAGGCGATGCGCGCGCTCGGCGACGTGGAGCTCATCCTCGACAACAACAAGGCCGAAGGCCCGGCCGCGCCCGCGCCGAAGCCGATCGTGAAGAAGACGCTCGTCGCCGTCGACTCTCCGACGCCGGGCGCGCTCATCTCGATCGACGGCAGCGCGCCGAAGCCGCCGCAGGTGACCGTCGAGGTCGCGTCGGGACCGCACCAGGTGAAGCTCACGGCGCCCGGCTTCGAGGACAAGGAGGTGACCGTCCGCGCCCTCGACGGCGAGCTCGTCCCCGTGAGCTACGAGCTCGTCGAGAAGCCGGGGCGGCTCGTCGTCGAGCACGCCGACGGCGCCGAGGTGAGCATCGACGGACGCTTCGTGGGCACCGCGCCCTTCGCCAAGCCCATCGACGTGCCGTCCGGCGCGCACTTCGTGTCGGTCGCGCGCAACGGCCACGAGTCGTGGGGCGCCGACGTCGAGCTCGAGCGCGGCGGCGAGAAGCGCCTCAGCGCCGACCTGAGATCGACGACCCAGCGCAAGATCTCCTACGGGTTCATGGCGACGGGCGCAGCGGGTCTCGTCGCGAGCGCCGTGGTGTTCGGCGTGTCGTTCGCGAAAGAGAACGCCGCGAAGAGCACGCTCCAGAAGCTCGACACGCAGTCGATCACGCCCGACGAGCTCGCCGCGTACGAGCAGGCGAAGGGCGACCGCGACAACCTCCGGACCGCCGGCGGCGTGCTCGCGGGCGCGGGCGCCGCGGTCGGGGTCGTCGGCATCTTGCTCTACGTGGTGGACGCGCCGCGCCCCGTCGCCGTCACGGGAAGCAAGCGTCGAGAGTCTCCGCGGAGAGACGAGCCGAAGGACCGCCCCTCGATCGAGCTCTCCGTCCTGCCGATCCTCGGCCCGACCGTGAATGGAGCGTCCGTGAGCGCGCGTTTCTGACCCTCCCCTCTGCGCGAGGAGTGAAGCCGATGAGAGTCCCTGCCGGGTTCGCGCTCGCCGCGATCCTTTCGATCACGTGCTCGTGCGCCGACCTGAGGGCGATCGAGCACGACGTCTGCGGCAACGGCGTCGTCGATCCGCACGAAGACTGCGACACGTTCCCGAACGATCCGACGAAGGCGCTCTCGTGCGGCGCTCCCGACAGCGTCGCGGCGTGCCAGTACGTCGTCACCGATCCGTCGGCGTGCCCGAGCGGATTTCGAGCGGGGCTCGACCTCGTCTGCCGCAAGCAGACGAGCGGGTTCAAGCTCGCGACCGAGCTCCCCGGCGCGCTCGGCACGCGGCCGGAGGTCGCCGATTTCGACGGCGACGGGATCGGCGACCTCACGCTCCTGACCCCCGATCGCTTCCAGCGCGAGGTCGACTACATGAGCGAGCTCGGCATCCGCGCGACGCTCGATCTGTCTGCTTTGCCGGGAGAGGCCGCGGCGATCGCGGACGTCGACGGCGACGGGCTCGCGGACGTCGTCGGCCCGACGTTCGCGGGCATCACGACGTTCACGGGCGTCGGCGACGAGACGTTCTCGCCGGAGCTCTACGCGCGCGCGACGACCGACAGCGCGTACGCGAAGTTCATCGCCCTACCGGCGCGGCTCTCCGGCAAGCCGCAGACGGGCCAGGCGGTCTACGACGTCGCGGCCTGGTTCACCGCCGACCCCGGCGGCCCGGGCGTGCGGCTCTGCCTCGACGCGCTCGACGCGAGCTGCGCGTCGTCCGTGTCGTTGCCGAACCTCGCGCCCGCGAGCCTCGCGATGACGACCTTCCACTTCGTCGATCTCGGCGATCCGCTCCCCTCGCTCGCGTACGCGGTCGACGACGGCCAGTCGACGTCGATCTTCGTCGCCACCTGGCAGGCGGTCCCGCTCGGCATAAGCCAGATCGTCGAGCTGAAGCTCCCGCAGACGCACGATCTGCTGAAGGTGGGCGCGATCCAAGGGAGCCTCGTCGTGACCGACGTCGACGCCGACGGCCGCGACGACCTCGTCGTGGCGGCGAAGGTGGGTCCGACGAAGACGCGCACGAACCTCTTCGCGTTCCACGGGAAGAACATCGCCGCGTGGACGGCCGCCGACGCGCTCGATCCGATCGAGGACAGCCTCGATCTCGGCGGCAAGCCGCTGCTCGCGGCGGGTCGGTTCAACGAGGATGACGTGCCGGACTACGTCTCGGCGACGCAGGTGTGGCTCTCGGTGCCGAACGACGCGCCCCTCGCCCCGCACCAATTCGTGAAAGGACCCTCCTCCGGGCTGAACCTCGACAACGGACCGACGTGGAGCAGCGCCGTCGTGGGGGATTTCAATCGCGACGGGCTCGACGACGTCGCGCTGACGCCGCCGTCACCGGGCATCGATCTCTTCTTCGGCGCGAAGGGTTTGCTCGAGCTGTCGCCCTACCGGCTGAGCGCGGACACGACCGTGGGCTCGCCGGTCGCGACCGATCTCGACGGCGATGGGGTGACCGATCTCGTCGTGAGCACGAACGTGCATCCGAAGTGCGACGCGCCCGAGGAGCTCCTCGCCTACTACGGTCGCACCTCCGATGGTCCGGACGGACCGCACGTGCTCGCCGAGATCACCGGCACGATCGACGTCGGCGCGGCGCACTTCGCGGGCGATGCGATCGGCGACCTCGCGGTCCTCTTCCAGCCCCCCGACGGCACCGGCAAGGCGTGCGGCACCGGGGTGCACGGCGGCGCGCTGCTCGGATCGTCCGATCGGCAGGTCTCGTCGCCGTTCGCCCTCTCCGGCATTTCGGTGCCCCTGTCCCTCGCGGTCGGTCCCGCGCCCGACGGCTCGTCCGTCGAGATCGTCGCCTCGACGACCGATCTGCTCGAGCACGCGGTGACCTTCCTCTCGCGACCCGGCCCAGGCCAGCTCGCGGAGGGGCTCTCGGCGCACGTCGGCGCCGTCGCGAGCCACGACTACGCCGCCGCGCTCGTCGTGGGGGACGGCGGCGATCCGATCCTCTTCACACCGAGGCCCGCGATCACGCCCTGCGGCGCGTCGTGCGACATGAACCTCGAGGTCTCGCGCATCGCCGCGGCCGACGGCACCGTCCAGACGATCGATCTCGGCGCGGTGGGCGCGACGATCGCCACGGACGCGCCGCAGAGCTCGTTCATGGAATCGCTGCGCGCGGTGCGGACCACGCTCGACCGCGTCCCGGGCGAAGGCAGCCCGGCGAGCGACTACGTCGTCGTCGCGCGCATCCCGCAGAAGTCGAAGCCCGCGGCGACGCCGGACGCGGCGCACCCGGCGGTCCCTCAGAACCTGTTCCTCTTCCACGGCGCGAGCCTCACGCCCGAGCGACCCGCGCTGGCCGATCCGATCCTCGATTTCACGATGATCGCGGACGCGACGGGCGCGATGCGCCTCGTCGCCGTCACCGCGACGACCGTCTACGTGCGCGACGCGAAGGACGGGAGTCTGCGCGCGATCTACTCGCTCCGCGGCCTCCACGCGTCGAGCACCGACAGCGCCGATCCGTCGCTCAAGATCACCGGCGTCGCGAGCGGGGACGTCGACGGCGATCAGCTCACCGATCTCGTCCTCGTCACGACCCACGGCACGCGCGTCTTCTCGCGGCTCGACACGGTCGATCGCGATCGACCCGATCTGTCGCTCTGAGCGTCTCGGCCGGGACAGACGCCCTCCGACTGCGGATAGACTCGTGGGCGATGCCGGAGCGCTCCCTCGTCGTCCTCCTCGCCGTGACCGCGCCGCTCGTCGCGTGCGGCGCGCGATCACCGCTCGAGCCCGACGTCGCGAGCGACGGCGGAGCCGGAGGCGCTGCCCCCGCGACGTCGACGCACGCCAGCACCGCCGCGCACGGCTCGACCGGCGCGGGCGGACAGGGCGGAGGTGGGTTCGACGGCTCGGTCGTCTCGGTCGATCCGAGCCAGTCGTTCATGGAGGCCGAGACCTCGCTCTCGGTGCATGGCTCGACGATCGTCGCGTCTTGGATCGCGATCTCGGGCGGCCTCGACCCGTCGACGATGGGGTACGCGGTCTCGCTCGACGCAGGGGCGACGTGGACCGCGCCCGCGGGCGTCTCCAGCCCGAACGGTCGAGACGCATCGGATCCCGTCGTCGCAGCGGACGCCGCCGGCAACTTCCACATGGCGTTCGTCGGCTTCCAGCGCGACGCCCAGGGCAACCCCTTCGACATGCACGTGTACGTCGCCGAGCTCCCGGCCGGCGCGACGACCTTCGGTCCGCCCATCGAGGCGAGCGATCCGAGCGAGTCGGCGACGCTCTACGACAAGCCGTGGATCACCGTGACCGGCAAGGGGACGATCGTCGTCAGCTACGCGAACTTCGACGCGAGCACCTTCGCGGTGACGGCGGCGCGCAGCGTCGACGGCGTCACGTTCCAGCGCGCGAACATCGTCGACGATCCGACGTTCGCGGAGTTCTCGAACCTCGCATTTCTCTGCTCCGATCTCGCAGAAGCACGGGTCTACGCGGTCTACGCGACGCAGACGGCCCAAGGGCCCTTCGAGATCCGCGCGAGCTTCAGCGACGACGAGGGCGCCTCGTGGAGCCCGCCGCTCACCGTCGCAGGTCCGGCCTCCGGCGAGAACGTCGCGTTCGACGATCCCACGTGCGTCGCGGTCGCCGGCGAGCTCTCCGTGCTCTACGGCGTCGCGGACGGCTCCGCCACCGGCACCGGCGAGTCGGAGCCGAGCGTCGCGCTCGGGCTCGCGCACGTGACGGGCGGCGCGATCGCGTCCCGCACGCACGTCGAGGACCCGACCGCGGGCACGATGTTCCTGCACGCGTCGCTCGCGGGCGACGCGACGGGAGCGCTCACCGTCGCGTACTACGCAGGCCAGTTCGACGGGGACGACGAGGGCAGCTACCGCGTCGGCCCGGTCACGTGGAACGGTCGCGGACCGACGCGCGCGTACCGCGATCCGATCCGCTTCACCTCGCTCCGCGGCGATCCTCGCTGGCTCGGCGACTACACGGGCGTCGCGCAGTCGGGCGGCGACCTCTACACGACGTTCGTCGTCAACGAGCCGACCGAGTCGCACGTCGCGTTCGCGCGGGTGCCGATCGCCCTCGGCCCTTGAGGAAGGCGCCGCCCGCGTTTCCATACTAGACTCCGACGGTCGCAGCGGGCGCCGCTCGCGTGGAGGTCGCGATGCCGCTCTGGATCCTCGGTGCAATCCTGGTCGTGTGGGGCATGGGCTACGTGGTCTTCGCGTTCGTCGAGCCTCCGTCCCTGTTCGGATCCGCCTTCCTCGTGCCGCCGATGTTCGCGACCTCCGAGACGATGAGACGCGTGGGTCGCGTCGTCGTCGGATTGGTGTTGA
Source organism: uncultured Polyangiaceae bacterium (assembly GCA_964467935.1). Classification (GTDB taxonomy): domain Bacteria; phylum Myxococcota_A; class Polyangia; order Polyangiales; family Polyangiaceae; genus CAYYKK01. The sequence continues at coordinate 40,701 of CAYYKK010000018.1, forward strand.
TGGTCGCACCCCTCGCGGTCGCCTACGTGATGCTGCGATCGTGACGCTGACCCCCGGGGAGGTCACGGCCTCCGGCGTCGCCATCGGATCGAGCGTTCGACGACGACGCCTCCTGCTCCGTTGGGGCTGGGCCTCGCTCGCTGCCGCGTTCGCGTCGCTCTTCCCGATGGGGCTCTGGATCCGCGGCGCCGCTCTCTTGTTCATCCCGCTGCTCGTCGTGTCCGGCCTCTCGTTCCTCTTCCGTTTGGGCGTCGGGTCGACGCGGAGCGCGAAGGGAGAGGGCGCGGTGACCTTCGACGGGGCCGAGCTCGCGATCCGCTGGGGCGTCGACCGAGAGCGACGCGTCCGCATCCGCGATCTCGTCAACGGCTACCTCCTCGAGCCGAGCACGGTGGTCCTCGAGCTCTCGACGGGCGAGGACGTGGCGATCACCTGCGCGGACGAGCGCGCCGCGCGCGGCCTGCTCGAGCACCTCGGGCTCTCCGCCGCGACGAGCGTGCTGCGCGTTCCGCTCCTCAGCCCCGCGGATCGCAGCTCCTCCTTCGCGCGGATCGTGGCGCTGCTCGCGCTGCTGCTGCTGCCTCTCATCGCGTTCGGGTTGACGATCGCGACGATCGAGTCGGCGGCTCGATCGGTCGACGGGCTCCACCTCCGCGCGGTCGGCGTCGTGATGGGGCTCGCCGCGCTCGCGTGGGGAGGCCTCTACGCTGCGCTCCGCTTCGTGGCGCCGCAGGCGGTGCTCGTCGGAGCGGACGGCGTCGCGATCGAACGCTGGGGTCGCCCTCGGTTCGTTTCGTTCGCCGACGTCGCGCGCGTGGAGCGCACGCTGCACGGCCTCGGCCTCGTGCTCGAGGGGGGCGGCACGGTCCAGCTGCGGCTCTCGTTCTCGCCGATCGATCCCATCCAGCGCGCGTCCGAGGAGGCGCGCGACCGGCGCGAAGCGCTCCTGCGCCGCGTCGAGGACGCACGCGCCGCCGCGGGCAAGAGCGGCGTCGCGACGGCGAAGCTCGCGTCGCTCGAGCGCCGCGGCCGCTCGATGGAGACGTGGCGCGACGAGCTGCGCGCGCTGCCGAGCCGGGAGGGAGGCTACCGATCCGCGACCATCGAGCCGGAGGAGCTCGTGCGCGTCGCGGAGGACGGCATGGCGGGGCCGGAGCGCCGGATCGGCGCGGTGCTCGCGCTCGGCGGGGCACGCGATCCGGCGCTCGACGCGCGCGTGCGGGTCGCGATCGATACCTGCGTCGACGTCGACATGAAGCGCGCGCTGGCCGAGGCCGCCGAGGGCGAGCTCGACGAGGCGGTCCTGCGACGCGTCGTCGATCGCTCGCGCGACTAGGAGGCCGCCCGGCGTCGGAGGGTCGTGCGCTCAGCCGGCGCGTCGCAGCGCGTCCGCCGTGGGTCGCGCCTCGGACGCGGGCGCGTCGTCGTCGCGCGGCACCTCCGAGAGCGCAGGGTTCGCGTGCAAGTGCTCGAGGAACGACTCGATGCGCCGCGCGAGCCCGGCAGGATCGTCGAGGAAGGGACTGTGGCCGAACGTGCGCGGCGCCTCGTACTCCGCGTGCCGCGGCAGGTGCTCTTGGAAGAACGCGCGGCACGCGTCGGGGAGCACGCGATCTTGCTGTCCCCACACGAGGCGCACGGGCATGCGCAGCGACGACAGCTCCGAGGGATCGAGCAGATCCTCGGTCGTGAGCCCCGAGATGAGCGAGCTCAGCCCGGGTCGCTCGAAGGCTTTCTTGACGCCCCACGCGTACGCCTGACGGAGCACCGTCGGCTTCGCGAAGACCCGATCGACGAAACGCAGCGCGTCGCCGTGATCGTCGATGCGGAAGCTGCGCTGGAGCTCCGCGAGCGAGCGCTCGTCCATCGCCGCCCCGCCGGGTGAGCAGAGCATCAGGCCGCGCACGCGCTCGGGTCGCGCGCTCGCGTACCGAACCGCCGCGGCGCCGCCCATCGACAGACCGAAGAGGAGCACCGGCTCGTCGATCACGGCGTCGAGCACCTCGACGAGCGCGCGCTCCATCGCGCGCACGTCGAGCCCACGCCGAGGCGTGTCGCTGAAGCCGTGCGCCAGGAGATCCGGCATCACGATGCTCCGCGCGCGCTTCTTCAGCCGAGGCAGGATGGGATGGAAGTGCACGCCCGCGGAGCTGAAGCCGTGCAACAGCACGAGCGGCGGCAGCTCACCCGCGCCGCGCGCCGTGAGCACGTGGACGCGTCCGGCGGTCGTGGGAATACGGCGGCTGCGAAACCCTTGCAGGCGAAGGGCTTGGAGGGCGATGGAATCGTAGAGCGGGGGGCGGGCCTTCATCGAGCCTCGTGCGTCGAGATCGACGCAGCGGGAGGGTCCGTGAGCACGTCGCTGCAATGGCGATGCCTGGCGCCAAGCGCCCGCAATCGCGAAGAAACCAGACGCGACGTGAAGAAACCAGCCGCCCCGAGATCCCGCTCGGAAGGGCGGTGTTAGTATGTCGAGAGGTCGAGCCGAGGGCGAAGAAATGGCCGACGAGGCGGCGCGCGAGACGAAGGACGC
>CAYYKK010000019.1:0-43113 GCA_964467935.1 uncultured Polyangiaceae bacterium
AGGTTGAGGACGGCGCCCTCGGGCTCGCCCTCGATCGCGGCGTGCGGCGCGTCGACGAAGCGCCCGAAGCCCTCGCCCTCGAGCCCCTCGGAGAGCCAGTGGTAGCGCCGCGCCTTGCGCGCATCGACCTTCATTCCTTGTTGGACGACGACCCACGCGCCGTCGTCGTCGACCACGAAAGCGTGGAGGTAGAGGCCGAAGCCGTCTTGCACGGCGGCGCTGTCGACCTTCGCGACGAGCCGGCTCGTGCGCGCGAGCTTCGCCCCGTCGAAGCCGACGCGATCGCCGAGCGCCCGAAGCTCCTCCGGCGTGCGTCGCGAGTGTCGACCACGCCCGCCGCAGACGTGCACCCCGAGCTCGTGCTCCACCGGCGCGAGGCCGCGCTTCAACGCGCCGAGGACGCTCGTCGTGATGCCCGACGAGTGCCAGTCCATGCCCATCACGGCGCCGAGCGACTGGAACCAGAAAGGGTGCGCGAGGCGCCGGAGCAGCTCCTTTCGGCCGTAGTGCAGGACGATCGCCTCGGAGACCACGCGACCCAGCGAGGCCATCCGCGTCGCGAGCCACGCGGGCACGCGCCCGCCATGGAGCGGCAGATCGGCGCTTCCGGATCGTGCGGCCACGGCGCGAGTCTACCGCGGAGGCGCGCTCGGTCGACCGCGCGTTGGACGTGCTCCGGAACGGCGCTAGCCTCCTCGCCATGGGGCGCCACTTCGAGCGGATCGTGCGGCCGGTCTCTCCCTCGGACACCGAGTCCTTCCTCGCGCCGCTCAAGGTCTCTCGCGCCGAAGCCGAGCGAATCATCCACAAGGCGATCTTCGATCGCACGCTGCGACCGGCGGACATCGAGACCGCCGTGGTCGACGAGCCCGCGCTCTTGCTCGTCCCGTTCTGGCGCGTCGACGCGACCGTCGACGGCCACCACGTCGGTTTTTCGAGCTTCACCGTCGGCAACGGCAAGACGCAAGTGCCTCTCCCCGTCGGCGGCGCGCGCCACAAGGACGCGGTGCTGATGATCCGCGCGCGCAGCACGTTCCCCTACGAGACCACCGCGCCGGCGCTCCTCGACGGCCTGCTCTCGGACACGACGCCGATCGAGATCGGCACCCACGAGCTCGAGCCCCTCGCCACCGCGCGGCTCGACATGGACATCGACGAGCGCGTCGACGCGGACGTCGATCGCGAAGCCGCCGAGCGCCAAGCGAAGCAGTTCGTCCTCCGCGCCGTCGCGCCCACGAACGCGCTCTACCAGTCCTACGAGCCGCAGGTGCGAGGGGCGCACTTCGTCCTCTACCCGATCTACTACGCGACCTATCGCTACGCGGGCGAGGCCCAGCGGCACGCGGGCGAGGGCTATTTCGTCGCGGTCTCCGGGCACATGGGCAAGGTCGTCGCGTGCCACCACCCCTCCGGCCTGCGCGCTGCGGCCGCCCGGTTCCGTCGGCTCCTCTCCTTCGAGTAGTCTTTCGACCACGCCGGGCCTCGGTCGCGCGGCACGACACGTGCTTCCGTGTTCACGACCGCATGTGCCCATGGCTCCGCTTCTTGGCCGTCGCTCTCTTGGTGCTCACCGGCTGCGCCACCAGTGATCCCGTCGGCGGGACCGGCGGTGAAGGGGGTGGGCCCTGGTCGACCCACGGCCCCAGCGGAACCAACAGCGACGGCACGGGCGCCGGAAAGGGCGCGACCACGGGTGGCAACGGGGCCGTGACCGGCGCCGGCTCGGGCGGCTCGAGCGGAGCGGGCTCTCCGCCAGCGTGCGGAGACGGGCAGTGCGACGCCGCCGAAGACTGCACCACCTGCCCGATGGACTGCGGCGCGTGCGGGCCGATGTGCGGGGACGGCCAGTGCGACGGGGGCGAGACCTGCCAGACCTGCCCCGGCGACTGCGGCGCCTGCGCGACGTGCGGTGACGGGACCTGCCAAGCGACCGAGACGTGCGCCAGCTGCTACCAGGACTGCGGCAGCTGCGCCTGTGTCGCGGACGCGTTCGAGCCCAACAACAACTCCCCGTCCGCCACGCCCGTCGCTTCGGGCAACGACTACTGCATGCTCAGCATCTGCGCGGGCGACGTCGACTGGATCGGGTTCAGCGTCGCCCACGGGTTCACTGCCCGCATCTCGTTCCACGACGCGGAGGGCGATCTCGACCTCGAGATCTACTCGGCGCAGACGCTCGGCTACCTCACCGGCTCCTACACGAACGCCGACGTCGAGTCCGTCACGATGTCGGGCCTCGCCGCGGGGACCTACTGGGCCCGCGTCTACGGCTACCAGGGCGCCAGCAACCCGTCGTATTGCTTCCACGTCGACACGAACTGAGGACCCCGACCGCGGCGCTCGGGCGCCGCTCGGGAATGCGCGAACCGCGTCGTGCGTAGGAGCGCGCCCGCATGCCCTTCGACCGCGCCGTCCTCGTCGTCTGCGCCGCGCTCGCGTCCTGCGGTCCGCACGCCGAGCGCTCCTCGCCCGATCGCGCCGTGTCGTCCGCGCGGGCCCCGGACGTGAGCGCGCCCCCGCCGAGCGCGAGCGCCCCTGCCCCGCTCGATCGGGCGGCCGCGCTCCGGCTCGGACGCAAGCTCGCGCAGGCGTCGAAGTGGAGCGAGGCCGCCGCCGCACTCGCGCGCGCCGCCTCGGTCGAGCCGAGCGACGCGGTGCTCTTGTCGGAGCTCGGGTGGGCTCAGCTCAAAGCCGGCGACCTCGATCCGAGTCGTGCCACGAGCGAGCGGGCGTTGCCGCTCGCCGCCGACCCGCGTGTCCGCGCCCAGATCCTCTACAACCTCGGCCGCGTCGCGGAGGCGAAGCACGAGGACGCCACAGCGAAGGAGCGCTACGAGCAGTCGCTCGCGCTCCGACCGAATCGGACGGTGCAAGCGCGGCTCGAGGCCTTGGGCGGCGCGCTCTCTGCGGCTCCGGCGGGCGCGCCGACGCCGCGGCTGCCCTGCGATCGGGTGTTCGCCAACCGCCAAGCGCTCTGCGACTGCCTCCTGGCCGACCGCGAGGTGCTCGCGTCACGCGACGACGCCCCCCGGAGCTGCGGCGCCGAGCCGAACACGCCCGGCGATCGCGAAGGGGAGCTGTCCGTCCTCCGCTTCGGCGTCGACGAGCGTGCGCTCGGCGAGGCCGCGCACTTGCTCGCGGCGAACGTGGGCGGTGGCCTCCGCCCCGTCGCCGATCTGGGCCGCGACTACCGAGGCACGGACGGCGCCGAGAGCAAGGTCGCGGTCCGCGGTTTCGAGGCCAGGTCCCTCGAGGGTCGGCGCTTGTTGCTCGTCCGGAGCGACTTGGAGGCGAGAGCGAGGGGGAGACCTACGAAACCGTCACGAAGCGCGTCACCGTCTGCGTGCTGCGCGACGGCACCCGCGAGACGGCTTGCCCTTGGACGCTGCCGGTCGAGATCCTCGACAGCCTGTCGATCCCCGAGAGCGCCACCGCCTCGAAGGGTGGCTATCGGCACGAGGCCCGCTTCGATCTCGCCATGGCCGACGCTCAGGTGACGCTCTCGCTCGCCTCTGGGATGCGATCGCTCGCCCCGAAGTCGGCGCTCGGCCCCCACCCGCTCTGGTGAGCACCGCCCATGGGGCCCGTTCGCTGGTGAACGCGAGCCCCAGGTGGATCGCTGGCCCCCCGGGGAACAGGTAGGACATGTGGGAAGATTAAGGCGTTTTCATTCTACTTCCGGAGGTGAGCCGCTCACGTAGGACCTGGCCCGCGGCTTGCGAAAGGGGCGGTCATGAAGGCAAAGCTCCTCCAGGCGGGTTGGGTGGCGATGATGGCGGTGGCCGGGCTCGCGGGCGCGAGCGCGCTCTCGGGCTGCGCGACGGACGATGCCACCGGAGACGACCAAGACCTCACCAGCATCCGCGCGCGGTCGCGCGAGCTGAAGTTCGAGGGCATCGTCTACGTCTCGCCGAGCGCCAGCGACGACGCGATCCTCCAGACCGTTCACCGCCAGACCCGCAGCGCCTTCGGCCCGCTGCGCACCAGCGGCATCGGCGTGAACAACCGCGAGCTCGTCGGCGTGGATCCGAGCACCTTCAAGAAGCGCGCGGTGAAGATCGTCGACACGACGAAGCCGAACGCCGCGGCGACGCCGATGGTCGAGGTCCGCTACACGTACGTCGACGACGCGGTCGTCCCGGTCACGATGTCGACCCGCTCCTCGCTCGCGACCGCCGTGCTGCGCCCCGACTACGGCGCCTCGACGGATCGAATCATCAAGGAGTGCACGCAGAACGACAGCGAGGCGCACGAGTTCGCGAGCGACCTCTGGTACGTCTTCGAGCCCTCGGTCTCGTCTTGCAAGACCGCGATGAAGACCGAGCAGGACGCGATCACGGCCGCCCGCGCGAAGCTCGCGCATCCCGACGTCGAGGTCGCGGCGCTGGAAGCGAATCGCCTCTACGTGCCCGTCACGATGAGCCTCGGCGCCGACAAGACGAACAACGGCAAGAGCTACCCCGAATACGATCGACTCTTCTCCGGCGGCGTCCAGAAGGGCAAGCTCGTCATCAGCCTCCTGAACGGCGTCATCGATCACGACGGCGGCGACCTCTACCAAGACTCGGGCTACGGCGAGTGGCTCGACAGCCTCGATCAGGTCTTCCAAGCGCGCCCGAGCTTCAAGCTCGCGGACGTCGAGGGCGGCGTCGACGTGTCGAGCTACACGCTCGCCTCGGGCAAGAAGGTGAGCGGCGTCGGCTTCGCCGACTTCATCGCGTACCACAACGGGTCGGGCTTCCCCTCCGGGCTCAGCTACGCGGACAAGCAGGACCTCGAGAAGCAGGTCGCCGAGCGCGTCTCCGACCACTGGATCACGTTCGAGCTCCCCGCGAAGGTGAAGATCGGATCGGCGAAGACGAAGAGCGTGACGATCCAGCTCCGTGCGTACTTCGGGCACGCCGACAGCACGGCGCCGTACAAGAACGCGATCAAGAACAGCGACGTGTTCCTCTACAACGGCCACTCGATGATCGGCTACGGCCCGCTCGACCCGGACAACTTCACCGCGGCGGACTTCCCGTCGAGCTACCAGATCCTCTTCATCGACAGCTGCGTCTCGTACAACTACTACGAGGCCGACTACATCCCGCTGAAGAAGGGCGGCACGAAGAACCTCGACCTCATCACGAACGGCGTCGAGGCGCCCTCCTACCAGAGCGGCTACGCGCTCGGTCGCTTCATCTCGCGGCTGCTCGACGGCTCGAACGCGAGCTACCTCGACCTCCTCGAGTCGGCCGAGGCCACCGGCTCGGGGATGCGCGTCGTCGACGGTGAGCTCGACAACGTGTGGAGCCCGTCGAAGAAGAAGGTCACGCTCACGGTCCCGTGACCTCGCTCCGCGCGACCACGCTCGCCGCGCTCCTCTTCTCGGGGTGCGTCGAGCACGCCTCGACACCCGCCGCCGCGTCGCGAGACGCCACGGCGGGTTTCGCGCCTCCTGATTTCGATCCCGATGGAGCTTGTGACGACTGGGTCGCAGCGACGGACGACCCGCTCGCGCGCGACCACGGCTCGTTCCCCGAGCTCTCGCCGAGCGCGTGCTTCGTGCCGGTCCGTTACGGCGAAGGTGGGCCGATCGTGGACGCGACGCCTCTTGGCTGCGGCTACCCCGAGGCGTCGACGGTCGCGGCGCTCGAGCGACGCGCGGCGATCTTCGAGGTCGCCGCGCGCGCCTTCGACACCCTCGACTCGGTGCCCGTCGAGCTGTCGTGCGAGCTCGATCCCTCGGTGCGCGCGAGCGCAGCAACCCAGAACGCGCGCACGCTGCGGAGCCTCGCGCGCGCCTGGGCGTCCGAGGCTCCGCTCGGCCGGTATCCCTACGCGGTGGTGGGGACGTTCGGCTTCGGTGAGGCGAAGCAGGTCGCGAGCGGCCTCCTCGGTTATCGCCCCGGCGATGCATGCGCGAAGCTCTCCACCGCGGAGCGGGCGTCGCTCGACGTGAACGTCGTGCGTGCGCGGCGCGCGGCCGACGCGTTCCACGCGGGCGCGGCGCCGCTCGTGACCGTGAGCGGAGGCGCGGTGCACTCACCGGTGGTCGAGGCCTTCGCCCTCACGTACCTGCTCGCCTGCGAGGACGGCGTTCCGCTCGACCGGATCCTCGTCGACCCTTGCGCCGATCACACCCACACCAACGTTCGCAACACGGGCGCGATGGTGGTCGGCGTGGGCGGTCGCGTGGCGTACCTGGTGACGGACGACGGCTTGCAGTCGGGGTACTTGGAGGAGTGGACCGCGTTCGATCTCGTCGGCGGCAGCATCGATCAGCGCGCGCTGCGCGACTTCGGCCACCTCGTCGGATCCTGGCGTCGCGCGAGCGTCGGGATGCGGGCCGGGTTCTGGTACACCCCGTACCGGTTCTGGGCGTCACCGAGGGACGGGCTCGGCTCGTTCACCTGCCAACGGTCGCGCCGTCGGCGCGATCAGAACTGACCCGCGAACGAGAGCCCCATCGTGGTCGCGCGCGGCGCGCCGGAGGGCGACGGACCGAGCGGCGCTCCCGTCGGCGGATGCGCGAGCGCGACGAGCACCCCCGTCGCGTGGCCGACGAGGGCCCCGACGACGACGTCCTCGACGCTGTGCGCTCCCGACGTCACGCGGAGCACCGCGGCCGCGACCGTGCCGATCTCGGCGAGGCCGAAGCTCGCGACGCGGAGGCCGATCGCCGGATCGTCGAGCGGCGTCCACGCGACGTGCGCGAGGCGTGCGCCCGCGATCGACGCGACCGTCGACGTGTGGCCGGACGGAAAGGCGTCGAACGACGTGCACACGCCGTTCGCGTAGCTCCAGGGGCGGCAGCGGCCCGAGAGGCGCTTCATCAACCCCGTGACGCCGATGTCCAGGGCGAGCGCCTCGCCCTCGACGAGCGACTCGTGCAGCGCCTCGACGCCGGGCCGTGCGACCCCTCGGCGCGCCAGGTAGCCGGTCTCGAGCGCGTAGCCCGCACCTAGTTGCAGCGCCGAGCCGGCCGCTGCGCCGACGAGGTCGCTCGCGAGCGCCAGGCCGGGCACCTTGGCCTGCACGTGGTCGGGTGCCCAAGTGCTTTTCCGTTGCGGAAGGAATCGAGTTGCACAAGAGGCCAAGCTGAGCGTGGTGAGCACCCCCTCCGCGGCGGGCGAGCCGAACGCCCACCCGGGGCGAAGGGGCTCGTCCGCGTGGGCGCTCGACGTCGCGAGCAGCGTCGCCCCCGCGAGCGCGGCGCGGAGCGCGGTTCGACGTCGGGGGATGGCCACGCCGCGATGCTAGTGGGGCTCGGACACCGTGTCTTCGGGCGCGTGGGCGATCGGCAGCTCGACGACGAACCGCGCCCCACCCTGCGGGGCGTCGAGCGCGGCGATCGTGCCGCCGACGCCCTCGACGAGGCCCCGGCACACCGCGAGCCCGAGCCCCGTGCCTTTGCCGACCTCCTTGGTCGTGACGAAGGGCTCGAAGAGCGAGCTCTTCAGCGCGTCGGCGATGCCGGGTCCGTTGTCGATCACCTCGAGGACGACGACGCGCTCGGTCGCCGCGGCCTTGACCACGATCTTGCCGCCGGGCCGGGGCACCGCGTCGCCCGCGTTGAGCAGCAGGTTCAGCAGGATCTGCTCGAGGCGCTCCTCGGCGAGCGCGACGAGCGGGAGCGTCGCGGGCAGGTCGCGCTGGACGTCGACGTCTCTCAGCTCGCGCTGCGGAGCGAGGAGCGTCAGCGCCGTCTCCACGGCGTGACCGACGTCGCCCGCCGACGGCTCCGCGGACGCGGTGTGAGCGGGTGCCCTCGCGAAGTCGAGCAGGTCGCGCAGCACGCGGTGGATCCGCTCGGTCTCCCGCTTCATTCGGATCAAGAAGTCGCGCTGCTCTTCTTTCGGAAGGTCCCCCTCGAGCAGGAGCTCCTCGAAGCCGAGGATGGCCGCGATGGGGTTGCCGATCTCGTGCGCGACGCCCGCCGCCAGCCGGCCGACCGACGCGAGGCGCTCCGAGCGGATCAACGTCTCTTGGGCGCTCTTGAGCTCGCGCGTCCTCGCCTCGAGCTCGTCGACCTTGGTGCGCAGCGCTTCCTCGTCCGCGCGGAGCCGCTCGGTCATCGATCGGAGGCTCACGCCGAGCTCGACGAGCTCCCGCGCGCCCGCCGTCGGCAGCTCGAGCGTCCTCCCGCCGTCGGCGACCTTCGATGCGCCACGCGACAGCTGCTCGACGGGGCGAACGACCAGCCTCGTGACCGACACGTAGCCGAAGAACAAGAGCGCGCTCGCCACGATCGCCGTGTAGAGCGCCATCAGGCGCAGCAGCGCCGCCGTCGCGCCCGTCGACACGTCGGTCACGAGCGCCACCGCGACGCTCGCCCGTTCGCGCGAGCCGGGCACGACGACAACGAGCCGCGCGCCCCGATCGGTCCGCTGCGGCGTCGCGCGCTCCACCGCCGCGTCGAGCGCGCGTGGCAGGAGATCGGCCTCGGGACCGGCGCGGCCGATCGGCGCGCCGCGATCGTCGTAGGCCGCGAGCCCCACCACGCTGCCCTCCGCGAGCTGCGACGAGAGGAGCTCCTGCAAGGACGCGGCGTCGCGGGTCGCGCTCGCGGCCCCGACGTGCCCGGCCACCGCGCGCCCCAGCTCGCGCGCGGAGCTCTCCTTCGTCGCCGCGAGCGACGCCTGCGTCAGCCGCGACACCGCGAAGAAGAGCGGCGAGAACGACAGGACGAGTAGCGCGCCGAACGCGAGCAGCCACTGGAGCCGGATGCCGAGGCGCACCGATCCACTCTAGGGCGCGCGAGGGCGCCGTCCGAAGCAAATGCCGTGTCCTCCTCGTCCGCCAGGAAGTGGGCCACCCGTGCCTGTGTCTGCTAGCCCCGGGCTCTCGATGTCGCCCCTCGTCCGGCTCTCGCTCGCGCTCCGCCGCGCACTTCGGCTCGGAACGTCGCTCGTGGGAGCGCTCGTGCTCGCGGGGATCGTCGTGCTCGACGCCGTCAGTCCGCTCGAGACGCTGCACGCGGTGCTCCTCGGCGCCCTCGTCGTCGGCTTGCTCGCGCGCAGCGTCGTCCGGCGTCTGCGCGCCGTCGACTCCGGCTACCTCGCCGAGGCGGAGCTCGGCTGCCTCGCGGTGGTCGCGGCGTTCTTCCTCGTCGTGCGCGCCGATCGCGCCTTCGGTGGCGAAGCGTACCCGGCCATCTTCGTGTGCCTGTCGGTCGTGAGCGCCTTCGCGCGCCCTCTCGCGGCGCTGACCGCGCTCGCCCTCGCCGCTGCGCTCGAGGTGGCGATCCGCCTCGTGGCCTTCGGTCAGCCGAGCCCGCTCGCCGCCGCGCCGAACCTCGCCTTCATGATGGTGTTCACGGGCCTCAACGCGGCCGTGCTGCGCACCGAGATCACGCGCCTTCGCGGCGTCGCGAGCTCGAAGCTCCGTGACGAGATGGATCGCCTCCGCGACGACGCGAGGAGCTACCGCCTGCTCGGTGCGCCGAGCTCACCGCAGAAGGAGAGCCGCGTCGACGAGGAGGACCGCCTCGCGCGCTCCGGCGTCGAGGAGATCCACCAATCGGTGCTGTTCGCGCTCCGGCTCGTTCGCGAGGCGCTGAACCTCCAGACGGCGATGCTCCTCTGGCAGAACGACGCCGGCACACACCTGCGGATCAGCGAGCTCGTGACCGACTCGCCGGAGCTCGTCGAAGGACCGTTCCTCGTCGGCGACGGCGTCTTCGGCGCCGCGATCTCTCGCGGCGCGCCCGTCAGCCTCTCGGACCTCAAGCCAGGCTACAAGCTCCCCTACTACGCGGGACCGTGCCCCGTCGGCGCCGTCAGCGTGGCCCCCGTGTTCGAGCACGGCAAGGTGCGCGGCCTCTTCGTCGCCGATCGCGCGGACGGACGGCCCTTCACGCCGCGCGAGGAGGCCATGCTCGAGGAAGCCTCTCGCTACGCCGTGCGTGCCATCCACAACGAGCGCGTCTTCCTCCAGCTGGAGCGCGCGAAGGTCGAGCAGGGAAAGCTCTACCGCGCCGCGGACTCGCTCGGCTCCGCCAAGACCGAGACCGAGGTCATCGACTCGGGCGTCAAGGCCGCGCGAGAGATCACGAGCGTCGACTACGCCGCGCTCACGCTCTACGACGAGTCGTCCAAGAGCCACGAAATCCGCCAAGTGTCGGGCGATTTCGACGAGACCGACATCACCGGCCTTCGCTTCCGTCACAACGCAGGTCTCGTCTCGATGGCGCTCGAGAACCGCCACCCGCTCCCGTACCGCGGGGCGTACGACGAGAAGAAGCAGGTGGTCTTCACGCGACACATCACGCCGCCCTCGATGCCCTCGATCCTCGTCTTGCCGCTCGTCGCGCACGACCACGCGCTCGGCACGCTCGTGCTCGGCTCGAAGAAGCGAGGGGCGTTCGGCGAGTCGGTGCGCGGGACGTTGGAAGTCCTCTCGAGCCACATGGCCGTCTCGCTCGAGGGCGCGCGCATGGTCCGCAGGCTCGAGGAGCTCGCCACGACCGACGGCCTCACCGGCCTGCTCAACAAGCGCGCGATGCTCGACGTCGCAGAGCAGAAGATCGCAGCGGCGAAGCGCTTCGGCCGCAGCCTGTCGGTGCTCGTCACCGACATCGATCACTTCAAGAAGGTCAACGACACCTACGGCCACGACGTCGGCGACGTCATCATCAAGGGCCTCGGCGAAATTCTGCGCCGCGCGAAGCGGACGACCGACAGCGTCGCGCGGTTCGGCGGCGAGGAGTTCGTCGTCATCTGCGAGGAGACCGACGAGAAGGGCGCGCTCTTGCTCGCCGAGCGCGTCCGCGAAGAGCTGGGGCGCACGACGTTCGTCGCGGGCGAAGACGGCAAGACCGCCAAGGTGACGTGTTCGATCGGCATCGCGACCTTCCCGGCCGCGGGCGCCACGTGGGAGAGCCTCTTCAAGGCCGCGGACACCGCGCTCTACGCTTCGAAGCAGGGCGGAAGGAACCGGACGACGGTCTCGCAGATCGCCCCGATCCCCGCCGCGCGCGCGTCGAGCCGGTCGAGCTCCGCGGCGTAGTCCGAGGTCGCGCCGCTCGCCGACGCGACCGCCGCTTGCGCCAGCGGAGCCGCGGCTGCATATCCACTCGGCGATGAGCGATCCGAAGCGTCCGACCGACAAGGCGAAGGAGTCCCTCGAGCGAGGCCTCTCCGAGGTCCTCCGCGCAGCCAGGAGCGCGGGCCAAGGGATCAAGAAGGAGATCGACAAGGGCGGGATCGCCAAGACCCTCGAGGACAGCAGCCGGGAGCTCCTCCGCGCCGCGACGAACGTCGCCACCTACGTCGGGGGCGAGCTCCAGACGTGGGGCCAGAAGGCCCAGGAGACGCTCGATCCGCAGCACCGTGGGTCGCCCGCCACACCGGAGCCGCCGGAGCCCGACGCCGCGACGCGCGCGCGGCCTTGGCCGACGACACGGGACGAGTTCGAGGCGCGCTTCGGCAAGGTCGCCGGCGACTGGCCTCGCTCCGCCGAAGAGTTCGAGCGGCGCTTCGGCTATGCACCGCGCGACAAGCCCGTCGGCCCGACGCCCCACGATCCGGGCTTCCGCATCGCGACCGGCGGCGACGACGAGCGCTGAGGCTTCCTCGCGTCGCCGCCCTCGCCCACATCGACGCAGCTCGTCGCAGAACCCGGCTGGATCCTGACCCAACGATCCTCCAGGGGACGTGACCCCTGCGCACCGCGCGAATCCGCCCGCGATCGCGCGTCTCGCGCTGGCATGTCCGATGCTCGGTGCCGAGGGGTGTCGTCCCTCCAGCACGTGTGTCGGTCGCTCGTTTCGTTCGCGGGGCTCGCTCTCTTCGCCGCCGGCTGCGCGGTGCCGCCGCCGGAGGGCGCACCCGAGTCCGGTGAGCCGACCGGCGATCGAGGCGATCCCGTCGCGACGGGGACCGTCGAGGACGCGATGGCGCAGAGCTGCGTCACCTCGAGCGTCGCGCCGCTCTCGCAGCAGATCATCGACGAGATGCGCTGCATGGATCCGAACGCGCTCGCGCCGGTGCCGGACGCGCCGAACCTGACCCTCGCGCCGAACGTCTTCGCCTACCTCGACACGCCGGCGCGCGACGCGCTGGTGAAGGCCCTCGCGTCGAAGCCGGGCTACGGGATGCACGTCAACTCGATGTTTCGAACTGTTGCACAACAGTATCTGTTGTATCGATGGTACCAAAAGGGACGATGCGGCATCGGCCTCGCGGCCGTCCCAGGCTCCTCGAACCACGAGACGGGCCTCGCCCTCGACATCCAGGAGACGAGCTCCTGGCGCAACCTGCTCGGCGCCGACGGCTTCGACTGGTTCGGCAGCGCCGACCCCGTCCACTACGACTACCACGGGCCCGGCGCCTCGAACCTGAAGGGCCTCGACGTGAAGGCGTTCCAGCGCCTCTGGAACCGCAACAACCCGAACGACGTGATCAGCGAGGACGGCGCCTTCGGGCCCGCGACGAAGGCTCGCCTGATGCAATCGCCGGCGAAGGGCTTCGCGATCGGCGCGACGTGCGGGCAGAACCCGGCCGATCCGGCCAACCCGATGGACCCGCAGATGCCGAGCGTCCCGGCGTCCTGCGCCGACTACCCCTCCTCCGACTTCACCTGCGCTGCGGACGGCAACGGGCGCGGCCGCTGCGACATGGGTCAGGTCTCGTTCGAGGCGTGCCCGAACGGCTGTCTCATCCAATCCGGCCCCGACGTCTGCATGGGGACGAGCGCGAGCTGGTCGTGCAGCGGCACGACGGGCAAGACGAAGCTCCAGAACGGCGCGTACATCGCGACCTCCTTCGGTTGCTGGGTCGACACGAACGGCGTGAGCCACTCGGATCCCGGCGACAACTGCGTCCCCGCGTGCCTCGCGACGCTGCAGCAGAACGGCACCTGCGCGAACATGAGCGGCCCCGCGTGCGAGCGCCAAGTCAACTGGTACGCCGCCGACAGCGATCGCTTCGGCTGCGGCGCGCGCCTCCGCGTGACCAACGTCACCAACGGCAAGAGCGTCATCGTCGAGGTCATCGACTCCGGGCCTGCTTGCTTCGTCGAGAACGACGCCGGCACCGGCGTCGTCGACTTGTCGAACGCGGTCGCTCACTACCTGTTCGGCGGGGAGGTCGGCTGGAGCGACATGCAGAAGATCCACGTCGTCGAGGTGTCGCGCTCGACGCCGCTCGGTCCGATCTGAGGCTCGCGACGACGGGATCGAGGGCGCTATCCTCGCCCGCCATGGCGCTGCTCCCGTCGTTGCCCGGCCACCGCTTGCGACTGCTCGACGACGAGCGACCGCCCGTCGCGTCGCGAGGCTTCATCTACGTCCGCAAGCTCTCGCTCGTGGCCGAGTTCGCGGACGGCACCGTCAGCGAGCCGTTCCCGTACGACTGCGCCGATCGCGCGCGCATGGACGCGGTCGTGATCGTCCCGCACCATCGCGACGAGAGCGGGCGGCGACACGTCTATCTCCGGTCGGCGCTCAGGCCTCCGGTCTACGCGCGACCGCTCGAGGTGCGGCCCCTCCCCGAGCCCGAGCCGCTCGGCGAGCTCTGGGAGGTCCCCGCGGGGCTCGTCGAGGCGGACGAGCGGTCGCCGTCGGGGCTCGTGGAGTGTGCCCGCCGCGAGCTGCTCGAGGAGACGGGCTTCGCGGTCCCGTCGAGCGCGCTCCTCCCGCTCGGCCCGTCCACCTTCCCCGCGCCCGGCATGATCGGCGAGCGCCACTACTTCTTCCACGTGGCGGTCGACCCGACGACGCGGCGGACGCCGCCCGAGGACGGCTCGGCGCTCGAGCGCGCCGCGAACGTCGTCGCGGTGCCCCTCGACCTGGCGCTCGACGCTTGCCGGCGCGGCGAGGTCGAGGACGCCAAGACGGAACTTGCCCTGAGACGTCTAGCGGAGCTTTGATAGCGCGCTCGATGGCCGCGCGCTCCACAGAGAAGTCCTCGGGGCCAGCTAGGAAGGGCCGCTCCTCGCGCGACCCCGCGAAGCACGGAGGCCCCCGCGTCGCCTTCCTCCTCAAGCGCTCGGCGTGGCAGGTCTTCGTCGCGGAGCGGAGCGACGCCCGCCTGAGGACGCTGCTCAAGCGCAACGATCCGACCGTCGCTCGCCTTCAATCGACGCACGCGTCGCACGTCGACACGATCGACGAGGTCCTCTCCGCCCTCCGATCGCTCGGCGCCCACACGACCGAGATCGGCGACACGCCGAGCGAGATGCGCTCGAAGGACTTCGATCTCGTCGTCACGGTCGGCGGCGACGGCACGCTCCTCCGTGCGTCCCATTTCGTGAGCGACGTGCCGATCCTCGGGATCAACAGCGCCCCGGAGTCGTCGGTCGGCTTCTTCTGCGCCGGCCGCCGAGGCGACGCGCGCCGCGCGATCTCCCGAGCGCTCGAGGGCACCCTCCCCGGGACCGTGCTCGCGCGGATGAAGGTGTCGCTCGGCAACAAGGTCGTCGCGAAGCGCGTGCTCAACGACGCGCTCTTCTGCCACGCGTCACCGGCCGCGACCTCCCGGTACATCGTCGAGCTCGGCGGCATCGTCGAGGAGCACAAGTCGAGCGGCTTCTGGATCGGACCTGCCGCCGGCTCGACCGCCGCGCAGCGCTCGGCGGGCGGCAAGGTGCTGCCGCTCACCTCTCAGGACCTGCAGCTCGTCGTGCGCGAGCCGTACACGCCCCAAGGGGAGCGCCACCGCGTCCGCACGGTCCTCGTCAAGCCCGGCGAAGCGCTGCTCGTGCGGAGCAAGATGCGCGAGGGCGCCATGTTCTTCGACGGCCCGAACGAGGTCGTCCACCCCGCGTTCGGCGACGTCATCCGGTTCGAGCGGGCGGACGAGCCGCTCCACGTCCTCGGCATCTCCGCCTCTCGGCGCCGCGCGAAGTGGTGAGCCCGCCGGTCGCGCGCGCCGTCAGAAGCGGCCCGCGACGCCGAACGACCCAGGGCCGATGAGCGGCACGATCTCCGCGTCCTTGTCCTTCTTCTCGTCCGAGCTGCTCGAGCCTCGTCCGACCGTGAGCGCGAGCACGAGCCCCGCAGCGAGGCCGACGCCGCCGATGACGAAGCCGGCCGTCGACACGTTGCCGTCGGTCCTCGCCGTGATGATGTTGCTCTCCTCGCTCGCTGGACACACGTTGCCTTTGCAACGTGATTGCACATCACTCGTCGCCTTGAACGCGAGGATCCCGAAGACCGTCCCCACGCCGATGCCGGCGGCGCCGACGCCGAACGCGATGCCCGCGGGCACCATCGTGCCGCCGCCGTGGTGCTCCTCGCCCGAGCTCTTCGCCATGACGACCTCGGCCGCGAGGCTCATCTTCACGGTCTCCTTCGCGCCCTCCGCGAGCGTGACGTCCTTCGTCGCGGTCCGGTAGCCGTCGGCCTCCGCTCGGACGACGTGGGCGCCGGGATCGCGCGGCACGTCCTTGCCCATCGGGATCTCGTCGCCGTCGATCTTCACCGTCGCGCTCGGCGGGCCGACGACCTCGACCCTCAGGCGCGGCACACGCGAAGCGAGCTTGTCGGCGAGCTTCTTCGCCGCGCTCTTCTCTTGCTTCGCGTTGCCTTCGTCGCTGCTCGCGATCTCGCCGCAGAGATCGCTCGCCTCCACGAGCTTGCCCGTGTCGGCGAGCGCGCGCGCCAGGTCGAGCTTGTACTGAGCCTTCGGATCGAGCCCGTCCGCGACGCGGAACTGCTCGATCGCGTCCTCGTACTTGCCCTGCGACGCGAGCTTCTTCCCCTTGTTCCAGGACGTCTTCGCGGTCGCTTTGTCCTGCGCCGACGGGGACGCGAGGGCCGAGGAGCTGACGCTGAGCGCGAGCACCGCTCCCACGAGAGCGATCGCGCGGCGGAAGGAGCGCGGGGCCTTCATGCGGTCGAGCATAGTCCGAACCGCGACGTGCGGCGCGTACAAAAGCCGCACAAATCCCGCAGTTGGAGCGCGAAGCCGAAGCACGACCTGAGAGGTGCGCGCGCGACCGCTGCTCGAAAGAGGCTTCTTTTGTAGGCGATCGAACGCACCCTCGCGCGCTTTTCGCCTTTCGTGCGTCGATCTCTTGTGCTTCTATCCCCGCCGAAAACGGGACAAAACGCTTCGTTCCGGGAAGAAGGAGACTCCATGGCTGGCAAGAAGACCGAGGCAAAGAAGGACGCGAAGAAGGCTGCGGCGCTCTCGAAGAGCGGGCTCATCAACGCGGTGGTCGAGGCGGTTGGCGACGTGTCGCGCAAGCAGGTGAAGGCGATCTTCGATGCGCTCGTGGACGTCGGCCACAAGGAGCTGAAGAAGAACAAGCTCTTCACCGTTCCCGGCTTCGCCAAGTTCCGCGTCGTGAACAAGCCCGCGACGAAGGCGCGCGAGGGGCGCAACCCGTTCACCGGCCAGATGCAGACCTTCGCCGCGAAGCCCGCGAGCAAGTCCGTCCGCGCGCGGCCGATCAAGGCGTGCAAGGACGCGGTCGCCTGAGGTCTCTCGGCGGGGCGCGGGGCGAGCAGCCTCCGCTTCGCCCGCGGCCTGCCGCGTCGAAAGAGGCGAGCGTCGCTCTCCGGAGCGAGCTCGCCTCTCTCTCTTTCAGCGATACGACGGAATCACAGTTGCAAGTGTGGATCAGCTCGCGCCCGAGAGCTCCGCGAAGCGCGCGTCGCGATCGTCCCGCGCCCGGTAGAGCTCGGCCAGCCGGCCCTCGAGCGCCGCGAGCCGCCCGCCGCCCACGATGCGCTCGTACGTCGCCTCGAGCGGGCTCACCGTCGGAAGCTCCGCGCCCGCGAGCACCGTGCCGCCCTCGTGCATCCCCGGCGGGATGAACTGCACGAACGGATCCGGCGCGCGTCGGAGCAGCCCGACCATCCGGTGCGGGTTCTCCGTGCCGCCGACGAGCTCCGGATGGAAGGTGGCGTGGACGAGGCGCTCGCCGTTCGATCGCCGCAGTCCCTCCGCGAGCGCGTTGCCGAAGCGCTCGAAGCGGCTCGAGCTCGACGCGGTCGCGGGCCCGCTCGCAGCCTCGCCGCGAGGGATCAGCGGGTACGCGACGTGGAGCACCGAGGCCTCGGTCGCCTTGATCGCGGCGACGGCCTCCTCGACCACCGCCTCCCGGTCGAGCACGACGCACACCGCACCGAGCCCGTTGTCGACGTTGTGAAGGAATGGACAGAGGCGGTTCGCCGCCACGATCTCGGTCGCGTAGAAGTGCAGCAGCGCGCAGACCTCGGCGGCGTACGCCTCGGCGCGCGCGTGCGCGGCGAGGCTCCCGGCGAGCCACGCCTTCATCTTCCGCGGGGCCGCGGGCTCTCCGCCGAGCGCGCCCGGCGCGGCGGGCAGGTCGAGCTCGACCGCTCTCACCATCGCGCACCTCCGATCATCGCGGTCGTCCCCTTCCGTTTCGCGTCCGCGACCCCTAGGTGCAGTGCTGGAGACGGGCAGGCCTCGACCATCTTCGTCTCTTACCAGCGAACTCGCGCGGGTCCCAGACCTCGCCCCCTGAGCAGTGGTTTTCGGCAGCCAGAAAACGCGCGACACGCTCGATCGCGCTCGTGCTTTTCCGGATCCCTTCTGTGCTAGGTTACGGCCCCTGACGGCGCCCGAAGTGCGCGGATAGAAAAGGAGTGCGGTGTGACGGAACACGCCAAGCTGACGCTCAACGTGGGGGGCAGCGACCAGACGATCGATCTTCCGGTCGTCGAAGGAACCGAGAAGGAGCGCGCCATCGACATCGGCGCGCTCCGGGCCAAGACCGGCTACGTCGCGCTCGATCCCGCGTTCATGAACACGGCGTCGACCACGAGCGCCATCACCTTCCTCGACGGCGAGCAAGGCATCCTCCGCTACCGCGGCATCCCCATCGAGCAACTCGGTGAGAAGAGCGACTTCGTCGAGACGAGCTACTTGCTCATCTACGGCAAGCTGCCCACGCAAACCGAGCTCGAGGCGTTCCGGAAGAAGCTCACGCGCCACAGCATGATCCACGAGGACATGAAGCGCTTCTTCGACGGCTACCCGTCGACGGCGCACCCCATGGCCATCCTCTCGAGCATGGTGTGCTCGCTCTCGAGCTACTACCCCGACGCGATCGACGCGCGAAACAAGGAGGTCCTCGACCTCACGATCGTGCGTCTCATGGCGAAGGTCCCCGTCATCGCGGCTTACTCGTACAAGAAGTCGATCGGACAGCCCTTCGTCTACCCGCAGAATCACCTCGGCTACTGCGCGAACTTCCTCAACATGATGTTCAGCGTGCCGGCCGAGCCGTACGAGGTCGATCCCGACATCCGCAAGGTGATGCACCTGCTCCTGATCCTCCACGCCGATCACGAGCAGAACTGTTCGACCTCCACGGTGCGCCTCGTCGGCAGCGCGCAGGCGAACCTCTTCGCCTCGATCGCCGCCGGCATCTGCGCGCTGTGGGGACCGCTGCACGGCGGCGCGAACCAAGAGGTCGTCACGATGCTCGAGGAGATCCGCGCCGACGGCGGCGACGTCTCCAAGTTCGTGAAGCTCGCGAAGGACAAGAACTCCACGTTCCGCCTCATGGGCTTCGGGCACCGCGTCTACAAGAACTTCGACCCGCGCGCGAAGATCATCAAGGAGGCGTGCGACAAGGTGCTGACCAAGCTCGGCATCAACGATCCGTTGCTCGACATCGCCAAGCGGCTCGAAGAAGCGGCGCTCTCGGACAGCTACTTCATCGACCGCAAGCTCTACCCGAACGTCGACTTCTACAGCGGCATCATCTACCGCGCGCTCGGGTTCCCGACGAACATGTTCACCGTCCTGTTCGCGCTCGGCCGCCTCCCCGGCTGGATCGCGCACTGGAAGGAGATGAACGAGAACCCGCACACCAAGATCGGCCGACCGCGCCAGATCTACACCGGCGAGAACGCTCGGGACTACGTGCCGATCGACAAGCGCTGACGCGCTGGTGGTTCGCGACGCGCCGACGCGCGCGGTTCGCGAAGCGCGGGCGACGAACGGCGCCTTCCTCGATCGTTTCGAGGAGGCGCCTTCGCCGCCCGTGTGCGTTCGCGGGTCGCGGACTCGCCCCGGCTCAGTTGATCGTCGGGCAGACCGCCTCGTCGACCTTGTCGGTCGCCGTGATGAGCGCGGCCGTGGCGGCGCGGAGCGTGTCCTCGTTGATCCGCACCGTGACGCCCGACGCGATGATCGTCAGGTAGACGGTCCCGCACGGACACTGCGTGATTCGGACCGAAGGGTTCGACGCGAGCTCGACGTGCTTGCCGCAAGGTCGGGTCGACTGCGTAGGCTTGCCCTCTGACATCCCGACCAGCGTAGACGCTCGGAGCCGCCGGTTCCCGCACTTTGTCGCCGACCTCGTCGTGGCACATCACGGCGCCGCCGAGGTCGTGCACCCTGGCGCCGGCGCCAGGGCTCGGGGCGCTCGCCCGCACGCAATCTCGTGGATTCGCGCTCGGTGCGCGCGGGCACGGAAATCGCTAAACTCGTCGTCGTGATGAAGGCTACCTCGCTCGGTCTGCTCCTCGCCCTCTCCCTCGCCGCCGGCTGTGCGAAGGAGGACCCGCCGAACCCGGCCCCCGAGCCCACGACGCCGCTCGATCCTCCCGCGAAGGGACAGGGCTTTCAGATCGCCATCCCCGAGTTCGACGTCGGCCCTGGGGACGAGGTGCAGAACTGTTACTTCTTCAAGGTGAAGGATCTGCTCGCGGCCGCGGGGCTCGACCCGACCAAGCCGCTCAACCTTCATCACGTGCAGATCCGCCAGAACGAGGGATCGCATCACATGAACGTGTTCCGCGTCCGCACGATCGTCGGGCTCGATCCGGCCAACGGCACCTCGTATGGGAAGAACGGCCAGGGCGAGTGCTTCAAGAGCCCCAACTGGGCCGATTGGCCGCTCGTCGCGAACGCGCAGCAGTCGGGGCACCTCGACTGGGAGTTCCCCGACGGCGTCGCGAACAAGATCGACCCCGAGGAGGTGCTGATGGTGCAGACGCACTTCGTGAACGCCACGACGCAGAAGTCGCCGGGGCCGGGCAAGGTGGAGATCAACTTCTTCCACCTGGACGACTCCGCGGTGAAATACGAGATGGGGACGCTCTTCGCGACGAAGCAGTCGATCCGCGTCTGCGAGAGCAACCCGAAGCCCGAGTTCCAGGGCACGTGCCAGTTCAACAGCACCGAGCCCGTCCACATCATCGGCGCGAACGGTCACTTCCACAGCCGCGGCAAGACGTTCGACATGTACGCGTGGGACGGCCAGACGACGACGCAGCCGCCCGACAGCGCGAGGTTCTACGAGTCGCAGACGTGGGATGAGCCGCCGATGCTCCACTCGCCGCAGCTCTCGGAGGACATCCCGGCGGGCGGCGGCATCTTCTACACGTGCGCGTACCAATGGGAGCAGCCCGAGGCGTCCGTCGGCTGCACGGGGCTCAACCAGTACGACGCGACGAAGTACAACACGCCCGAGAGCCAGCAGGACTGCTGCTACACGTTCGGCCCGATCGTCGAGAAGAACGAGCACTGCAACGCGTTCGTCTACTACTACCCGAAGAGTGACGACGTGAACTGCTTCTGAGCTTCGACCTCCCTCCGATCTGGACTCGATCATGCGCGATCTTCTTCGGCGCCCGGCGGCCTACGCCGCGCTCTCGGGCGTCTCCCTCCTTGCCGCCTGTCCCGGGCCGAACGGCACCACCGACGGACCTCCCGCGTGCACGACGCCGTTCATCGGGGACAAGTCTCAGCCGCCCCAGATGACGCTCGTCTACTCGGGCGCCGACGGCACGAGCCAACCCGTCACCGACGGCGGGACGGTCCCCATGCTGCTGCCGCTCCAGGGCGGCCGCGTGATCTACGTGGGCGCGCGCGTCACCAACATCGACCCGTGCAACGCGCAGCTGACGGGCTCGATCCGAGACCTCGGCAACAACCAAGTGCGCCTCGACTCCCGCACGGTGAACCTCACGCGGGCGAGCGACGGTTGGGGCGAGACGAGCGCAGGCGATCTCTCGAGCTTCGCGAACATCCCCGCGTGCCCGAACGAGTGGTCTTCGACGAGCCTCTTCGACGCGACCTATCAGCTCGAGGTGCAGCTGAAAGACCAAGGCGGACGCACGGCGAAGGCGACCGCCGACGTGAAGCCGAGCTGCGGCGACACCTCGGCCGACTTGCAAAACGAATGCAAGTGCATCTGCAAGAAGGGTTATACGCTCGGTGAGGTCTGCCAAGGCGGCGCAGGTGGAGGCGCGAGCGCGTCGAGCAGCGCCGCAGCGACCTCGTCGACGGGGACCGGGTCGTGAAGCCCGGTGGCCCCCTCGCGCTCCTCGCGGTGTGCGCGCTCGCGTGCGCCTCGACCGCGTGTCCCAGTTCTCCCGCCGACGGGACGGGCGGCGCGGGTGGCGCGACCCCGCCCGACTGGCAGGCGGTGCTCGATCAAGGCGCGCTCGATCGCGCCTTGCTCAGCGTCTGGGGCACGAGCTCGAAGAGCGTCTACGCGGTCGGCGGACCGCTCGGCAACACCGGCCTGGAGGCCCTCGCGCTGCACTACGACGGCAAGGGCTGGCGAGATCTGCACGCCGGGGGCGCGGCGAGCTTCTGGTGGGTGAACGGCACCGGCGACGACGACGTGTGGATGGTCGGCGAGCAGGGGCGCATCACGCACTGGGACGGCAAGGCGTTCGCGGAGCTCTCCTCCGGCACCACCGCGACGCTCTGGGGTGCTTTCGCCTTCTCCAAGACGGACGCGTGGGCCGTCGGCGGCACGCCGGGCGCGATGATGGGCGAGGACGACGTCGTCCTCCACTGGGACGGCTCCGCTTGGTCGCGCGTCACGCTCCCCGGCGCTCCGCTCCAGCGCTCGCTCTTCAAGGTGTGGGGGACGAGCTCGGACGATCTCTACGTCGTCGGGGAGGCCTCCACGATTTGGCACAAGGCCGGCGCGACCTGGACGCTCGAGTCGATGCCGCCCCTCGCGATGGGGACGCTGTTCACCGTGTGGGGCTGCTCCGCCGACGAGGTCTACGCGGTCGGCGGTCGCGACATCCTGCGTCGAGATCCTTCAGGGTGGAGCAAGCTCGAGGTGCCGCTCTCGAACGGCGTCAACGGCGTCTCTTGCGCGAGCTCGGGTGCGCCCGTGGCGGTCGGCTTCGGTGGCCTCAAGCGTCGCCTCGTCGATGGAGCGTGGCTCGACGACTTCACGAAGAGCCCCCACGGCGATCTGCATGCCGCGTGGGCCGACGAGACGGGCGCGTTCTGGGCGGTCGGCGGCGACTTCGTGTCGTCCCCGAAGGCGAACCAGGCGCGGAACGGGATCGTCGCGCGTTACGGTCCGGGCAAGGTCTCGAGCCGCTTGGAGTAGCGCGGTTACGCTGTTCACCCGAGCAGTGTGACGCTCCGTGTGCGACGCGCGTGAAGGAAAAGCGGTGGCGCGGCGCGAATTGCGCGGCGCTGCCTGAATGTCGCGGCGTGGCCGGCGTCTTGCCTATCATGCGCTTTCGTCGCCCCTCGCGACGCCGCAACGCCACCAAGGAGACCTACCCATGCGCCTCTCGCACTTGCTTCTCGCCACCGCCGCCCTCTCCGGACCGCTCCTCGTCGCCGACAACGCCTCCGCGAAGACCGTGGCCGAGGCTTGCGGGGCCTTCGACTTCTCGGGCAACGCGTCCTGTGAGCTGAAGACGAGCGGAGGCTGTGACGTCGCCTGCACGCCGGTGAACTTCCAGGTCCAGTGCGCCGCCGACCTCTACGAGACGTGCTCGGGGATGTGCAACGCGTCGGCGAACGTCGACTGCATGGGGACCTGCCAAGCGCAGTGCAAGACCGACTGCATGGCGAACGCCCAGTTCGACTGCGAAGGGAGCTGCAACACCCAGTGCAACTCGAGCTGCTCGGGCAAGTGCACGACGGCCATGAACCAGAGCGAGTGCAACGCGTCGTGCAACTCGACGTGCTCCGGTGAGTGCTCCGCCAACTGCTCCGGGACCGCGTCGGCCGACTGCAACGGCAAGTGCTCGGGCTGCTGCACGGGCAGCTGCAAGGCGTCTGCGAACTTCGACTGCCAGATCAGCTGTCAGGGCGGCGCCTACGCGAAGTGCGAGGCGAACATGCAAGGCGGTTGCAAGGCGCAGTGCACGAGCCCGCAGGGCGCCATCTTCTGCAACGGCCAGTACGTGAACACCTCGTCGATCGACGACTGCGCGGCGGCGCTCGCCGCGGAGCTCAACATCAAGGTCACCGGCTACGCCTCGTGCTCGGGCAACACGTGCAAGGCGGGCGGGAGCGTGAGCTGCGCCGCCGCGCCCGTCGACGCGAGCGGCGACCGTGGCGGCTTCGGCTACGGGATGGTGGCGGTGATGGCGACCGGCGTGGGGCTCTCGCTCGCGCGGCGTCGCGCGGCGAAGAAGGCCTGAGCGCTCGGCCGAGCCACGAGGGCGAGGGACCGCTGGTCTCTCGCTCTCGTCGTTCCATCGCCTGCGAGCGCGTCGCGCCGAGCGCTAGAAGCCCGGCGAGTCGACGCCGCCGTGGGGGGCGCCCGCCTTGGGCTTCTTCTTGAGCGTGCCCTTCGGCGAATCCGGCAGCTCTTCGGGCTCGATGACGAGGCCGCTCTTGTCCTCCTCCGGTGGCTTTGCCGAGGGAGGCGGCGTCGGGGGACGAGCGTCGCGCTGGAGCTTGCCGAGATCGTCCTTCACCTGCGCGGCGTCGTTCTCGAGCACGTTCGCCGCACGCGCCGCGACCGCGACCACCGGAGGGCGTTGGCGCGCGATGGCGACCGCGCCGATGGCGACCACGGCGATCGCGAACACTGCGCCGCTCGCCCACGCGAGGCGCCGGCCTGCCGCGTCGCGCGCCGGCTCCACGACCGTCGCACCCGGCCGCCCGGCGAGGATGGAGTTCGTGTCCGTGTGCGTCCCCACCGGCGGGGGCGCGAGGCTCCTCGGGCGCCCATACGAGCCGGGGTAAGGCGTGCCTGTCGTGCGGGCGGCGAACGACTCGAGGCGCTCGGCGAGCTCGCGCGCGGTGCCGATGCGCTTGCCACGATCCTTCTGCAGCGCGAGATCGATGATCTCGCTGAGCTCCGTCGGGATCTCCGGGTTCACCGCGCTCGCCGGCGTGTAGTCGGTCATCAGGATCGTGACCATGAGCGCGTTGTAGTTCGCGCCGTCGAAGGGAGGGCGCCCCGTAAGGCTCTCGTAGAGGATGACGCCGAGCGACCACACGTCGCTTCGCCCATCGATGTCCTCGTCGCCGCGCGCCTGCTCCGGGCTCATGTACGCGGGCGAGCCGAGCACCTCGCCTGTGTTGGTGCGCACGAACTTGGGGTCGGCGTTGTGCGTCGCCTTCGTGACGCCGAAGTCGAGGACTTTGGGGATGATCTCGCCCCGATCGTCGATGGCGAAGAAGATGTTGCCCGGCTTCAGATCGCGGTGAACGAGGCCGCGGATGTGCGCCTCTTCGAGGCCGCGCGCGATGAAGGCGACGAACGAGGCCGCTTCACCCGGCCGGAAGGCGCGCGAGCGCGCGAGGCGCTGGTCGAGGCCCTCGCCCTCCATCAGCTCCATCACGAGATAGGGGGTGCCGTCCTCGGCCTGACCCATGTCGTAGACCGCGACGACCGCGGGGTGCTTGATCTGCCCGCACGCGCGAGCCTCGAGGAAGAAACGATGGAGCGTCTCCTTCGTCTGCGCGAGCTCGGGCAGGAGGAACTTGATCGCGAAATCGCGATCCGTCAGCTCGTTTCGCGCGGCCCACACCGAGCCCATCCCGCCGCGCCCGAGCTGGCGAAGGAGTCGATATTTCCCCGAGACGAGATCGCCAGGCTGCACGTCGAAAAGCCGCGCGGCGCGGCCCCCAGGAGAGGACAGTGCAGAACCCTCGACCCTGCGTCAACCCGAGAACCGGGGCGGCGCGGGGTTCGATCGTGGCGGTCGGAGGTCGACCGGGCCGTCGAAGGGCGGGCGCTGCATCGCGCCCAGCGGCGCGCGGCGCGCGCACGGGCACGCGGCGGCGATGGTGCTCGCGAACGGGCCCGCGCGCGACGCGCCGAGGGTCGTGACACGATCGGCGATCGGCGAAAGCAGCTCCGCGACGCTCTCGGCGCAGGTAGCGATGACGTGGACGACGCGGCAAGCCGGGCCGATCCACACGGACTCCGGCTCGAGATCGACGCCGACGATCCCTCGATCGCCGACCAAGACCTCTCCGACGCTCCTCATGAGCTCGACGTAGCCCGCGACCTCGCTCGCTTCGTGCGCGTCGAGGGGCGCGCGCGGGACGCGCACCGCGTCGTCGCCGAGCGCTTCGAAGAGCGCCCTCGCGAAGCTCGCGGCGCGATCCTGGCCCTCGACCACGACGAGGCGCGGCGAGAGGCACCCGCGTTGATCGAAGACGACCACGTCGCGTGAGACCGCGACCGCGGCCTCGACGAGGACGTCGTGGGCCTGCACGACCGCGACGCCGAAGCCGGTGCCGTGACCGACGAACCCGACCCCGGGTGGGAGCGCTCGTGCGAGGACGTCGAGCGTCTCGTCGGCTCCGTACGCGTGGACGACGTCCGGCGCCGTCGCCGTGACGTCGCTCACCTCTGCGATGTGACCGCCCGCGTCGCGAAATGCGGCGCTCGCCGAGAGCTCGCGGACGAGGAGACGAGCGAGCACCGGATCGCGACGAGAGGGCTTCACGAAGACGTGCGGCGCCGTCGCGACGCCGAGCGCGATCGCGCGGAGGGCCGCGACGCACACGCTCGACGAGAGGATCACGTGGCAGCGCGGAGCGCGAGAGGCACCCTCGACGAGCGAGGTCACCTCGGCGGCGCCGGGATCGGTCTCGAGGTACTCGGAGAGCGCCAGCTCGATCCCGGCGGTGCTCGAGGCGATCGCGGCGCCGAGCCCGTCGCGCGCCTCCCGGCCGAGTGGATCCAGCGGGTCGGCGAGGCGCCTCGCGACGGCCAACGTGGCGAGCACGCGTCCGCGCCGATGGTCGATCGGATCGTCAGCGTCCACGGTGCTCTTCCTGCATGATCTCCTCGATGGCGAGCGAGCAACCTCGGGGAGGCGCGCCCTTCGCGCGACCGAGGAGCCGGATCCCGCGCTCCTCGACGACGATCCGATCGGAGGTCTGGATCGCGATCGCCGAGTCGACGTTCGCCAGATCGACGACGCGGCAGAGCCCTTCGCGACCCGCGCCGACGGGGCGCAGGGACTCGGGATCCACCGCGAGGACGCGCACCCAAGGGGGCGCGACGTAGAGCTCGCCGCCGCCCGCGAGGCGAGGCTCGTAGAGCTGGCTCGACAGCTCCGTCATGCCGTATTCGCCGACGATGTGATCGGGCGCGAGACCGAGGGCGCGGGCGAGATCGTCGCGAAGCTCGTGCTCGCCCACCTCGCGCGTGCGGCCCTTGAAGCCGCCGGTGAGCATCGCGCGGCTCCCCGGCGGGAGTCGCAGGTCGAGATCGGCGCGCTCGCCGAGCCCGTCGAGGAGATAGACGAAGGCGAAGGACGTCCCGAAGAGAAGCACGGGATCGGCGTCGCGCTGCGCATCGCGGACGGCGGAAGCGAGGCTCGGCCAGTCGATGCCGTCGGGGCCGAGATGATGGCTCGTGGGCACGGCCAACGTCTCCGCGAAGAGATCGATCATGAACGACAGCGATGAGTCGACGAGCTCGTCGGCGCGCGGCGCGAGGACGACGACGCGCCGAGGCTTCGCGTCGGGCCAGAGCATCCGCTCGCCGAAGCGCACGGCGGCGCGCGCATACGTCTCGAGCACGCGGAAGGGGTGCTCGCCTCGTCGACCGGCCGTCGTGCCGCTCGTGCGAAATATGCGGAGGTCCTCCTTCGGCGGGTGCGCCGCGACACGTCGGAGGCGGAACGCGTCGGTCGGCACGGCCGGGAAGTCGTCGATGTCGGTCAACGCGTCGAGCTCGATCCCGCGCGACGCCGCGAGCCGGCGGACGGTCGCGACGTGCTCGACTTGATAGCGTGCGATGTCGAGGGCCAGCGCATCGAGCTCGGCCTTCGTCGCGGGACCGGAGCGATCGATCTCGCGGCGGACCCGAGCGTGGAGCGCGTCGCTCGCGGCGATGCGCGCCTCGTCGTCGTGGCCGATCGTCACGCGTGCCCACCTGGTGCGTCGAGCACCTCTGCGAGCGCCTCGACGGCGCAGTCGAGCTGTGGCTCCGCGACCGTCAGCGGCGGCGTGAAGACGAGGACTTCGCCGGCGCGCCCGCCGCTCGTGGCGAGCAGCCCGCGCTCGAGCAACCCGCGGAGCGCGCGCAGGCCGAGGCCTCCGTCCGCGAGCTCGACGCCGACCATGAGGCCCGCCCCTCGGATGTCGACGACGCCGCGGGCGCCTCCGACCTTCGATTGGAGCGCCGCGAGGAAGAGCTCGCCGAGTCGCCGCGATCGCGCCGCCAGCGCACGCGCTTCGATCTCCTCGATCGTGGCGAACGCCGCGGCGCACGCGAGCGGCGACCCGGCGTGGGTCGAGGTGTGGACCACCTCGCCGCCCCGTGCCCACGCGCCCATCACTTCGTCCGAGGCGATGCAGGCCGAGATCGAGAGCGATCCGCCGAGGCCCTTTCCGAGGCACAAGACATCGATCGGCGCACCGATCGCCGACGTTCGGACCATCGATCCGGAGCGACCGAGCCCGGTCCAGATCTCGTCCGCGACGACGAGCGCGTCGTGCGCGTGCGCGAGCTCCGCGAGGCGCGCCAGAAAACCCTCGGGTGGGACCACCACGCCGCCGCGTCCGAGGATGGGCTCGACGAGGACCGCGCCGATCTCGCCGGTCGCGAGGATCGCCGCCGCCCCCTCGAGCGCCGCGTCGCCGTCCCGCGACGTTCGCGGGTAGTCGACGAAGCGCACGGCGGGGCTCAGCTGCGCCGCGAACGGGGATCGGAAGCTCTCCTTGAAGCCGCACGCCGCGAGCGGTGCGTACGAGAGCCCGTGGTAGGCGCCGTGGAACGCGAGGACACCCGGGCGCCCGCGCGCGAGCATCGCCGTCTTCAACGCCGCCGTGATCGCGTCGGCGCCGGATTGGCCGAGGAGCACGCGCGCGTCCTCGCTCGGGTGAAGACGGGCGAGGCGCTCCACGAGCGCGACCTTCACGTCGCTCGCGTAGAGATCGCCGAGCCCTTGGACGAGGCGTGACGACTGCTCGGCGATCGCGCGCGTGACCGCGTCCGATCCGTGCCCGAGGAGCACCGAGCCGAAGCCGGCCGCGAGATCGACGTAGCGGTTGTCGTCGACGTCCCAGACGTTCGCGCCTTCGCCACGAGCGAGCACGATCGGCGCCATCTCCTCGCCGCTCGCCTCCGCGCGATCTCGTCGGCGCTTCGAGAAGGCCGGGCAGTCGCGCGCGTCGAGCCTCGCCGTGAGCTCGCGCGAGCGCGGTCCCGGCGGACGCCGTCGCAGAAGGGGCAGCTCTTCGCCGCGCGCTCGGGGCTCGGTCGACATGGTGGAGCCTCGCGCCATACCACGGCCGATCCGCTCGGGCGAACCCCGAGCCTCGCGATCAGGGGTCGCTCTTCTGCTGGCAGACGCGGTTGCGGCCAGTGTTCTTCGCCTGGTAGAGCAGCTCGTCGGCGCGCTTGATGAGATCGTTCGCGGTCTTGTCGTTGTCGTTGAGCGTCGCCACGCCGATCGAGATCGTCACCTTGATCGTGTCCGCTTGAAACGCGAACGTGTGCTCTTCGACCTTCTGACGGAGCGTCTCGGCGAGGGATACCGCGCCGTCGAGCGACGTCTCGGGCAGGATGATGGAGAACTCTTCGCCGCCGTAGCGCGCGAAGACCTCGTCGCGGCGGATGCGCTGTTGGACGATCCGCGCGAGCTCCTTCAAGACGAAGTCGCCGGCGAGGTGACCGTGCACGTCGTTGATCCGCTTGAAGTGATCGATGTCGAACATGAGGATCGACAGATCGCGCTCGTGTCGGCGCCCGCGGATGATCTCTCGCTCCAGCGCCTCGTAGAGGTAGCGGGCGTTGTAGATCTGGGTGAGGCCGTCCATGATCGTGAGGCGATAGATCTCCTCGTGATACTGGGCCTCGACGTCGGCGCCGGACAGGAACTTGAAGATGGTCGGGCCGACCTTCACCCGGTCGCCGTTCTTCAGCGGGATGTCGCGCGAGATTTGCTCGTCGTTGCAGTAGGTGCCGTTCGTGCTGCCGAGATCGACGAGCATCCAGTTGTCCGCGCGCCGCTCGAACTGAGCGTGTCGACGCGAGACGGAGTCGCCGTCGAGCACGATCTCGTTGTCGGCGCCGCGACCCACCTTCGTCGGGCTCGTGTCGAGCACGAAGCGCTTGCCCAGGAGGGTGGGCTGCTTCGTGTAGATCACCACGATGCAGTCGGTGCCGGGTTTGCTGCCCGGCGTGTCGACCTTCACGGGCCCTACGGAGGTGACGCGTGTCTGCTCTTCCTCACTCACGGACGGTTACGCTCACTCCTGCCGCAGGCCACGGCTCGGCCGACATCCGAAGGTGCTCCAAGCCGCTCGAGTCGCCCGACCGGTGGGCGCCCGCTCGACGAAAAACTCTAGCGGCGGACGCTTTCCCCCGTCAACGGACACCCCCCCGCCGACGCCCTTTCTCTCCTCCGTTTCGTCGAGCGTCCGGTTCTCCGACCGGGTTCGGCGCCGAAGAGTCGCGTGTAGTATAACCGCGCCTTCTTTGGCGCACGCGCGTCAGGTCGAGGCGAGGGTCGACTTCAGCGCGCCTTGGTCGAAGACCCACAGGGTGCCGGGATCGCCCGTCGTCCACGCCTCGTCCGAGGTGAGCGGGATCGTGCTGATCACGGCGACGCGATCGCGAGGCGTGGTCACCGCGGAGAAGTCGATCGTCACGTCGTCGTCGGACAGGCGGGCGCGGCCGAAGGGCGCCTTGCGGACGAGGTACGAGAGCTTCGTCGCGCAGCGCGCGAACAGGTGGCGGCCGTCGCCGAGGAGGAAGTTGAAGCTCCCTCGCCGACCGATCTTTCCGCCGACCTCGGCGACGAGCTCCGAGAGCTCGCTCACGCGCCGCGGGTACGTGCGGAAGCTCGAGCGGAGGACCTCCATCAAGTGGCAGTAGGCGTGCTCGCTGTCCGTGCTGCCGATCGGCTGGTACTTCCCGAGCTTGAGCGCGCGCGCGCCGCGCACCGTGCCGTTGTGCGCGAAGACCCAGTGACGCCCCCACAGCTCGCGCACGAAGGGGTGCGTGTTCGCGAGCGACGTCTGACCGCGCGTCTTCTTGCGGATGTGGCCGATGGCGAGGAGGGTCTTGATCGGGTTCTCGGAGACGAAGCGCGCGAGCGGGCTCGACGCCGCCGCCGTCGGTTCGAGGAAGACGCGCGCGGCGTTTCCTTCGTAGAGGGCGAGGCCCCAGCCGTCGCCGTGGTGCGCGGTCCGACCGCCACGCTGCCTCAATCCCGAGAACGAGAACGTGATGTCCGTCGGGACGTTGCACTCCATTCCGAGCAGCTCGCACATGAGAGCGAGGCGAGCCTACCAGAGCTCTCGCCGCTCGGGTCGCCTCACTCGGCGCGCCGCGCCTTGCGGTGCTTCTTGTTCGCCCGCTCTCGGAGGAGATCCTTCGCCATGCGTCGCACCCACTCGTCGGGATCCTTCGCGAACCGCTCCACGAACTTCTGCTCGTCGGTGCTGCACGCGAGCGCCGCCCGGAGCGCCTCTTCACGCAGACCGGTCGGCAACGTGCGATCGGCGAAGCCCTCCGCGAGCGCCGCGGCGAGCGTTCGCTGCGCGCGGCTCGTCTCGCTCGGCTCGCAGATCTCGGCGAGGGTCGTCGCGACCACCGTGTCTCGAAAGCGTCCGGCGCGCTGGCCCGCGCCGAGGAACGAGAGCACGGCGTCGACGAGGCCTTCGCATCGACGCGTGGTGGCGACGAGGTGCGACGCCGCGACGCCGACGCTCGGATCCTCGTCGGCGAGCGCCCTCTTCCACGCGGGGCACGAGACCCCGGGGTCGGCGAGCGCGAGCCCGAGAACCGCAGCCTGTCGGATTTCGGGGCGCGGGTCGTCGAGCGCCGCGGCGATGGCGGCCTCGATCGCGGCGGTGGGCTCGTCGTGGGTCGCGAGCTCCTCGAGGAGGCTCGTCGTGAGCCCCCGGTTGCTCCGCTTGTCGAGCAGCGTGAGGACGCGCGCCACCGTTCCCGTCGACGTGAGATCGATCGCGGCGAGCGCGAGGCCGAGCTCGGCGCCGACGGCTTCACTCGTCTCTCGATCGGCGACGTCGAACAGGCGCGAGGCGAGGGGGGCATCGTCGACGAAGGCCGCGCCCTCGGCCGAGAGCTTGCTCGCGGCGAGCGCTCGGGCGGGTGGCGCGCGGTGCTCGAGGATCCACACGAGCGCGTCGTCATTCTTGCCGTTCGCGAAGAGATCGACCTCGGCCTCCCAGCGATCGCGCGCGTCGCACTCGCTCGTGAAGCCGCGGGCGGGGTCGAAGGCGCACGCCTCGGTCGCGGACGAGAGGGCCAGGATCGCCTCCGCGTCCTTCGACGTCGGCGGAGGGACGGTCGGGCCGTCGGCGAGCTGCGGCGCCCCCGCGGCCGCGACCGGAGAAGGCGTGACGGCGAGGGCGTGGGGCGTCGCGGCCGGGTCCGTGCCCCGCGCGGCGCCTCCGCACGCGGAGAGCGAGATCATCGCACCGCCGATCAGCCCTCCGAAGGAGAGACGCGCGACGTGATCCGCGCGTCCGGCCCGCCGCGCGTCGCGGAGGCCAGCTCGGTCGGCGTTCCTGTTGCATCGTGATTGGTGATGCATCACTTATGCCGTAGAACGCTGCGGGCGACACGGCGTGTCCGCGAGCGCTCGCTCCCCTAGTGCGAGAGGATCCTGCGGGCGATCTCCTCGGCCTGCCGAGCGCAGTCCGGGATCCCGACGCCGTCGTAGGCCATGCCGCCGATGTGCAGCCCTGGGTGCTTCGCGATGGCCTCGCGCACGCGGCGCATGCGGGCGAGGTGCCCGACGAAGGGCTGCGGGTTCGCCTTCACGTACCGGAAAAAGCGCGCGAGCTTCGGCTCACCGCGGGCGCCGAGGACGGTCGCGAGATCGCGCTTCGCGGTCGCGAGCATCGTCGCGTCGTCGACCGTGACGTCGGCTTCGCGCTCGTAGCCGCCGAAGAACACGCGGATCACCGCGGTGTCGGCGGGGCCACGGCCGGGCCACTTGCTCGTCATGAAGCTGATCGCGAGGATGCGCGGGCCCTCGGTCTTCGGGATGAGGGCGCCGACGGCGTCCATCGGGTGGGGGATCGCGCTGCGCGGGTAGGCGAGGAGGCACGTCGCGCTCGAGACGTACTCGATCCCGCCGAGGATCTCCGACGCGACGGGCTCGATCGGCGCGAGCAGCGGCGCCGCGACGGCGGCCGGGACGCCGAGCACGACGTGGTCGGCGACGAGGACGTCTTCGTCCCCGGAGGGGCCGCGAACGGTCACCCGGTACTTGCCGCCGTCCTCGGCGATGCGCTCGACCTTCGTGTTCGTCCGGATCGTCGCGCCGAGCTCACCCACGCGCTTCGCGAGGGTCTCGGGCAGCTCGCTCATGCCGCTGACGAGCGAGTAGAACGCGCTCGGCGGCGGGCCGTGCTTCGGGAGCTTGCGGGTCTTCAGCGTCCCGAGCACGAGGCTCCGATGCGCGTCCTCGAGCTCGGCGAGCTGCGGAAACGTGGCGCGGATGGAGAGCTTCCGCGGATCGCCCACGTAGATGCCGCCGAGGAGCGGCTCGGCGAGGCGATCGAGGGCCTCGCGACCGAGCCTGCGCTCGACGAACGAACCCATCGACTCGTCCGGATCGTCGCCGCGCGGGAGCAGCAGATCGAGCCCCATGCGCGCGAGGCCGCGCTTCGAGAAGAGGGGGCTCGTCGCCATCGGAAGGATGCGCGTCGGGATGCCGAGCACCACGCCTTCGGGGAGCGGGTGGAGCTTGCCGTTGCGCTGGATGTAGACGCGGCGGTTCTCGGCGATGGTCTCGATGAGCCGGTCGCCGAGGCCGAGATCGCGGCAGAGGCGCGTCGCGAAGGGCTTGTTCGCGACGAAGGCATCGGGTCCGCCGTCGAGGATGAGGCCGTCCTCGCGGACCGTGTTGATCTTGCCGCCGAAGCGGCCGCTGGCCTCGACCAGCGTGAGCTCAACCCGTTCGCCGTTCTTGCCGCCGGTGAGCACGCGAAACGCGGTCGCGAGACCCGTCACGCCGCCGCCG
The DNA here is from genome assembly GCA_964467935.1 of uncultured Polyangiaceae bacterium. GTDB lineage: Bacteria > Myxococcota_A > Polyangia > Polyangiales > Polyangiaceae > CAYYKK01. Next base: position 33,107 of record CAYYKK010000019.1, read on the forward strand.
ACGACGACGACCCGCTTCACGGGCCCGCTCTCGGGCTTCTCACCAGTCTCTGCGTCCGACTCGCCCACGCTAGCCTCGTTTGGCGCTGACCTCGTGCACGTGGTCGACGACGGCCTTCACCGTGTCGACGGGGGTCTCGGGGATGATCCCGTGCCCGAGGTTGAAGATGTGGCCCGGCTTGCCAGCGACGCTCGCGAGGATGTCGCTCGCGCGCTTCTTCGCGACCTCCACCGGCGCGCACAAGAGGAGGGGATCGAGGTTGCCTTGGACCGCGTGACCGTCGCCGATGCGCTTCCACGCGGCGTCGATCGGCGTGCGGAAGTCGACGCCGATCACCGTGCCTCCCGCGTCGCGCATCAGCTCGAGGAGCGACGCGGTGTTGGTGCCGAAGTGGATGACGGGCACGCCCGTCTTCTCGACGTCCTTCAGGATGTGCGCGACGTGCGGCATGACGTGGGCCTGGTAGTCGACCGGCGAGAGCGCGCCGATCCACGAGTCGAAGAGCTGCACCGCCTGCGCGCCGGCCTCGATCTGCGCGCGCAGGTAGAGGCGCACGACCTCGCTCGTCTTGCGCATGAGCTCCGCCCACGCTTCGGGCTCGCTCCACATCATCTGCTTGGTGAGCCGATAGTCTTGGCTCCTGCCGCCCTCGACCATGTAGCTGGCCATCGTGAAGGGCGCGCCGGCGAAGCCGATGAGCGGGGTCTTGCCGTCGAGCTCCTTGCGGATGAGGCGGACCGCGTCGAGCACGTACCCGAGGCCCTCGTGCGGGTCGCAGATGCGGAGGGCGTCGATCGCCTTTCGATCGCGGATGGGCGTGTGGATCACGGGTCCTTCGCCCTTGGCGAACTCGAAGGGCGCGCCCATCGGCTCGAGCGGGAGCAGGATGTCGGCGAAGAGGATCGCCGCGTCGAAGCCGAGCCGGAGCGGCTGCAGCGTCACCTCGAGCGCGAGCTCGGGCGTCTTGCAGATATCGAGGAGCGTGTGCTTCTGGCGGAGGGCCCGATACTCGGCCATGTAGCGGCCCGCTTGGCGCATGAACCAGACGGGCGTCATGTCGGTGGGCTCGCGGCGGCAGGCGCGTAGGAAGCGATCGTGCACGGGCGGACGATGGTGGACACGCCTCGCCGTTGCAACGACAAAAGCGTCTAGCGGGCGCGGCGTGCGTCGTGGCGCTCGAGGTCGATCACGAGGCGCGTGGCGCCGCAGACGCCGGCGGGGAGCAGGAGCAGCCCCCCGCACGGGAGCAAGGCCACGAGCGCGGCCCCGAGGCTGAAGCCGAGGACGGCGCCGAAGTGCTTCGTCACGAAACGGACTCGCTCGCGGAGGGGCACGCCGCGCACGCTGAGCGGGTAGTCGCAGAGGTCCCACGCGATCGCCAGCATCGCGACGAAGAACTTGAGCGGCACGGCGACGAGCGAGCCGCCCGGGACGAAGTGCAGGAGGAACGCGAGGGCGAGGAGCGGCAACCCGAAGCCGAGGCCGAGCAGCGCCGAGGCGAGTGATCGGGTGACGCCGACGAAGAAGGGGGCCTCTGGACGGGGCGCCGCGCCGAGCTTCTTCTCGACCCTCCGCACCATCGCCTCGAGGGCGGGGCCGGAGAGCGGCTGAGCGACGGCGAGCGCGATCACCAGCGCGAGGAGCACGGCCGCGATCGTCACGAGCACCTGGAGCGCCACGCTCCACCACGCCGAGCTCGTGCCCACGATCGCCGCGATGAGGAGCGGGACGAGCTTCACCGCGGCCGCGGAGAGCGCGACGCTCACGAGGAAGGTCATGAAGATCGGGACGAGCGACAGCGGGAGCAGACCTTCGGTGGAGACGAGGGTCGCGATGCCTCCGAGGAAAGCGCGCGCGCCGAAGAGGAACCCAGGCGAGCCAGCGGGCGGAGTCGCGTCGTTCGTCGCGAGTCGGGCGCCTTCGGCTCGGACACCTCGAGGTGCCTCGTCCTTGGGGACGTCCCGAGCTTCCGGCGGGCGCTGCACGCACGACAAGCTACACACCCACCGAGCGCGCGAAAGGGCCCGCGGAGGGAACTTCGTCGATCGTCCCTTGTCGCGACGCCCATGCGATGGACCCGTCGATCCTGGCTCCTCGGTGCGAGCTCGCTCCTCGCGGGCTGCACGACGGAGACCGTGACCCACGCCGAGCCCGCGATCGCAGGGCTCAGGAGCCGCGTCCACGAGCGAGCGCGCCGCGCGCGTCTCCCGTTCCACCCGAAGGCGCTCCTCGCGATGCGTGAGCGCCTCGCGCCCCTCCACGTGCGGACGACGACGCCGCTGCCCGGGGAGTGGCGGTACGATCACCCCGAGCCGGGTCAGTCTTTCGAGGAGTACCTCGCGAGCTCGCCGACGCTGCCGACGAAGACCCGTCGCGCGCTCGTCGTTCAGCCCCTCGGCGCGTTCGGCGCGGTGAGCCGTCGCGTCGTCGATCTCACCGCCGACTTCCTCGCGTGTCATTTCGGCTTGCCGGTGCGGACCGCGGACTCCGTCGAGCTCGCGTCGCCCCCGGCTTGGGCGCACCGTCGTCGCGCCGAGGGCGAGCAGCTTCACACGGGCTGGCTCCTCCACGAGGTCCTCCCTCCGCATCTGCCCGACGACGCGATGGCGCTCGTCGCGTTCCTCGCGACCGATCTCTGGCCCGGCGAGGGATGGAACTACGTGTTCGGCGAGGCGACGCTCTCGGATCGGGTCGGCGTGTGGTCGCTCGCGAGGTACGGAGATCCGACCCTCGGCGACGAGGCGTTCCGCACGGCGCTGCGGCGCACCCTGAAGATCGCGGCGCACGAGACGGGTCACATGTTCGCGCTCCACCACTGCACGGCGTACAAGTGCCTCCAGTCGGGCGTGAACAGCCTCGACGAGGCCGACGCTTCTCCGCTCTGGCTCTGCCCGGACTGCCTCGCGAAGATCGCGTGGGCGACGCGCACCGATCCGCGCGATCACCTCGCCCGCGTGCGCGACTTCTGTCGCGCGCACGAGCTCTCCGAGGAGGCCGATCTCTTCGCGCGATCGATCGCGCTCCTCGAGGCGTGACCGAGATCAGCGGACGACGCGGAGCGTGACCTCGACGACGCCGTCGCGGATCATGCCGAGCGCCTCGGCGGCGCCGCGCGAGAGATCGATCACGCGACCGCTCGGTCCGAAGGGGCCGCGATCGTTCACGCGTACGCGGACGCTCCGGCCGTCGTCGCGCGCGACCTCGACGATGGTGCCGAACGGGAGGGTCCGGTGCGCGGCGGTGAGCGCGCGCGGATCGTAGGGCTCGCCGCTCGCCGTCTTGTGACCAGCGAGGCTGTCGGCGTAGTAGCTCGCGTGACCCCGCTCGGTCGCGCCGACGTCCGCCGTCGCATGCTCGCTCGCGCGGCGTCGCGGAAGGTCTGCGCCTTCGGGCGCCTCGGGAGGGACGACGTGGGCGCAGCCGGTCGATGCGACCATCGCGCCCACGAGGACGACGAACGTGCGAGGCGTCACGTGCCGATGGTGTCACCGCGCGCTCGCGCGGCCCAGAAAACGGCTCCTGTCGGACTGGCTCTATCGGCTCGGCCGCGCTCTGCTACAAAGGCTTCGTCATGGCCTCTGCCTACGGGGACTACGAGCCGGTCATCGGGCTCGAAGTGCACGCGCAGCTCCTCACGAAGACGAAGCTCTTCTGCGGCTGTCGCACGAGCTTCGGCGATCCGCCCAACACGCACGTCTGCCCCGTGTGCCTCGGGCTCCCCGGCGCGCTGCCGGTCCTGAACGGCGAGGCCGTGAGGCTCGCGGTGCGCGCGGCGCTCGCCCTCGGCTGCACCGTGCACGCGGAGAGCATCTTCGCGCGGAAGAACTACTTCTACCCGGATCTGCCGAAGGGCTATCAGATCTCCCAATACGACAGGCCCTTCTCGACCGCGGGGGCGCTCGAGCTCGGCGCCGATCGTGCGCGCGGCGCGGGGGCGAACGACGCGGAGATCGGCGACGCGGCGACCGGCGACGCGCGGGCGACGACCGTGCGCGCGCGCGTCCTGCGCATCCACATGGAGGAGGACGCGGGCAAGAACCTCCACGGCGTCGGCGCGTCGTCGGTCGTCGACCTGAACCGCGCCGGCACGCCGCTCGTCGAGATCGTCGGCGAGCCCGATCTTCGCGGACCCTCCGAGGCGGGCGAGTATCTCCGCCGCCTGCGCGAGATCCTCATGTTCATCGGCGTCAACGACGGCAACCTCGAGCAGGGCAGCTTTCGCTGCGACGCGAACGTCAGCGTGCGCAAGATCGGAGAAGCGCGGCTGGGGACGCGCACCGAGCTGAAGAACATCAACTCGTTCCGCTTCGTCGAGGAGGCGATCGACGTCGAGATCCGGCGGCAGATCGCCGAGCTCGAGGCGGGACGGAAGCTCCGCCAACAGACGCGAGGCTACAACTCCGAGAAGCGCGAGTCGTACCTGCTCCGCGACAAGGAGAACGACGCGGGATACCGGTACTTCCCCGAGCCGGATCTGCAGCCGCTCGTGCTCGACGCCGCGTTCGTCGAGGGCGTCCGCGCGGCGATGCCCGAGCTCCCCAAGGAGCGGCGCGCCCGCTACGTCGACGTGCTCGGGCTCACGCCTTACGCGGCGTCGGTGCTCACCTCGCATCCCGAGATCGCGCGCTTCTTCGACGACGCCGTCCGTCTCGGCGCCGACGCGACGCGCGCGGCGAACTTCATCCAAGCCGAGGTCCTCCGCGACGTCGAGCTGCGCGGCCTCGAGGCGCGCCTCCCCGTCTCGGCGGCGCAGCTCTGCGAGCTCCTCGCGCTCGTCGATCGCGGCACCATCAGCGGCAAGCAAGCGAAGGAGGTCTACGCGAAGATGCGCGGCACCCAGCTTGCGCCGGGCGACATCGTTCGCGAAGCGGGCATGGCCGTGCTGAGCGACGCGAGCGCGCTCACCGCCATCGCAGAGAGGCTCGTCGCCGCGAACCCCAAGCAAGCTTCGCAGTATCGCGCGGGCAAGACGAACCTCCTCGGCTTCTTCGTGGGGCAGATGATGAAAGAGACCAAGGGCAGCGCCGATCCCGCGCTCGTGAACGAGATCCTGAAGCGCCTGCTCGAGGCGTCCTCGTGAGCGTGGTCGAGCGCGCGCTCGCCGTGCCCGGTCAGGTGCGCTTCGGCGCGCGAGCCCTCGCGTTCGCCGGCTACTCCGTGGGCACCTACGTCGCTTACACCGCGAACGCCGATCCGATGGGGAGCACTGCGGACGAGCTGCGGATGCGCAAGACGATGCGTCGATTCGGTCGACACATGTGCCGACTCTTCGGCGTCGATCTCGTCACGGAGGGCGTCCCTGCGGCTGGTTTCGTGCGCGGCGCCGACGACCGCGGCCTCGGTCGCGTGTTCGTCCTGAACCACCGATCGGGGCTCGACATCCTCGTGACGCTCGCGACGCTCGAGGGCCGGCAGGTGAGTCGCGCCGACCTCGCCGCGTGGCCGATCATCGGTCCCGTGGCTCGGAGGGCGGGGATCCTGTTCGTCGATCGCGAGAACCGGCGGAGCGCCGCGGCGGTGATGCAGTCGATGATCGACCACGTGAAGCGCGGCAACGGGATCGTCATCTTCCCCGAAGGGACGACCTTCCCCGGAGACGAGGTGCGCGAGTTCAAGCCCGGCGCGTTCACGGTCGCGCGGAGGACCGGCTGCGAGATCGTCCCGGTGGGCCTCGCCTACGCGGGCGAGGGCAGCGCGTACGAGGAGGACGACACGTTCGTCGAGCACATGAAGCGCGTGAGCGCGCGGCCGACGACGCGCGTCGCCATGGTCGTCGGCGAGCCGATGCGCGGAGAGGGCGTCGACTCGCATGCGCTGGCCGAGCGGGCGCACGCGGCGGTGCAGGCCCTGGTGCACCGAGCGCGCGCTTCGCTCTAGGCCCCCGCGGTCGCCGCGTCAGGGGACCTTCGCGACCGCCTTCGTCGTCGTTCGCCCGCGTCTCGGGGTCGCCTTCTTCGCTTCATCGATCCGCGCCGCGCGCGCCGTCTTCGCGCCGCTGGCTCGCGAGACCGCGATCGCGAGCTTGGCCTTTCCACCGCTCGCCTCGGCGTGTGCTCCGTTCGCCTCCGCGTGGCGACCGAGCTTCAGCGGTCTCGCCGGCAGGAGCTCCGGCTCGACGGGCACTTTCTGCGCGAGGAAGATGGCCGCGTCGAGGCGGAAGAAGTTGCGCTTGTGGTACCAGGTCAGCGCCGCCTTGTTGTTCTGCGCGACCTCGAGCACGAGGTGCGTGCAGCCGCGCGCCCGCGCGAGGTGCTGGAGCTGCTCGAGCATGAAGCCGCCGACGCCCTTGCCTTGGTAGAGCGGGTGCACCGCGAGCTCGTCGACGAAGAGCGGGCGCATCCCGCGCTTGTCGAAGTAGCGCGGGTTCATCCAGTTGTCGGCGCCGCTCGTCGAGTACGAGCACTCGGCGTAGCCGACGATGTCGGAGCCCACCTCGAACAGCAGCTGATCGACGCCCTCGTCGTCGTACACCTCCTCGAAGCGCGTCTTCGATCGGGGGCGTTGGTACTCGACGGTCTTCTGGTTCACCCCCCGGAAGACGAGCTTCAGGAAGTCCCAGGCGCGATTGATGTCTCGCCTGTGCATGCGGCGGACGCTCACCACCGAGGCGTGCTTCGAGCTGGTCATGGGCGCGAGGATACCCTCTTCCGCCGTCGGCGCGAGGGCGACGCGGCGCGCGAGGATCGCGCGCGGAGGCGCTACTGAAGGTCGGCGACGCCGATCGCGCGGACGTTGAAGTCGTCGAAGATCGCCGTCTTGCCGTCCATGGCCACGACCTTGAAGAACACGTAGTCGGGCAGGATGTCGTCCTGAAAGCTCGCGCGAGGCGCTTGCGCGAAGTCGTGCCAGCCGGTCCCGTCGGCGTAGAGGAAGTGCGTCGTGCCAGCGTGAAACGCCACGCCGAGGTGCGTCACCGCCGTGCTCGCGACCTCCGTCGTCCCCACGGGCTTCGCGATCACGACGGGGTTCGGGCTGTGCTGGTCGTAGAACTGCGTCACGAGGTTGCCGGCGCCGAGATCGGTGATGCCGAGCTCGACGAGGCCGTTCTGATCGCTCGGCGTCCCCAGCACGAGGATCGACGTGTAGCACTCGTCGTACGTGGCGCCGGAGAGGAGGCGCAGGCCGGCGCCGCCGTTGAGCACCGTCGCGGTGATCGTGTTGCCGTCGCTCGCGATGGACAGATCCTCGACCCACTTCGTGAGATCGAGGGAGCTGAACGTGTCGCTGGCGAGCCCGCACGGCGCGAGCGCGCCCCCGCCGCCCGCCCCCGCGGTGCTGGAGGCCGTCGCGCTCGCGCTCGCGCTCGTCGCGCCGCCGGCGCCCGTGCTCGTCGCGCCGCCGCCGCTCCCCGCCGTGCTCGAGGGACCGCCGCTGCTCGTCGCGCCGACACCGCTCACGGCCGTGGAGGTCGGGCTCCCCGTCGCGCCGACCGACGCGGCGCCGCCTTGTCCGAACGAGCCGAAGTCGTAGCTGCAGCCTGCGAGGCAGAGGAGCCCTGCGGCGAGCGAAGCGCGCATCCGGAGAGCGTAGTCGGTCGAGGCTCGCCCGCCTAGGCGCGAGCACTCCGAGAGGACGCCGCGCTCGGATCGAGGGTGAGGAACCGCGCTCGGATCGAGGGTGAGGAGCCGCGCTCGGATCGAGGGTGAGGAACCGCGCTCGGATCGAGGGTGAGGAGGCTACTCCTCGACGCTGCGCGCCTTCAGCTCGCCGCGCGCGCTCGCCATCGCCTTCAAGAACTCGCGGTTCATGCGCGCGATGAACTCGATGCTGATCTCCTTGGGGCACGCCGCCTCGCACTCGCCGTGGTTCGTGCAGTGACCGAAGCCCTCGGCGTCCATCTGCGCGACCATCTTGCGGACGCGATCGGTGCGCTCGGGCTGCCCCTGCGGCAGGAGCCCGAGGTGCGCCACCTTCGCGGCGGTGAAGAGGCTCGCGGAGGCGTTGGGGCACGCGGCGACGCACGCCCCGCAGCCGATGCACTGCGCGGCGTCCATCGCGAGATCGGCGTTCTCCTTGGGCACGGGCGTCTCGTTCGCGTCCCGAGCGGAGCCGGTGCGAACCGAGATGTAGCCGCCCGCCTGGATGATGCGATCGAACGCGCCGCGGTCGACGCACAGATCGCGCAGCACCGGGAACGCGTCCGCGCGCCACGGCTCGATGGTGATCTCGTCGCCGTCGTGGAACGTGCGCATGTGCAGCTGGCACGTCGTCGTCGCGCGCTTCGGTCCGTGCGGGACGCCGTTGACGACCATCCCGCACATGCCGCAGATGCCCTCGCGGCAGTCGTGATCGAACGCGATCGGGGCCTCGCCCTTCGCGATGAGGCCCTCGTTCACGACGTCGAGCATCTCGAGGAACGACATGTGCTCGGAGATGTCCTTCGCCTCGTACCGCTCGAACCGGCCCGAGTCGTTTCGGTTCTTCTGGCGCCAGACGTTGAGGACGAGGTTCATCTTGGACATCGTTCGCTCTGCTCCGCTGATCGGCCTTGGCCGTGGGAAATCGAGGCGCCCGAGGACGAGGGCGCGGGAGTCGACGGTCGGATCGCGACCAAAAACTACTTGTAACTTCGTTGCGATGGTTTCACGAACTCGAACGAGAGCTCTTCCTTGTGCAGCTTGGGCGCCTTGCCGACCCCGGTGTACTCCCAGGCGGCGACGTACGAGTACTTCTCGTCGTTGCGCTTCGCCTCGCCCTCCTCGGTCGTGTGCTCCGTGCGGTAGTGGCAGCCGCAGGACTCGTCGCGCGCGAGGGCGTCGTTGCACATGAGCTCGCCGAGCTCGAGGAAGTCGGCGAGGCGACCCGCCTTCTCGAGCGACTGGTTGAGCTCGTCGGGCTCGCCGATGATGCGGACGTTCTCCCAGAACTCGGCGCGGATCGCGGGGATCTTGGCGAGCGCCTTCTTGAGGCCCTCTTCGCTTCGCGCCATGCCGCAGTGGTCCCAGATGACGTGGCCGAGCTCGCGGTGGAACGAGTCGACCGTGCGCTTGCCCTTGATGGCGAGGAGCTTCTCGATGCGCCCCTCGACGTCTGCGACGGCCTTCTTCGCCTCGGGGTGCGACTCGTCGACCTTCGCGAGCTTCGCCGTCGCGAGGTAGTTCGCGACGGTGTTCGGCAGGACGAAGTAGCCGTCGGCGAGCCCCTGCATGAGCGCGCTCGCGCCGAGGCGGTTCGCACCGTGGTCCGAGAAGTTCGCCTCGCCGCCGACGAAGAGGCCGGCGATGGTGCTCATCAGGTTGTAGTCCACCCAGAGGCCGCCCATCGTGTAGTGCGTCGCCGGGTACATGCGCATCGGGACCTTGTAGGGGTCCTCGCCGGTGATCCGCTCGTACATCTCGAAGAGGTTGCCGTAGCGGGCCTCGACCACCTTCTTGCCGAGGCGCTGGATGGCGTCGCGAAAATCGAGGTACACGCCGCGCCGCACGCCCGCGACCGCCGGCCCGACGCCGCGGCCCTCGTCGCACATGTCCTTCGCGCGGCGCGAGGCGATGTCGCGCGGGACCAGGTTGCCGAAGCTCGGGTAGAGGCGCTCGAGGTAGTAGTCGCGATCCTCTTCGGGGATCTTGTTCGGGTCCTTCTCGCAGTCGGCGGCGCTCTTCGGCACCCAGACGCGGCCGTCGTTGCGGAGCGACTCGCTCATGAGGGTGAGCTTCGACTGGTAGTCACCCGCAACTGGAATGCAGGTAGGATGGATCTGCGTGAAGCAGGGATTCGCGAAGAGCGCGCCCTTCTTGTGCGCGCGCCAGATGGCCGTCGTGTTGCAGCCCTTCGCGTTCGTCGAGAGGTAGAAGACGTTGCCGTAGCCGCCGGTCGCCAGGATGACCACGTCGGCCATGTGCGCCTCGACGGTGCCCTTGACCATGGCGCGCGTGACGATGCCGCGGGCGACGCCGTCGACGACGACGAGCTCCACCATCTCGTGGCGGGTGTGCATCTTCACCGTGCCGGCCTCGATCTGCCGCTCGAGCGCCTGGTACGCGCCGAGCAGGAGCTGCTGGCCCGTCTGT
>CAYYKK010000020.1:0-42075 GCA_964467935.1 uncultured Polyangiaceae bacterium
GGGCTTCGAATATCAGCAGTACGTGCCGCTCGGCGAGCGGCTCACGCTCGCCGCGATGAGCCTCGGCATCGCCGATCGCTGCCTCGAGATCATGACCAAGTACGCCGCCGATCGGACGAGCTTCGGCAAGTCGATCGCCGACCACGGCCAGATCCAGCGCTACATCGGCGAGAGCTACGCGAAGACGGAGGCCGCGCGCGCGCTCGTCTACTCCGTCGCGCAGAAGACGCGGCACGACCGACAGAACCGCCTCGGCACCGACGCCGCCAAGCTCTTCGCCGCGCCGGTCGGCAAAGAGGTCGCCGACAACGCGATGCAGGTGCTCGGCGGCTGGGGCTACTGCGACGAGTACAAGGTCGAGCGCTTCCTGCGCGACGCGAAGCTGCTCGAGATCGGCGGCGGGACGCTCGAGTCCCACCAGAAGAACATCACGAAGGATCTGATGCGCGGGCTCAAGGCCTGAGCCGCGCCCGGCTCGCGCTCCGCTCGGGCCGGCGCACGGACGCGACGACACGGGAGCACCGCGAGCTTCTTGCGCCCGCGCGAGAAGCGGCACAAGGAGAGGACCATGGCCGCGGACCCCACGCCTTTGCCGAACGACGGGGCCGCCGCGGCGGGACCGAGAGGCGAAGCGACGTGGCTCCGTGTCCTGCGCTGGGTCGCGACGGCCCTCGCCCTCCTTTGCGTCGCCTACACGCTGCGTGACGCGGATCTCGGGACGACGGCGATCGTCCTGCGCAGGCTCGGCGCAGGCTTCGGTTGGGTGCTCCTGCCGTACGCAGTGGGAACGTGGCTTCACGCCTTGGCGTGGCAGCGCCTCATCGCGACCACGGGCCACAAGGCCCCGGCGCGATCGCTCATGCGCATCCTCCTCTCGTCCGAGGCGGTGCGAATGACCTTTCCCGGCGGCCCCGCGCTCGGCGAGTCGATGAGCGTCATGCTCCTCAAGGAGCGCTTCGGCGTCGAGGCGAGCCACGGCGTCGCCTCGATCGCGGTGAAGAAGGCGCTCGTCACCTTCACCAACGGGCTCGTCGTCCTGCTCGCCTTGGCCCTCGGGTACCCGTCGATCGCGGCCGCGTCCGCGCGACTCTTCCACGGACCGTGGCTCGTCGCGCTCTTCGTCGGGAGCGCGATCGCGCTCTTCGCGCTCTCCACGTCGATCATCCTGGCGCTGGTCTCGCAGAAGACGGTGCAGCGCCTCGCGCAGTCGCTGCGCAGGCTCCCCATCGCGCCTCTCCGGCGGTGGATCGACGACCGAGCGCACCACATCGCGGCCGCAGACGACGCGCTCGCCGCACCGTTTGCGCGCGGAAAGCTCCGCGATCTGGTGCCGCCCGGGATCCTCTTGCTGATCCAGTGGGGCGCCGAGACGGTGGAGACCGTGCTCGTCCTGCGCCTCCTCGGGGTGCCGCTCGATCTCGTGTCCGGGTTCGCGTCCGAGGTCGCCGGCTCGCTCATCCGCTCGTTCGCCTTCATCCTGCCGGCGGGGGTCGGGGCGCAGGACGCGGGGTACATCACGATGTTCGACGCTCTTTCCGGCACGCACCTTGCGACGCTCGGCGCTGCCTTCGTCCTCGTGAAGCGGGCGAAGGAGCTCTTCTGGATCGTGGTGGGCTACGTCCTTCTGTTCCTCGGCAGGCGCGGCGCCCCTCTCCTCACGAAGGCCCCGGTCTCGAAGAGCGCCCCCGCGAGCTGAAATCGCGAGGTTGAGCCCGCGGAGGGCGCCGAGGAGCGCCGAGCGGAGGTCTTCAATTTGCTACTGCAACCCATTTTGAAGTAGGCGCAGAGGGGCGCCGAGGGCGCGCGAGCGCTCGAGGAGGCCCGATAGTGAGTCGCACTTCTTAATGGTTCCCCGAAAGACCGCTGACTATGACGACCCTCGAATCCTCGTATCCACCCCGGCGCGTCGCCGCGGGTCACGGGTGGTGCTCGACGGCCGCCCCAGTCTCAGAGGACGAACTGGTCACCGTTGTGGGGCGTAGAGAACCCGCAGCGAGCCCGCCGCCACGGTTTGCGAATCGTCGGTGACGGACTATACGGGTCCCGCATTCGGGGCCCACCCCCCGGGCGACAAACGCCCAGAGCTTCGGAGTCGTTCATGGCGTCTCGGCGCAAGAAGAAGATCTTGTTCATCTGCGGTTCGATCAACCAGACGACGCAGATGCATCAGATCTCCCGCGAGCTCGGCGAGTACGAGCACGTCTTCTCGACGTACTTCGGGAACTTCGACTTCGACTTCTTGAAGCGAATCGGCGCGCTCGACGCGACGATCGGCGGCCGGCCGCTGTCGAAGCGCGCGCAGGACTACCTCGAGAAGCACGATCTGCCGATCGAGTACAAAGGTCACAAGGACGACTTCGACCTCGCGTTCCAGTGCAGCGATCTCGTCCGCCCCTCCAAGCTCTGGGGCAAGAAGGTCATCCTCGTGCAAGAGGGCATGACCGATCCGCCGAGCCTCTTCTACCCGGTCTACGATCGGCTCAAGGTCGCCGGCTATCGGCTCCTCCCGGGCTGGATGGCGGGGACGAGCACCTTCGGGCTCTCCGGCCAATACACGAAGATGTGCTGCGCGAGCGAGGGCTACAAGGACGAGTTCGCGCGTCGCGGCGCCGACCGCTCGAAGCTCGTCGTGACGGGCATCCCGAACTTCGACAACTGCGAGCGCTACCGACAGAACGACTTCCCCCACAAGGGATACGTGCTCTGTTGCACCTCCGATACACGTGAAGTCTTTTGGTGGGAGGACCGCAAGGGCTTCATCGAGCGCGCGAAGAAGATCGCGAACGGTCGGCAGCTGATCTTCAAGCTGCACCCGAACGAGAAGGTCGACCGCGCGACGAAGGAGATCAACCAGTGGGCCCCGGGCGCGCTCGTCTACGCGACCGGCAGCGCCGAGGAGATGGTCGCCAACTGCGACGTGCTGATCTGCACGTACTCGTCGGTCGCCTACGTGGGCACCGCGCTCGGCAAGGAGGTCCACTCCTTCTTCCCGACCGAGGAGCTGCACCGTCTCCTGCCGCTCCAGAACAAGAGCGGCGCGAAGAACATCGCGGACGTCGCGCGGGAGCTGCTCGGCGATCTCGCGCCCGGCGAGGCGCAGCGGCGCATGGACACGCGCGCGGAGGAGACGCGGCGCACGAGGGAGCTGCCCGAGGTCCACGCATGAAGCTCGCGGTCGTCGTCCAGGCGCGCACCGGATCGACCCGGCTCCCCGGGAAGATCCACCTGCCGCTGTCGGGCGCGCCGCTGCTCACACGGATGATCGAGCGCGTCCAGGCGGCGAAGACGCCCTTCGAGGTCGTGCTCGCGACCACCACGGACGCGAGCGACGATCAGGTCGCCGAGCTCGGATCGCGGATCGGCGTGCGGGTCGTGCGCGGCCACCCGACCGATCTCCTCTCGAGGCACCTCCAAGCGGCCCGCGAGGCGGGCGCCGACGTCGTCGCGAAGATCCCGAGCGACTGCCCGCTCATCGATCCGGCGGTCATCGATCGGGTCCTCGGCGCGTACCTCGACGCGGCCGCGAGCGGCGCGCCGTTCGACTTCGTGTCGAACCTCCACCCCGCGACCTACCCCGACGGCAACGACGTGGAGGTGTTCTCGACCGACCTGCTCGCGCTCGCCGATCGCGAGGCGACGCGCCCGCTCGAGCGCGAGCACACGACGCCGTTCTTCTGGGAGCAGCCCGAGCGCTTCCGCCTCCACGACGTCAGGTGGGAGACGGGCCGAGACCTCTCGATGTCGCATCGGTTCACGATCGACTACCGCGAGGACTACGAGCTCATCCGCGCCGTCTACGACGCGCTCTACACGAAGGAGCGACCGATCTTCACGCTCGGCGACATCCTCGCCCTGCTCGAGCGAGAGCCTGCGATCTACGAGCTCAACGCGAAGTACGCGGGCGTGAACTGGTACCGAAATCACCTCGGCGAGCTCAAGACCGTCACGGCAGCCGAGACGCGACGCGCACCCTGAAGCCGGGCCCATCGAAGAGCGCCCGCACCGGTCGCGAGCCCGCAAAGAACGCCTAGAACCGAGCGCCTGCAAGAAGTGTCTGCGAGGGAGAGAGCCATGAGCGAGACCAAGTACCCCGTCATCGAGAAGTCCAACGCGATCTGGAAGCGCTCCGAGGGGCTCATCCCCGCGGGGACGCAGACCCTCGCGAAGGGGCCGGGCCAGTGGACGGAGGGCGTCGCGCCGAAGTACCTCGCGCGTGGCCAGGGCAGCCACGTCTGGGACGTCGACGGCAACGAGTACGTCGACCTCACGATGGGCGTCGGCCCGCTGTCGCTCGGCTACTGCTACCCCGCGGTCGACGAGGCCATCAAGCGCCAGCTCGCCGACGGCATCACGTTCTCGCTGATGCACCCGCTCGAGGTCGAGGTCGCCGAGCTCGTGCGCGACGTCGTGCCGCACACCGAGAGCGTCCGCTTCTCGAAGACGGGCTGCGACGTGACGACCGCCGCGGTGCGGCTCGCCCGCGCGTTCACGAAGCGTGACAAGGTGCTCTGCTGCGGCTACCACGGCTGGCACGACTGGTACATCGGCGTGACCGATCGCAACGCGGGCATCCCGAAGGCGACGCAGGATCTCACGTACACGATCCGATTCAACGATCTCCAGTCGGTCGAGGACTCGATCGACGAGGACACGGCGTGCGTCATCCTCGAGCCGATGGTGTTCGAGGCGCCGAAGCCCGGCTTCCTCGAGGGCCTGCGCGAGCTCTGCGACAAGCGCGGCGTGCTCCTCGTCTTCGACGAGATGTGGACCGGCTTCCGCCTCGCGCTCGGCGGCGCGCAGGAGGCGTTCGGCGTGCGCGCCGATCTCGCGTGCTTCTCGAAGGCGATCGCGAACGGCATGCCCATCAGCGTGCTCTCCGGCCGCGCCGACGTGATGAGGCTCTGCGAGAAGGACGTCTTCTTCTTCACGACCTTCGGCGGCGAGGCGCTGTCGCTCGCGGCCGCGAAGGCGACCATCGAGACGCTCCGCGAACACAAGGTCCCCGAGGTGCTCGCCGAGCAGGGCAAGAAGCTCCGCGAGGGCTACCTCGCCGCCGCCAAGCGCGCCGGCCTGACGACGACGACGTGCTTCGGCTACGACGCGCGCACCATCATGGCCTTCAAGGACGAGCGCGCGCCGGTGCTCGCGCAGAAGACCTTCGTGCAGCAGGAGATGATCGCCGAGGGCGTCCTCTGGGGCGGCTTCCACAACGTCTCGTACAGCCACGGCGACGCGGAGGTCGCGAAGATCCTCGCGGCGTACGACGTGGTGCTGCCGAAGCTCGCGAAGGCGCTCGCCGAGGGCAAGGTCGAGTCGAGCCTGCGCGGCAAGCAGCTCGAGCCGGTGTTCCGTCGCACCGAGAACTTCAACATGAAGCCGAAGGCCCCCGCGGCTCAAGCCGCGACGCGCGAGGCGACGCGATGAGCGCCGCGGCTTCGTCCTCGAACGAAGACCGGGGCGGCTCGGCCGAGGCGTTCTCGCTCAAGGGCCGCGTCGCGATCGTCACGGGCGCGGCGGGGCTCCTCGGTCGGCACCACGTGCTCGCCCTCCGCAACGCGGGCGCCCACGTCGTGCTCGCCGACGTCGACGAGGGCGTGGTGCACGCGCTGGCGAACGAGATCGCGAGGACGCCGAGCGCCGCCGGCGGAGAGCTCCTGCCGGTGGCCGTCGACATCACGAGCAAGACGTCGCTCGCCGAGACGCGCGACAAGGTGCTCGGCCGCTTCGGTCGCCTCGACGCGCTCGTGAACAACGCGGCGATCAACGACAAGTTCGAGAGCCCGGAGGCGGGCGCGGAGCTGTCGAAGTTCGAGAACTACCCGCTCGAGCTGTGGCAGCGCTCGCTCGACGTGAACGTGACGGGGATGTTCCTCGCGTGCCAGGTGCTCGGCACCGTGATGGCGAAGGCGAAGCGCGGGAGCATCATCAACATCGGCTCGACCTACGGCATCGTCGGCCCGGATCAGTCGATCTACGTGAAGCCCGACGGCACGCGCACGTTCTACAAATCGCCGTCGTACCCGGCGACGAAGGGCGCGGTGCTCAACTTCACCCGCTTCCTCGCGGCCTATTGGGGCGAGGCGGGCGTGCGCGTGAACACGCTGTCGCCCGGCGGGATCGAGAACGGTCAGGAGCCGTACTTCATCGAGAGCTACGCGAAGAAGACGCCGCTCCATCGCATGGGCAAGCCCCACGAGATGGGCGGCGCCGTCGTGTTCCTCGCGAGCGACGCGTCGTCGTACATGACGGGCGCGAACCTCGTCGTCGACGGAGGCTGGACCGCGTGGTGAGCCCGGGCGGGACCCCGACCGGCGATCACGCGTCGAGGGCGCGCTCCATCAAGCTCGTCCTCACCGACTGCGACGGGGTCCTCACCGATACGGGCGTCTACTACTCGGAGCATGGAGAGGCGATGAAGCGCTTCTCCATCCGCGACGGGATGGGCGTCGAGCGCCTGCGGAACGCGCAGATCGCGTCGGCCATCATCACCGGCGAGCGCTCGCCGAGCGTCCAGCACCGGGCGGACAAGCTCGGCATCACGGCGTACCTCGGCGTGAAGGACAAGGCGCGCGCGCTCGACGAGATCCTCGAGGCGCGCGGCGTGGCGCTCTCGGAGATCGCGTACATCGGCGACGACGTGAACGATCTCGCCATCATGCGCAGGGTGCACCCCGAAGGCCTCGTCGGCTGCCCGGGCGACGGCCTGCCCGAGGTCCGCAGGGCGGCGCATTTCGTGACCGAGGCCCCGGGAGGGCACGGCGCGTTCCGCGAGTTCGCGGAGTGGATCCTCGCCTTGCGCGCGGACGAGACCTCGCCTACTGGGCGGGTATCGTCCCGAGAGGGGCCTGCCTAGGTCGGGCGCTTCGAGGGCTGCCGCGGCCTGTCCGTGGACCGCGCGAGGCACGAGGACGAGAGCAAGAGCGCGCCCTCGACGAACGGTTTCTGGGCCGCATGATGGCGGCCGAAGTATTGGCAGCAAAGGGAGCTCGAAGGCTCCTTGGAAAGGTCCAGCGACATGCGCCCCAATGGCACCCAGAATGCGACGGTCAAGATCGGCGATCGACTCGTCGGCGACGGTCAACCCGTGTACGCGATCGCTGAGATCGGCATCAACCACAACGGCTCGGTCGACATCGCGAAGAAGATGATCGACGGCGCCGTCGCGGCGGGCTGTGACGCGGTGAAGTTCCAGAAGCGCACGCCGGAGAAGTGCGTGCCGCGCGACCAATGGGACATCGAGCGCGACACGCCCTGGGGCCGCATGACCTACATGGCCTATCGCCACAAGGTCGAGTTCGGCGTCGACGAGTACAAGGACATCGCGGCGCACTGCAAGGAGAAGGGCATCCACTGGTTCGCGTCGTGCTGGGACGAGGACGCCGTCGCCTTCATGGAGCAGTTCGACACGCCTTGCTACAAGGTCGCGTCCGCGTCGGTGACCGACACCGTGCTGCTCGACGCGCTCCGCGCCACGGGTCGGCCCGTCATGCTCTCGACCGGCATGTCGACGATGGAGCAGATCGACGCGGCGGTGAAGCGCATCGATCCCGACAAGCTCCTCATCGCGCACGCGGTCAGCCTCTACCCCTGCGACGTGAAGGATCTGAACCTCCGCATGATCCAGACGCTGAAGGGCCTCTACCCGCACGTGCCGATCGGCTACTCGGGGCACGAGGTCGGGCTCGTGCCGACGTTCGGCGCCATCGCCCTCGGGGCGACGTTCATCGAGCGCCACATCACGCTCGACCGGGCCATGTGGGGCAGCGACCAGGCGGCGAGCGTCGAGGTCGACGGCATGCACCGCCTCATGAACGGCGTCCGCGACATCGAGAAGTCGCTCGGCGACGGCGTGAAGAAGGTGCTCGAGGGCGAGCTGAAGCAAGCCGCGAAGCTGCGTCGCACCGCGAACGACGCGCAGTCGGGCAACGGCCAGCCGAAGGCCGGGCACGGCGCCGTCTCCTCGCGGCTCTCTCGTTGATCGTCCGGTGAAGGATCGATTCGTTCGCTGGCTGGCGCGGCTACAGGCCAGGCGCCCGCTCGCGATCCTCGCGGCCGCCCTGCTCGTCACGGTAGGGGCGCTCAAGCTCGCCTCCGGCCTCACGGTCGAGAGCGGGTTCGAGCACCTCCTGCCGGACGGACGCGCGAGCGTGAAGGAGCTGCACCGCGTCGCCGCGCGCACGGCGGGCGTATCGACCCTGTTCATCGTGCTCGAGGTGCCCGCAGGCGAGCCGCGCGCGAGCAAGGAGCTGCGCGCGGCGAGCGACGCGCTGGTCGTCGAGCTGCGCAAGCTCGGCGAGCCCTACGTCGGCAGCGCCGAGAACGGCGTCCACGACGCGCTCCAGTACCTCGAGCCGCGCGCGGGCCTCTACGCGTCACGCGAGGACATCGAGGGGCTCGCGGCCGACGTCGACGCCAGGTTCAACTACGAGGTGAGCAAAGAGACCGGGACGCTCCTCGACGAGAACGAGGCCCCGCCACCGCTCGACGAAGCGACGATCAAGAAGCGCCTGCACCTCGACGAGGGGATGGGGGTGAAATACCCCGACGGCTACTTCGAGTCGGCGGACGGGCACACGGTCGTCGTCGCGATCCGGTCCAAGGTCCTCGGCAGCGACATCCACGAAGGGCAGAAGACGCTGCGCCTCGTGAAGGACACGATCGCGAAGGTCGATCTCGCCAAGTACCACCCGAAGATGAGCTACGGGTTCGCCGGCGATCTCTACAGCGGGATCACCGAGGTGACCGCGCTCAACGAGGATCTCACGCAGGTCGGCCTCATCGGCGTCGTGTCGATCGCCGCGGTGGTGCTGTTCTTCTACCTCCGCGTCCGCACCCTCGTGGTGATGCTGCTCACGATCCTGTTCGGCGTGGCGTGGACCGCCGGCCTCACGAGGCTCGTCATCGGCAACCTCAACATGGCGACGAGCTTCGTCTTCACGATCGTCGCCGGCAACGGGCTGAACCCGGCCGTCATCTACATGGCGCGCTACCTCGAGGCGCGGAAGACCGGGGTGAAGCTCGAGGAGGGCCTCGCGATCGCGCACCGGGAGACGATCGTCGCCACCGCGAGCGCGTGCGCGGCGTCCGCGGCGTCGTTCTCGTCGCTGCTGACGACGGCGTTCCGCGGCTTCCGCGAGCTCGGGACCGTCGGCGCGATGGGCATCTCGCTCTGCTGGGTCGCGACGGTCGTCTGCCTGCCGGCGATCCTCGCGACGGCCGAGCGCATCTTCCCGCTCGAGTCCGAGAAGGGCGGCTTCTTCGCGCGCCTCAGGAGCTCGTGGGGCGCGGGCTTCGGCAAGCCGTTCGCGTACGTCATCCCGCTCGCGCCGCGGGCGATCACGGTCGTCGGCGTCTCGCTCGCGCTGGCGGGTTTCGCGGGGCTCGCGAGCTACATCCGTCAGGACCCCATGGAGTACGACATGGGCAAGCTCCGAAACGATCGGAAGGCCCGCGCGACGGAGGAGCACTACAAGAAGCTCGCCGACGACATCACCGGCTACGTGGGCGCCGACGGCATGGCGATGCTGGTCGACCGCGTCGATCAGGTCGAGCCGCTGCGCAAGGCGCTCTACGCCGTGCGTGACGCCGCGCCGCCCGACAAGAAGCCCTTCGAGGCGCTCTACGCGCTCGAGGACTTCGTCCCCAAGGATCAGCAGGCGAAGATCCCGACGCTCCTCCACCTCAAGGAGAAGATCGAGCGCGCGAAGCGCAAGGGCTTCTTGAAGGACGAGACGTGGAGCAAGATCGCGAAGTATCTCCCGCCCGCGGATCTCGAGCCCATCACGATGGCCTCCCTCCCCGAGGGCATCGCGCGCACGTTCACCGAGACGGACGGGACGCGCGGGCGCATCGTCTACATCAGCCCGACCAAGGCGGACCTCACCGAGGACGCTCGTTACCTGCTCCTATGGGCCGAGTCCTATCGGGAGACGCACCTCCCCGACGGCAGCGTCGTGCTCGGCTCGGGTCGCGCGGTCATCTACGCGGACATGTGGTCGGCCGTGCTCAAGGCCGTGCCCGTCGCGGTCATCGCGTCGCTCGCGGCCGTGGTGGCCGTCGTGCTGGCGGCGTTCCGTCGCGGGCGTGCGACGCTGCTCGTCCTCGCGGGCCTCGCGGTCGGCGTCGGGTGGATGGCGGTCGTGCTCGTGTTGATGCGGGTGAAGCTGAACTTCCTCAACTTCGTCGCGCTCCCGATCACGTTCGGCATCGGCGTCGAGTACGCGGTGAACATCGTGTATCGCTACGTGCGCGAGGGCCGGAGCGGCGCGCTGCGCGCCGTGCGCGAGACGGGCGGGGCGGTCGTCCTCTGCAGCATGACGACGATCCTCGGTTACCTGGCGCTCCTCGGCTCGATGAACTTCGCGGTGCGGAGCCTCGGCCTCGTCGCCGTCATCGGCGAGGTCTGCACGCTGCTGGCCGCGATGCTCGTTCTACCGGCGGCGCTCGTCTGGATGGACAAGCGCCACGGCACCGCCGACGCGACGGACGGCGGACACGATGAGCGCACCGACACCGACGCAGGCGGGAAGGGCGGGTCCCACGCGGACGCGGCCCCCGAGAGCGCCGAGTAGCCCGTCCGCTTCAGCCCTCGATCTCGCCGAGCTTGCGATAGATCGTGCGCGTCGAGATGCCGAGGAGCTGCGCGGCGACGCTCTTGTCGCCCTTCGCGTGCCGCAGCGTCTCGCGGATGAGCCGCCGCTCAACCTCGTCGAGCGGCGTGCCGACGCTGAAGCTGATGAGGCTCGGCTCGCCCGGCTCGGACTCGCGGATCGCGTCGGGCAGGTCCTCCGGGCCGAGGCGCGAGCCGCGGCACAAGACGACGGCTCGCTCGATGACGTTCTCGAGCTCGCGCACGTTGCCCGGCCACGGGTACTCCATGAGCAGCGCGAGCGCCTCGCGCGTGGCCTCGAGCCGGCCGCGGTTGTTCTTCTTGCAGTAGACGCCGAGGAAGTGATCGCTGAGGAGCGGGATGTCCTCGCGCCGCGTCCGGAGCGGGGGCGCGGTGAGCGCGATGACGTTGAGCCGGTAGTAGAGATCCTCGCGGAATCGACCGGCCGCCATCTCGGCCGAGAGATCCTTGTTCGTCGCCGCGACGATGCGCACGTCGGCCTTCACCGTGTCGCCGCCCACGGGCTCGTACTCACCCTCTTGCAGCACGCGCAGGAGCTTCACCTGGACGCTCGGCGACAGCTCGCCGATCTCGTCGAGGAAGAGCGTGCCGCCGGCCGCCTTCGCGAAGCGCCCCTCGCGGCGCGCGACGGCGCCGGTGAACGAGCCCTTCTCGTGACCGAAGAGCTCGCCCTCGAGGATGGTCTCGGGGATCGCCGAGCAGTTGACGGCGATGAACGGCGCCGCGGCGCGCGCGCTGTGCTGGTGGATGTAGCGCGCGAGGAGCTCCTTGCCCGTGCCGCTCTCGCCGAGGACGAGCACCGTGGCGCTCGAGGGTGCCGCCTGCGTCGCGATGTCGAGGACGCGGCGGAGCGCGGGGCTCGAGCCGACGATCTCCCGTCCGGTGAGCACCTTGAGCTCCTGCTTCAGCTCTCGGTTCTCGATCGTGAGGCTCCTGCGCTCGGCGGCCTTGCGGACGCTCTTCACGATCGTCACGCGCTTGAGCGGCTTCTCGACGAAGTCGTACGCGCCCTCGCGCATCGCCTGCACGGCGGTCTCCACCGTTCCGTACGCGGTCATCATCACGACCTCCACGTCCGGCGACATCTGCTTGATCGCGCGCAGCAGCTCGAGGCCGCTGACCGCGGGCATCTGCAGATCGGTGAGGACGACCTCGACGCGGTGGCTGCGGAGCAGCTCGAGCGCCGCGCGGGCGCTGTCCGCGGTGAGCACCCGCATGCCGTCCTTCTGGAAGATCTTCTCGATCGACGCGAGGTTCGACGGCTCGTCGTCCACGACGAGCACCGTGGGCGCGTCGGGGGGGAGCGGATCGGCCGTGGCGGCCTCGGAGGCGGGATCGGTCATGGGCCGGAATCTAGCAACAAAGAACTCCCTCGCGACGACGGCATTCCCTTCGGCACTTCCGGACGGCGCGCCGCGAGGGTAAGGAGATCGCCCGGCCCAGGAGTCGAACATGCGCCGAAGCTTCATCCTCTCCGTCATGACGATCCTCCCGGCCGCGCTCGCCGCCTGCGCGAGCCCCGAGGTGCTCTCGCCGCAAGAGGCGCCGACGCCCGCGACCGATCCGATCGCGCCCGAGGCGCCGCAGACCACGACCACCTCGACCGGAGGATCCGTCACGTACCCGGCCGATCACCCGTCGATGCCGGTGATGCCGAACCACGGCGGCGGCGTCCTCAGCGACCCCGTGATCGTGACCGTCACCTTTCCGAACGACACGCTCGTCGACGCGATCGAGGCGTTCGGCGACGCGATCGGCGAGCTGACCTGGTGGTCGACGGTGAACGGCGAGTACGGCGTCGGCCCGGCGAAGGGCGGCGGGCACGTCCGCGTCCCCGACGCGCCTCCGGCGGCGATGAGCGACGGCGACGTCGAGGCGTGGCTCCAGGCGAAGATCACCGACGGCACGCTGCCGGCGCCGACGACGCAGACGATCTACGCGCTCTACTTCCCGGCGAGCACGACGATCACCCTGAGCGGCCTCGGCGGAGGAGACAGCTGCCAAGCGTTCCTCGGCTACCACAGCGCGATCGAGGCGAGCTTCGGCGGCGGACACGTGACGACCCAATACGCCGTCGTCAATCGCTGCGGCGGGTTCGACCAGCTCACGGAGACGGCGAGCCACGAGCTCACGGAGGCGTCGACCGATCCGCACCCGTTCACGCCCGGCTACGCGATGCTCGGCGACAACGCCTGGACGGTGGCAGGGGGCGAGAACGCCGATCTCTGCTCGATGGTGAGCCCCGTCACCGAGGCGACCTACTCGCTCACGCGATCGTGGTCGAACCACAACGCGAAGCTCGGTGATCAACCCTGCATCCCGATCCCCGATCCGACCAGCGCGATCCCTTATTTCAACGCGGGCATCGTGCACGACGTGGTGGACGCGCACCCCGGCGACAAGGTCGACGTCGAGGTCGACTGCTACTCGTTCGGCGCGCTGCCGAACGCGATGACCGTCACGGCGCACGCGAACTCGCCGCAGAACCTCGGCATCACGTTCGACAAGAGCACGTGCGACAACGGCGACAAGCTGACGATGAGCATCCAGGTCTCGGCGACGGCGAAGAAGGGCACGAGCTACCACTACTCGCTGCTCGCGAACCTCGACATGAACACCGGGCACCTCTGGCGCGGCATGGTGCGCGTCAACTGACGCGTCGCCCGCCGGCGATCGCGCCGACTCGGGCTCGACGCGCCCGGGCCGAGCTCACCCGGTCGAGTCACTCGGTGTGCTTGCCCGTGCAGGAGACCTCGAGGGCGGAGAGCTCGCGGGTGAGGAAGTCGCGGAGCAGCGCGACCCGCTGGGGGACGTAGCGGCCCGAGGGGTACACCACGTGGAGGCCGGCGCTCTTCCAGTAGTGCTTCGGCAGCACGCGGACGAGCTCGCGCCGCGCGAGCTCCGCCTGACAGTACATCGTCGGCAAGAGGCCGATCCCGGCGCCGGCGAGGAGCGCGCGGCGCACGAACGAGAAGTCGTCGACGCCGAGCGGCCCCGTGACGGTGACGTGCTCGAGCCCCTTCGGCCCCTCGAGCGAGAGCTCGACCTGCCCTTGTCGCGGGCGAAACATCACGAACGCGTGCCGCGCGAGATCGCTCATCTTGCGCGGCACGCCCGCGCGCTCGAGGTAGGAAGGCGCGGCGAAGAGCGCGCCTCCGGTCGACCCCACGCGCCGCGCGATGAGCGACGAGTCGTCGAGGCGACCGGCGCGCAGCGCGAGGTCGAACGCCTCCTCGACGAGGTCGATGCGGCGGGCGGTGAGCGCGAGATCGATCTGGATCGCCGGGTACTCGGCCACGAACCGCGTGAGCAAGTCGGCGAGGATCTCGACGCCGAGATCGACCGGCGCCGTCATGCGGACCGTGCCGCGCGGCTCCGCGTCCGCGTCGGAGGCAGCCACGCTCGCCTCGTACATGGCGCTGAGCGCGCGCGAGGCCCGATCGAAGTACGACGTGCCCGCCTCGGTCAGGCTCAGCTTGCGCGTCGTGCGACGGAGCAGTCGTACGCCGAGCGACTCCTCGAGCGCGCTCACGCGGCGGCTCACCGTCGACTTGGGGACTCCGAGCGCCTTCGCCGCGGCGGTGAAGCTCTGCGCTTCGACGACGCGGACGAAGGTGTCGACGTGGTTCAGATCGTAGAACGGTGCATCCATGGCAACAGTTTGTTCCTTATGCCCGATCTAGCCCATTCGAAGCAACAGACTCAGAGTGACGCCCAGGAGAGACGTCATGCAAAGCCTCACGAACAAGCTGCCCACCGTCGCGCGCATCTTCCTCGGCCTCGTGTTCTTCGTCTTCGGACTGAACGGGTTCTTCCACTTCCTGCCGCAGCCGCCGATGTCGGGGGCACCCGCGGACTTCGTCGGGGCCCTCGCCGCCACGCGCTACATGTTCCCGCTCATCAAGGGCACCGAGGTCGCCGCGGGGGCGCTGCTCCTCAGCGGACGCTTCGTCCCGCTCGCGCTCACGCTGCTCGCGCCGGTGGTCGTGAACATCGTCGCCTTCCATGCGTTCCTCGCGCCGAGCGGGCTCGCCATCCCGGTCCTCGTGATGCTCGCGGGGATCTACCTCGCCTGGTCGTACCGGAGCGCGTTCCGGGGTGTGCTCGACGGCGCCGCCCGCCCGGTGACCGACGGGTCGACGGCGTCGCGAGAGACGGCGACCGTCTGAGCTGGGGCGCGGACGCGGGCGTCGCGGTACGATGGGTCCGTGCGCAAGGCCCCCCTCGCTCGTGTCGCGCTCGTGATCCTCTCGCTCGCCTCACCCGCGCTGGCGGACGCTCCCAGCGGAGCGACGGCGGCCGCGCCGAAGGACGGCGCGCCGCCGAGGGTGACGCCGAAGCCTCCGCCGCGGACGCCGCTCTGGGAGAAGCCGGCTGCGCCCGTCGACGCGCCGGCGCGGAGGTCGATCGTCGATCGCGTGGTCGGCGTCGTCGGCCGGAGGATCATCCTCCTCAGCGAGATCCAGCGGAGCGGCGCGTACGAGAAGCGCGTGTATGCCTCGCTCCCGCTCGCCGAGCGCATCGAGGCCGAGCACAAGGTCGATCGCCAAGTGCTCGAGCGTCACATCGCGCGCCTCCTCGAGGAGGACGCCGCGCCGAAGAAGGCGATCACGGTGAAGGAGCCGGAGATCGACGCGGCGTTCGCCGAGGTGGCGAAGACGAACTCGCTCGACCACGCGGGGCTCCTCAAGCTGGTCGCCGACTCGGGCATGACCGAAGCGGAGTACCGCGACGAGCTGCGGCACCAATTGCTCCACTACAAGGTGCTCCAGACGATCATCACGCCGCGGACCACGTCTTCGCCGGGCATCACGAGCGAGGAGTGGATGAAGCGCCTCGAGACCGAGCACGCCGTGTGGATCGCGGAGCTGCGACGAGAGACGTACGTCGAGGTCCGCCTGTGAGCGCGAGGCCGCTCCCCCCTCGGCTCGCGGCGTACGTGCTCGCCGCGGGCGCGCTCGCCGGCTGCGCGGCGGCGCCGCGCGCGATCGTGACGAAGACGCCGGAGCCGGCGCGCCCTCCGCCGAGCGGGTCCGTCTGCGCCGAGATCGCGACGCTGTCGACGGCGCCGGAGCCGCTCGACCCGACCACGGCGCCCGTCGTGCGCGTCGAGGTGCGAGGCGCGAAGAAGGCCGCGGAGCTCTGCGCCGCGATCCAGAGCAAGCCGGGGGTCCAGGTGAACGATCGCACGGTCGCGGCGGACATCCATCGCATCTGGGACACGGGTCGGATCGAGGACGTCGTCGTCGCGCGCGAGCTCGCCCCGGGCGGGGTCGTGCTCGCCTACGAGGTGACGACGCTCGGCCGATTCACGGGGGCGCGCATCGACGGGATCGGGTCGGCGGGGATCGGGAGCGAAGCGGACTTCCTGCCGAGCCCAGCGCAGCTCGACGTCGTCACCATCCACGAGGTGGAGCGGAAGCTCGAGCGCGCCCTCGCCGATCAGGGATATCGGCACGCGACGACGAAGACGCGGACCGAGGCGCGCGACGAGGACGGCCCCGAGCTCGTGTTCGAGGTCGACCTCGGCCCGCGCTCCGTCGTGAGGAGCATCACCTTCCCGGGGATCGCCGCGACGCGCGCGGGCGAGATCACCCGGCTGTTCGTGACGCACGAGGGCGCGCCGCTGGTCGCAGAGGCGCTCGACCGCGACGTGATCGTCGCGACCGCGTACTACTACGATCACGGGATGATCAACGCGCGGGTGCATCCGCCGGTCGTGTCCGAGACCGGCGAAGGGCTCGATCTCGCCATCACCATCGACGAGGGGCCGGTGTACAAGATCGGCGCGGTGCACTTCGCGGGCGATCTGCTCGATCGCGAGAGTGACTACAAGAAGCGCTTCTGGACGACGCCCGAGCACGGCATCTTCAACCGATCGGTCATCGCCGCGGACATCGACCGCATCCGCGAGTACCACCGCTCGCAGGGCTTCGTCGCCGACGTCGAGCCGGAGTCCGACGTGAAGACCGACAAGCTGGTCATCGACATGACGCTGCGCGTGAAGAAGCGCTGATGCATCAGCGAATGAGCTTCGAGAGCTTCTTGAACTCGTCCGTCCCCGCCCTGCGCAACCAGTCGAAGACCACGGTCTCCATCGTGGTGATGGTCGCCCCGGCGACGCGGCAGAGGCCGATCCCGGCCTCGCGATGGTCCTCACGGCGCGAGGCCACGCCGTCGACCGGGACGTGCACGTCGAGCCCGCGCGCGACGAGCTCGCGGACCGTCTGAAACACGCAGACGTGCGTCTCCATCCCGACGACGATCACGCTCTTCGGAGAGCGCGCGGCGAGGGCCTCCGCGAAGCCGGCGGCCTCGACCGCCGAGAACGCGACCTTCTCGAGGATCCGCGTCTCGGTGCGCTCGAGCTCTGCGCGCAGCGCGGGCACCGTCCGCCCGAGGCCGGCGGGGTACTGCTCGGTCGCGAGGAGGCCCGCGCCGAGCGTCGCGGCCGCTTCGACGAGCACCGACGAGGCGCGCAGGAGGGATCGCATCGCGTCCTCCGGCATCGCCGACGCGAGGCGCTCTTGGACGTCGACGACGAGGACGAGAGAGGAGGCGGGTTCGAGCCTGTTCACGTTCGATCTCCGATCCTCACCATAGCGCGGCGACGGGCCCGAGCGACAGGTCGTCAGTCGCGCGCGAGATCCGGACGTCGCAGCCGAAAGCTCCTCAGATAGGCGGCGAGATCGGTGCGCGCATCGAAGCGCACGACGCATTCGGCGAGCCGGGCGTCACCGGCGTCACGGAACGAGCCGGTCAGCACCGTCCACGAAGCGTAGGGGTGGCGCGGCACGAGGCGCTTCACGAGGAGCAGCGTGACGGGCTCGCCCCGATCGTCGGTGAAGGCGAGGCGATAGCTCGCGAGCGGCCGACCGCCCGAGCGCGCGTGGACGATCGAGCCCGCGACCCGCGCTCGCGAGGCGATCCCGGGCGCCTCGATCGCGCCGTCGACCGAGAGGCTCCAGGTCGACACGAACGCCCGGAGGCTCGGCGCCGTCGCGCGGAGCGTGACGACGACCGGCGCGTGTCGATGAGGCGCCTCGCGCGGGTAGAAGGCTCCGGAGAGGGTCTCCTCGAACGAGAAGCCGATCGCCGTGAGCCGCGCCCCCAGCGCGAGCCTCACCGTCAGGGCTTTCGCTCGGCCGTCGCTTCGGGCACCTCTCGCTCGGGGAGCATCGGGCCCGCGGTGGACTGGTCGAACTCGAGCGGCCCGAGGAGGAGGCGCTCGACGACCTCGCCCTTCGCGAGCGCCGTGACGATCTCGTCGACGTCGCTCTCTTGGACGCGGCCGTAGAAGGTGCCGTCGGGCGAGATCGCGACGACGGGGCCCGCCCAGCAGACGTCGGTGCAGCTGGAGCTGCAGACGCGCACCTCGGTCTTCGCGAGACCGCGCGCCGCGACCTCCGCCTTCAGCGCCGCGTGCAGGGCCTCGGAGCCGCGCGTGGCGCACGAGCCCTTGGGCGATCCGACGGGCCGCTTGTTCACGCACACGAAGAGGTAGCGCTTTCGTTGGGGCACGAGCGCATCCTACTCGGGTCTCGTCCCCGAGCGCACGCCGCGCGTGCGCCCGCCTCCGCACCGTTCGAGTGGCCTTCGGACGACGGTCCTGTCATGATTCGCGTTCTTGGGAGGGGAGCCGACCCAAGTGAATCCCCTGTTCGTCGCCGGTTTCTTCGCCGCCTGGAGCGCGATCTACGTCGCGACCTTCGCGTACGCGGCGTGGGCGACGCGAATGAAGCTCACGGAGCGGGGAGAGATCCTCCTCGGGTCGTTCGCGCTCTCGCTCGCCGTCTTCGGTCTCGCGACGACCTGGCGCGAGCTCACGGTGCCTCCCTCCGACGCGGCCTGGTCGCTCGCGATCGCCTCCGAGCTCGTCGCCGCGCCGTTGCTCCTGCACTTCGTGCTCGTCGCGGAGCGCCCGGCGATCCCGCGTGGCGTCGTCGCGTTCGCCTACGTGGCCTTCTCGCTCCTCGCGGTCCTCGCCCTCACGGGCGCCCTCGCGTCCCGCGGCGCAGGAGGCGTGGAGCGCTGGTCACCGTTCGGGCAGCTCGCCCGCGGCCTCGTCGTGCTCGTCATGGTGAGCATCGGCGCGGTCTACGCGAGGCTCTACGTCTCGGCGCGCCGAGGCCTCGCCACCTTCCTCGGCGCCGTGGTGCTCTCGGTGGCGACCGCGTCCGACTTCGCGACCTGCTTCGCCGGGGGTCGCGACGGCATGCTCACCCCGTTCGGCTACGCCGCGTTCACCCTCGGCCTCTTCGCGAGCCGCCTCGCCCGCTTCACCGCGCGACGCGACAAGCTCGTGAAGAAGACCCAGGAGCTCTCCGATCGCTCCCAGGCGCTCACGCAAGCCTTCAAGGAGCTGCGAGCGGCGCAGCACGAGCTCGTGCGAAAGGAACAGCTCGCGGCCATCGGCGAGCTCTCTGCGGTGGTCGCGCACGAGGTGCGCAACCCGCTCGCGATCATCACGAACGCCGTCGCGACGCTGGGGCATGCGGGGATCGGCGCGGAGGACCGCACGACGCTGCTGCACATCCTCGAGGAGGAGACGGCGCGCTTGAATCAGCTCGTCGGCGACCTGCTCCGCTACGCCCGCCCACTGGCGCCCGAGGCGCAGGCGGTGCAGGTCCGTGACCTCGTCGAGAAGGCGGTGGCGCACCTGCGGACGCGCGCGGATCTGTCGATCGAGCTCGAGGAGCCCGTGCACGTCGGGCGCATCCTGGGCGATCCGCTCCTCTTGCGACAGGCCATCGACAACGTGGTCAACAACGCCCTGCAGGCGATGCCGAGCGGCGGGACGCTCACCATCTCGCTCACGAAACGGGGCGCGGGCGCCGACGAGCGCATGGTGATCTCGTTCCGCGACACCGGCGAGGGCATGGACACCGTGGTCCGAAAGCGCGCGCTCGATCCGTTCTTCACGACGCGCCCGGCCGGCACCGGCCTCGGCCTCGCGATCGTCGCGCGCGTGGTCGACGCGCACGGCGGCGAGCTCGTGATCCGCAGCGCGCCGGAGGCCGGGACGGACGTGAGCCTCGTGCTGCCGATCGAGCACGAGCCCGCGAAGGCGCTCTCCAGCCGGAGGCCGCGGCTCTCCATCTCGAGCATCCCGGACTCGCCGCGGACCGAGCGCGAGCCGATATCGAGCATCCCCGACAGCGGGGGCGAGGGCGTGGCGCCGATCGCGCCCGATCCGCTCCCGATGCCGAAGATCACGATCTCGAGCCTCCCGCCGAAGAAGGCGCAGAGCCGCTGAGCCGGCGGACGCCGCGCGCGCGCCCTCGATCAGCGCGCGAGCGGCGGATCCAGCCCGAAGTCGCGCCGGAACTCTCGGCATTGGCGGCTCCCGCGCTCGAACTCGCGACACGTGGTGCCGCGATCCTCGTAGATGCGGCAGGCGTGGGGGCTCTCGCGCGTGCCGAGGTGCACGCACGCTCCCTCCGGGGTCGTCGCGAAGGCCATCTCACCGAAGTGCCCGGGCTGCAGCGCGTCGAGCAGCTCGGGACGGCCGATGCGCCGCCAGCGCACGAGATCCTCCGCGGGCACGAGGATGCGGCCGTCCGCGCCGGTGCGGCAGCAGGCACCGCACGCGAGGCAGTCGAGCGGGTCGTCGCCGGTCGTCACGCGCGGAGTGAACCACGGTCGAGCGGCGGCGTCGCGGCGGACGCGCACGAAGCTCGGCCCGCGGGGCTTCTCAGGCCGGGCGACGGGCACTAAGAGTCGAGCCATGCTCTCGCGCGAAGCGATCGTCGCCCTCGACAAGACCCACGTCTGGCACCCCTACACGCCGATGGCGCGCTACATCGCGGAGACCGACCCGCTCGTCGTGGTGCGCGCCGAGGGCTCGCGCCTCTTCGACGCCGACGGCAGGAGCTACCTGGACGCGACCTCGAGCTGGTGGCTCGCGTCGCTCGGTCACAACCACCCGCGGCTCGTCGGGGCCCTCGCGGACCAGGCGGCGAAGCTCTGCCACGCCTCGCTCGCCGGGGCGACGAACGAGCCCGCCGCCGCGCTCGCCGAGGAGATCTCGAAGCGCGCACCCGCGGGGATGAAGCACGTCTTCTACAGCGACGACGGGTCGACCGCGATCGAGGCGGCCATCAAGATGGCGCTGAAGCTCTTCGTCAACGAGGGGCGGCCCGAGAAGCGGCGCTTCGTCGCGCTCGACGGCGCCTTCCACGGCGAGACCCTCGGCGTCACGAGCCTCCTCGGGATCGACGTGTTCCGCCGCCCCTACGCGAGCGCGCTCATGGAGTGCGTGCACGTGCCCACGCCGGCCGGAGCGGGCCCGGACCACGCGCGCGCGTTCGAGGCCATCGAGACCCTGTTGCGAAAGGAACACGAGAGCATCGCGGCGGTCGTGCTGGAGCCCATCGTCCAGGGCGTGGCCGGGATGTGGATCTACGATCCCTCGTACCTCCGGAGGGTGCGCGAGCTCACGCGCGAGCTCGACGTGCTGCTCGTCGTGGACGAGGTGTTCACCGGCTACGGGCGCACGGGGACGTTCTGGGCGTCGGAGCAGGCGGGCATCGTGCCGGACCTGCTCTGCACGGCGAAGGGGTTCTCGGGCGGCATCTTGCCGATGGCCGCGACGCTCGCCACCTCGCGCGTGTTCGACGCGTTCCTCGGCGCCCCGGAGCGCGCGTTCTTCTACGGCCACTCCTACTGCGGCCACCCGCTCGGGGCGGCGGTCGCGCGTGAGGTGCTCCGCGTCTACGACGAAGAGCGCGTCGTCGAGGGGGTCGCCGAGCGATCGAGGCGCATCCGCGAGACGTTCGAGGCCATCGCGGCGGCCCACCCCGAGGCCCTGAGACCGCGCGCGATCGGCATGATCGGCGCGATCGATCTGGCGTCCGACGCGAGCTACCTCGGCGGGCTCGGCTGGCGCGCGAGCGCGAAGGCGCGCGAGCTCGGGGCCTACCTCCGGCCGCTCGGCGACGTGGTGTACCTCGCGCCGCCGCTCAACATCCCGCTCGCGGATCTGGACGAGCTCTGCGACATCGTGAAGCGGAGCGTCGCCCACGCGCTGTCGTCCGCGGGCTGAGGGCGCGCCTCGATCGGGCCGAGGTCACGTTTTCATTTCGTTGGCGACCGGTTCGTGCGAGTGGGCTCCCATGCACGGCACCGGCCTCCTCTACAGCTCGCACAACCGCTCCGAGTACCTCCACAACCACTTCATCGTGCAGCGCGCCCTCCGGGGCTGGGACAACAAGCGCATCCTCTTCTTGCCGATGAGCGCGCCGCCGCGCGGCGGCAACGAGCACGAGCGGCAGGACTACGAGTGGGGCACGTTCCGCTGGTACTTCGACTTCTACGAGCGCTACGGGCTCGAGGCCGTGCCGTTCTTCTGGAGCCAGAGCCTCTCGCGCGAGGACGTCGATCTGCTCTGGCACTACCTCTACACGAGCGAGGTCGTGATCCTGGGCGGCGGCAACAGCCGCACCGGCATGTGGCGCTACAAGAACCTCGGCCACCGCTTCGACGGGGAGTGGGGCAAGTTCGGTCGCATCCTGCACGAGCGACAGGCGCGGGGTCTGCTCACGGTCGGCTTCAGCGCCGGCGCCGATCAGCTCGCGGAGCACCTGTTCGCGCACGCGACGGCCCCGGGGGTCGACACCGACGGCTTCGGCATCGCGCGCAACGTGGTCGTCCGGATGCACCACGAGTCCGGCGACAACGGCTCGCTCGCGCGCGCCGCGTCGGCCCTCCCGCATTGCATGGCGTTCGGCCTCCCGAACGACTCGGGGCTCTACATCGATCAGGGCGTCCTGCCGTCGGGCAACCACTGGCAGGTCATCGAGTTCGTGCTCGACGGCTCGTGGGACATCCCGAGCGAGCAGTTTCACATCAAGACGCGCTACGGCGCGAAGATCGAGCACGTGGGCCCGTGGGGACGACACTGGTCGTTCAACGGGGGCGACCGACTCGTGCGCATCCAGTCGGGCGACAATCGCTTCCACGAGGCGTGGCTCGACACGGGCGATCGGCTGATGCACTTCGGCTCCGGATCGCCGAGCCGCTTCGACTCGATCGAAGAGGTCCTCGCGGCGCACTGAGCGCACCAGCGAGCGCTCGGCGCGCGTCTCGAGGACGCGGCGCTCGGCGCGTCAGCGGCCGAGCTCCGCGGCCGAGATCGGCGCGGCGTCGATCTCGGGCGGGAGCTTCACGTCGCGCAGCTCGGCGCCGAGCAGATCGAGCGCGGCCGTGACGAGCGGGTGCTTGCGGATGCTCTCGTCGACCGCCGCGCGACGCGCGCGCCGGATCTCCCCGTAGAGCCGAGAGAGCGTGACGCCGCTCGTCCCCGTGGCGACCTCCTCGAGCGCGACCTCGACCTCGGCGCCGAGGACCTCGCGCGCGGCCTCGACGCAAACGTCGCGCGCCGTGGGGTCGGAGGCGAGCTGGCCGGCCTCGAAGCTCCGCGCCTCGAACCCGAGCGAGAGCTTCTCGGCGCCGATGGCGAGCACGTGGGCGCGCTCGAACACGGGGGCGAGCCGCTGTCGCTTGTCGCGGATGCGCTCGACGATGTCACCGAAGCGCCGCAGCCGATCGAGCTCGTCGGCGGAGAGCGGCGGGAGCGCGGGACGTCCCGCGAAGGCGCTCGGCGGCGGCGCCGACGGCGGAGGCATCGAGCCAGGCGGCGTCGACGGCGCGGCGGCGGACGCGGGCGCGCGCGCCGAGCCCGGCGCGCCGTCTCCCTCGGCCATGCGTCCCGCGAACGGAGGCGGGACGAAGCGGTTCGGGTTGTCCCGCACGGCCGGCGCGGCGCGCGAGGGTTGGGTCGCAGGCGGATTCTCTTCGACGCTGCGCGACTCCTCCGCGCGACGCGGCGGCGGCTCGAAGCGCGGCGGCTCGACGAACCTCCGTGGCGGCTCGGCGGAGGGAGGTGGCGACGCCTCTGCGCCCGCGGCTGGAGGCTCCGCCGATCGGTCGTCGGCCGCGACGCTCGCGCCGCGCGCCGGTGGCGATCCCTGACGCCCGTCCCCTCGCGCGGGAGGCGTGCCGCGCCCGGCGCCCCCGCCACCTTGCACGGGCCCCTGCCCCGCCCCGCCCGTGCCGAGGCGGTGCTCCAGATCGGCGAGCTTGCGCACGAGCTCGTCGATCGGGACGAGGGGCGGGCGGCGCGCGAGGCGCACGAGCGTCATCTCGAGCGCGGCGCGCGGAACGAGCGAGCGCGCGATGTCGTCGAACGAGCGGGAGAGACCTTGGTGCAGTCGGGTGAGGTCGTCGACCTGAGAGCGCCCCGCGAGCTCCTTGATCTCGGCGAGCTCGGCGTCGGCCACGTCGACGAGCGCGCGCGCGTCGGGCGCCACCTTGGCGACCACCACGTCACGCAGGTGCGCGAGGAAATCGCGCGTCACGTGCACCATGTCGTAGCCCTGCTCGGCGAGCTCGCCCACGACGCCGAGACACCCGCCGGCGTCGCCGTCGACGAGCGCGGCCGAGAGCTTGCCGAGCATCGATCGATCCGCGACGCCGAGCACGCGCGAGATCGCCTCGCTCGTCAGCCTCTGCCCGGGACCCGCCCAGGCGATGACCTGATCGAGCAGGCTCATCGCGTCGCGCATGCTGCCGGCCGCTTCGCGCGCGAGGATCGAGAGCGCGCCGTCGTCGGCCTCGATCTTCTCCGCGTCGAGGACGTGCCGGAGCCGCGCCGCGATCGCCTGCGCGCCGATCAGCTTGAAGTCGTAGCGCTGGCAGCGGCTCAAGATCGTGATCGGGACCTTGTGCACCTCGGTCGTCGCGAAGATGAACTTCACGTGCGGAGGCGGCTCCTCGAGCGTCTTCAAGAACGCGTTCCACGCGCTGTTCGACAGCATGTGGACCTCGTCGACGATGTAGATCTTGAAGCGATCGCGGTTGGGGCGATACGGCAGCGACTCCTGCAATTGCCGGATGTCGTTCACGCCGGTGTAGGTCGCGCCGTCGATCTCGAGCACGTCGAGGTCGACGCCCGCGGCGATCTCCGTGCACGCGCTGCACGCGAGGCACGGCTTCGCCGTCGGTCCCTTCTCGCAGTTGAGCGCCTTCGCCAGGATGCGCGCGCTCGTGGTCTTGCCGACGCCGCGGACGCCGGTGAAGAGGAAGGCGTGCGCCACCCGCTCCTGCGCGATCGAGTTCGCGAGGGTCAGCGCGACGTGCTCCTGCCCGACGAGATCGTCGAAGGACTGCGGACGCCATTTGCGGGCGAGGACGACGTAGCTCATGCGCGGACGTACCTCATAGCACCCCTCTCTCCGGTTTTCGCCGATCCCGCCGAGAGCCCCCGGAAAACCCCGCCCGCCGCGCACTTCTCATGTTGCGGCGGGGGGGGTTTTTGGCGAGGATGCGCCCGCTATGCAGTTTCGCGGTGGAATGAACGAGCTCATGCGCCAAGCGGCGCGCGTGCAGCGCAAGATCGAAGAGGTCAAGGCCGGCCTCAAGGACACCGAGGTCTCCGGCGCTGCCGCCGGCGACAAGGTGAAGGTCGTGGTGACCTGCGAAGGCAAGGTCCGGAGCATCACGATCGATCCCGAGTTCCTCGCGGCCGAAGGTCTCGAGATGACGCTCGACTCGATCGTCGCCGCGACGAACGCCGCCCTCGACGAGGCCGACAAGAAGGTCGACACCGAGGTCAACAAGGTCACCGGCGGCATCAAGATCCCCGGCCTCTGAGCCCTCGACGGGACCACCCAGAGGGACCTCCGCCGTATGTTCCCGGATCGACTCGTTCGGGTGATCCAGCTTCTCTCGCGCCTCCCTGGCGTCGGAGAGAAGACGGCGCAGCGCTACGCGCTCTCGTTGGTGACGGGCGACGAGAGCACCGCGCGCGAGCTCGGGCGAGAGCTCGCGGAGCTTCGCGCGTTCGTGCGTCCTTGCGTCGAGTGCGGACACATCGCCGAGACGTCCGAGGCCGGCGGCCCGCCGCTCTGCTCGATCTGCCGCGACGCGCGGCGCGACGCGACGCTCCTCTGCATCGTCGCGCGCGTGCAGGATCTGCTCGCGATCGAGCGCAGCGGCTCGATGCGGGGGCGCTACTTCGTGCTCGGCAAGCTGCTCTCGCCGCTCGACGGCGTGACGCGCGAAGATCTCGGCCTCGAGAAGCTCCGCGCGCGCGTGCTCGGCGAGACCAGCGCGGACGGCGCGAAGGTCACCGAGGCCCTCGTCGCCACGCCTCCGTCGGTGGACGGCGAGGCGACCGCGCTCCTGCTCGCGCGCGAGCTCGGCGCGCTCGGCGTCCGGGTGACGCGCATCGCGAGCGGTGTGCCCCACGGCGGCGATCTCGAGTTCGCCGACCAAGTCACGATCGGCAGAGCGATCGAGCACAGAAGACAGTTCGGCTGAACCATGAAGAAAGAAATCATCGCCACCGAGAGAGCGCCGCGCGCGATCGGTCCCTACGCGCAAGCCGTCGTCGCGAACGGCTTCGTCTTCACGAGCGGCCAGAT
The DNA here is from genome assembly GCA_964467935.1 of uncultured Polyangiaceae bacterium. Taxonomy (GTDB): domain Bacteria; phylum Myxococcota_A; class Polyangia; order Polyangiales; family Polyangiaceae; genus CAYYKK01. The sequence continues at coordinate 26,056 of CAYYKK010000020.1, forward strand.
CGGCCTCGATCCCGCGACGGGCGAGATGGTCGCGGGCGGAACCCGGGCCGAGGCCGAGCGCGTGCTCGAGAACCTCGGCGCCGTGCTCTCCGCCGCGGGCAGCTCGTTCGACCGCATCGTGAAGGCGACGATCTACCTGATCGATCTCGGGGAGTTCGCGGCGGTGAACGAGATCTACGCCCGCTACGTGGGCGAGAGTTTGCCGGCGCGCGCGACCGTCCAGGTCGCAGCGCTGCCGAAGGGGGCGAGGGTCGAGATCGACGCGATCGCGCTCCAGTCCCACGTCGAGTCCCACGCCGAGGACGGCAAGAGCGGCTGAGCCGCGGGAGAGTCCAATGAGCACCGAAGAGAACGAGAAGAAGGAAGCCCGTCCCCGCAAGATCGCCAAGAGCGCGTCGACCGCCGAGCGGCCCGCGTTCAAGCCCGGCGAGGACGGCGCCGCCGAGCGCCCCGCCGAGGCGCGCGAGGGCGCCGCCGAAGAGCGCGCCGCGGCGCCGGATCCGGGGGGACCGAAGAGCGAGCGCAAATGGGACGTGCGCGCAGAGCGACCCGCGGGAGCGCCCACGCGCCCCCGTCCGCCGCGCAGGCACTTCTCCGGCGACCCCGAAATGCCCCAGCGCCGCCCCGGCGCCTCGGGTGGTCGCGCGACGCCCGAGCTTCCAAATCGCAATCGTGTTGCAGATCGAGCGAACCCCGAGTTCGTGGATCGGTGGCTGTCGCAGAAGGCGCGCCCGCGGCCCGAGCCCGGCGAGCGTCGCGATCGACCCAACCGCCCCGGCTTCGGCCCCGGCGGCGGCGAACGCGGCCCCGGCGGCCCGCGTCGCCACGACGGCGCGCGAAGCGACGGTCCGCGCCACGACGGCGCGCGGAGCGAGGCGCGCGCGGGCGTTCCCGCCGCTCGTCCGAGCGCCCCGCGCGCCGAGGAGAAGAAGCTGCCGACGCTGAGCGAGACCCTCCTCGTCGGCTTGCCGAAGGTCGCCGTCGAAGGGCAGCGCGACAAGAGCGCCAACAAGCCGAAGACGGCGAAGGAAGCGCTCCTCGCGAAGGCCGGGCAGCCCGCGGCGAAGCCCGCGCAGGACAAGCCCGCCCCGAAGGCGAAGGTCGAGCTCAAGAAGGAGTGGCTCACCGCGGGCGCCTCCGGAGCGATCGCCGCGCTGAAGGAGGCGGGCGAGGCGGGCGAGCGGCTCGTCGAGGCGTGGACGCAATCGAACGACGCGGCCGCGATCGTCGAGGCGGCGAACGACGAGACCATCGCGAGCGCGGCGCGCAAGGCGGCGCGGCGCGCGATCAACGTGCTGCGGGCGCGCAACGTCGCGATCCCGGAGCGCGCCGCGACGAAGCCCGCCGTGGCCTCGGCCGAGGAGGAGGTGACCGAGGCGACCTTCACGCCGCCCGACTCGCGCGGCACGACCTCGTTCACCATCGCGCGCCGGCGCGGCGGCGATCGCGCGCACATCGCCGAGGTCATCATCCGCGACGAGGTCGGCGTCATCCACGCCGTGAGCGGCTACATGAGCCGATCGCAGATCAAAGAAGCGCACCAGCGCGTCGCGGAGAGCTCGGGCTCGCCGCCCGTCGCCGTGCCCGTGGAATGGGTGCGCGCGCGGATCGCCGAGGCGCGCAAGCAGAACGCGACCTCGCAGGTGCTGCTCCCGCTCGGCCTCGAGAAGTGCAAGGACCTGGTCGAGCCCGCGCCGTCGGGCGAGGCCGCGCATCCGCTCGCCGATCTCGACAAGACCGTCGGCGACGACGTGACCGGCGCAGGATCGGGCGCGCTCCACAACGAGCCCGAGTTCCGCAGCTGGCTGCCCGACGCGCGCGCGCTCGACGAGCTCATCCGCAAGGTCGGCTCGGCGATGACCCAAGACGACGCCAAGAACCCGGCCAAGGTCGACGAGGTGATGCAGGCCGAGATCAAGGCCGCCACCGACCGCTTCTTCACGCCGGAGGTCCGGAGCGTGGTCGCGCGCCGCATGCGCGACGCGGCGATCAGCCTGAAGCAGCGCGCCGGCGAGGCGCGCGCGAAGGACGCGCTCGGCGTCGCGCGCGCGATCGAGAAGGCGGGCCTCATCACGTCGCCTCCGCACGAGGTCGAGTTCCTGCTCGCCTTCTTCCAGAAGGGCATCGCGGTGCTCGCGCAGCAAACGGGCGGACAGCTCCGCGTGCCCGTCGCGCAGGGCTGACGCGAGCACGAGACGAGGCCGCGTCGCCGAGAACGGCGCGGGCGTCGACCGTGACACGGGCGTCATCGTTCGCGAGAACGATGGCGCCTTTTTTCGTGGTCGATCGCGTCGAAAGTTGAATGAATCGCCGGGGCATACGCATTGCAAAAGCACCGGGCATGAGACGAAGAGCGGAAGGGGGGCGCTGGACGCGCCGGGGATTGGCGATCGTCGCATCGGGGGTCGTGTCGCTCGCGTTCGTCGCCCCGGCGATCGGCTCGTCGGGGAGCGAGTTCGCCTGCGAGGAAGCTGCGGCGCACCTCCAAGACTGTTGCCCGGGGTTCGATCCGCGGACGGTGCAGTGCGACTACACGATCGGGTGCGGAGGCTCGGAGCCGAACGAGCCCGAGATCGGGCAGAGCGAGAGCGACTGCATCACGCGGCTCGACTGCGCCGCGCTGAAGAGCCACGGCATCTGCGCCTCGCTCACCGCGGGCCAGGGGGTGAGGTGCCCATGAGCCAGCGCGCACGACTCGCGTCCACGGCCGTGCTCGCCGCGCTCTTGGTCGCACCGACCTTCGCTTCGGCCCAGCCCGCGACGCCGCCGCCCCCCGCAGAAGACCCCTCGTCGCCGCGAGAGGGCGCGACGCCGCAAGATGCCGCGCTCCGACGAGACGGCCCGTCGCCGCAAGAGGAGCCGCAGCCTCCCGCAGCCGCGCCGAGCGACGGCACGACGATCACGACCTCGGGTCCCGTGATCGTGCACGTCGGACCGGGCCCCGCGCCGGCACCGAGCGTCGCGCCGGCACCGAGCGTCGCGCCGGCGCCCGCCGTGTCGCCGGCGCGCGCGAGCGTCGGCGGCGGTCGTGCCTCTCCGCCGCCCGATGACGATCCGGCGACGTACGAGGATCCGGAGCTCGACGTCGCGTACCCACGGCGCGGCCACTTCATGATGCGACTCGGCGCAGGTCCTGCGGTCTACAGCTTCCACGGCGACCGCATCCTGATGGGCGGCGCCGACATGACGCTCGGCGCGGACACGAAGGCCGGCAGCTTCGGCGCGAACGTATCCTTCGGCTACGGTCGCACCGAGCCCGGCCTCACCGCGTGGCGATTCGACATCGGAGGCGACCTCGCCTGGACCGTCGGCCCCGTCCGTCTCGGCGTCGGACCGCGGATCGGCGCGCTCGGGATCGGCCGCGTGACGTTCGACGGGTCGTTCGGGTTCGTGACGGCGGGGCTCGTCGGCATCGCCTCGATCGATCTCGTGCACACCGACGGCTTCAACCTGTCGCTCGCCGTGCGCCCGTCGATCGAGGCCGCGTGGGAGCCTCTCATCTTCGCGCCCCTCGGCCACGAGAACGACGGCGCCATCATGGGCGTCAGCAGCCTGCTGGAGTTCCGCTTCCGCGCGCCCAAGGGCCCGCCGAAGCCGAAGCGCGAGAAGCCCGGGCGCTGACGCGGCGAATCGAAGGCGGCGGGGGCGGTGTTCTTGCTATCGTCGTCCGCGTGGGGGGCCACGGTGCGCTCCCGCGCCTCGCGATGAGCTACATCCACTACGATGCACCTGCAACCTTGACGCTTTTGCATCTTGAAAGTGGCGACACGCGGGGGCGCGTGCACGTCCTCAGGGGCGAGACGCTCGTCGGCCGCGCGCCGGGCGCGCACCTCCGCGTCGACCACGCGTCGGTCGCGAAGCGCCACTGCCGCCTGCGCCTCGAGGGCGGGAGCCTGGTGCTCGAGGACCTCGAGTCGCCTGGCGGCGTCTTCGTGAACGGCGAAGCGGTGCGGCGCGGCGAGCCCCGCCCGCTCGTGGACGGCGATCGGATCGCGCTCGGCGCGAGCGTGATCGCCGTGGTGGGCCTCCCCGCCTCGGGCGGGGCTGCGCTCGCCTCGTTCCGAGACCTCTTCGCGACGCTCAAGGCCCTGCCCGACGACGCGCGAGACGAGGAGACGCTCTACCAGGTGGAGAAGTACCTCGCCCTCCACTGCTACGTCCTCGCCGTCGAGCTCGACGCGTTCGATGCGCTGGTCGCGCAGTTCGGCGGCAGGCTCGCGCGACGCGCGGCGGAGCGCGTGAAGAAGCGATTTCGATCGCTCTTCGACGGCGAGGCGCTCATCGCGGCGAGCGCCGTCGCGGGTCGTTGGGAGGTCGACACGTTGTTCGCCGACGATCGCGCGGCGCTCGAGGTGGCCGAGGCGCTCCGCGCGACGATCGCCGAGACCCCGCTCGGCCTCCCCGAGGCGAGCGCGCGCGTGACGGCGAGCATCGGCGTGAGCTGCGAGCGTGAGTTCCCGGTCACGAACCACCTCTCGCCGTTCCGCAGCAGCCAGGACGCGGCGCGCGAACGGATGCGTCGGGCCCAGCGGCTCGGCGGTGACCGCGTGTGCGCGATGGAGTGAGGCTCAGGGCGCGCGCGACGCCACCGCCGAGGCTGGCTTCGCGGCGACCTCGTCGATGGGCACGACCTTGACCACGGCGACCCGGCCATCGCCGCCGCCGAGATCGAGCTTGGCCAGGGCGGTGCTCCCTTCGGCGAGCGACATCACGGGGCTCCACCTGAGGTGCTCGCCCTCGCTCGAGTGCTCCGCGTAGTCGAGATCGACGAGGAGCGAGCCCTCGGCCGTCCGATCGGTGCGCACCTTGAGCGACGAGCCGTCGCGCGGACCGCCGCGCTCGATGAGCGCGGAGTGCGCGAGATCGATCTCGCTCTGACCGGAGAGCACGAGCGTGTGCGCCGGGTCCGTGCGCCGGATCTCGTACGCGACCCGGAGCGCGCGCACGTCCTTCGGCGAGGGTCCGAGCGAGCCGTGCGAGGCCTTCGCCTCCGTCGGCGAGGGAGCTGGCGCGACGACCGGCTGCACGGACAGCGAGCATCCGGTGAGGGCGAAGACGAACGGCGCGAGACGCGGGAGCGAGAACGACATGGAGACCTCCTCGTTGGGTGGGTGCTGCGGTGCTCCCGTGAGCCCGCGAACGAGGAGGCCCATTCCGATCGCGTCGACGAATGACACGATGTCGCGCGCGCACGGCGCGAGGTCCGCCGCAGTGTCGAAGCGTCGCGGCGTGATCACGTGCGGGCGCGCGCGCGCCGACGTCTCGTCACTTCTTCGGCAAGGGCGCCGGATAGCCCTCGGTGCCGTACGGCCAGTCCGGGGGGAACTTGTACTCGGCCGGGAACTTGCCGGTCTTGACCGACCACTTCTTCAGCGCGCGCGCCGCGTAGGTGCGTTGCTGGGGATCTTCGGTCTGCGCGTAGGCGTCGAGCAGCGGCTTCGCGCGCGCGTCTCCGGTGTAGCCGAGGCCGATCAGGATCGACGCCTTGGTCTTGAAGTCGCTCTCGGTCGCGGCTTGCTTGAGGAGCGTGTCGACGACGTCCGCGGGCAGGCTCCCCTGCGTGCGCGCACCGGTCTCGATATCGCGCGCGGCCTTGAGGCGCACCTCCGCGTCGGCCGCGGCGAGATCGGGGACGGCTTGCGCGGGCGTTCGCGACGGACCGCACCCGACGGCGAGCGCGACGAGGGCCGTCGCGAGGGCGTGGCTGATGCCGAAAGCTTTCTTCATCGGTTCCTCCTGAGCTCGGGCTCGGAGGACGTCTATCGCAACGCCGCGTCGATGAACATCCGGGGGCGGATCATTTCGCGGACGTCGGCCGCTTGGTGCCGCGCACGATGAACTGCTTCGGGAGCGTCTCGTCGACGACGACCGCGTCGAGCCCCGCCGCCGCGAGCTCGGCCACGATCGACGCGGGAGAGAGTCGGTGCTCCTTCGGCGGCCCGAGATCGCTCTCCATCGTGAAGTCGACGATGACGACGGACCCTCCTGGCTTGAGCGCGAGCGCGAGCTTCTTCGCGTAGGCGTCGCGACCCTCGATGTGGTGCCACGTGTCGACGATGAGGACGCGATCGATCGACGCCTCGGCGAGGGCAGGATCGTCGCCGTGGACGAGCTTCGGCTCGACGTTCGAGAGGCCCTCGCGCTTCGCGCGCTCGCCGAGGTAGCGGACCATGTCGGGCTCGACGTCCGCCGCGACGACCTTGCCCGACGGCGCCACGAGCGGCGCGAGGTAAGGCTCGAAGTAGCCCGTCCCGGCGCCGAGATCGACGACGACGAGGCCGTCGGAGAGGCCGAGCGCCGCCGCGACCTCGCGCGGCTTCTGCCAGGCGTCGCGGCTCGGATCGTCGAAGTCCTTCGCCCAGTCCTCCGCCTTCTCGAAGCGGTGAGGCATCCCGTGCTCGTGATGATGGTGGTGCCCAGGACCGTCCGGATCCATCGCGTGCTCGGCGTGGGGCGGCGCGCCGGTGCTCGCGGACGCGCAGGCGGAGAGGGCGATGGACCAGAGCGCGAGGGGCGGCTTCTTCACGACGCGGGAGCATCGTCCGCCCTCCTCCCGGCGACAAGCCGCTTGGAGCGACGCAGCGCTCGGGCGAGCGGGCGGATCGTATCCGAGCGCCCCGCTCCGGAGAAGCGACATCGCGACCCCGTCGCGCGCGCATTTCACGTTCCGTGACGCGAATCTGACCGGCGCAGCCCCCGCCGCGGGCGCACACTGAGACCGTGCCCCCTTCGACCTCGCCGTCGCCACCGAGAGAGAGCCTGCTGGTCTTCTCCGACGTGCACCTCGGCAGCGATCTGAACGACCGGACGAAGGAGAGGCCCGCCCGATCGACCCGCATCGACCGCGATCTCGTCGCGTTCCTCGACCACTACCGCGAGGAGCCGCCGGCGGGCGAGAGGTGGCGCATCGTCATCGCGGGGGACCTCATCGACTTCATCGGCATGGCCATCGAGCCCGATGGCGAGGAGCTCGTGACCGAGCTGACCGACGAGGAGCAGGCGCACGGGCTCGGCAACGCGAGCGACCACGCGCGCGTGAAGCTCCGCCGCGTCGTGCGGCGTCACGAGGACGTCTTCGTCGCGCTGGCGGCGTTCCTCGAGCGCGGCCACGCGCTCACCGTCGTGCACGGCAACCACGACGTCGAGTTCCACTGGGACGAGGTGAAAGAGGACTTCCGCGCGGTCTTGCTCGAGCACGCGCGCCGCGCGCGCGAGGCCAAGGGGCTCGCGTTCGACGAGGCGGCGTTTCGCGAGCGGATCGACTTCCGCGCGTGGTTCTTCTACTGGGGCGGCGTCGCGTACATCGAGCATGGGCACCAGTACGATCCGTTCTGCGCGACGGAGAACTTGATGGCGCCCCTCTCGCCGCTCGACCCGCGCCGCGTGGCGCGCGGCTTCTGCGACGTGCTGCTGCGCTTCGTCGTCCGGCCGACGCGCGGGATGCGTGAGCACGGCCACGAGCGGATGGGGATCTTCGACTACGTCGGGTTCGCGGTGAAGCTCGGTCTGGGCGGGATGGTGAAGCTCGGCGTCCGCTTCTTCGACGCCGTGGTCGAGCTCTTCCGCCTCCGACGAGAGCACCTCGGTGAAGCGGCGCAGACGCTCAAGGCCGAGCACGAGCGGCGCGTGGCCGCGCTCGCGGAGGCGACGCGCATCGGCAAAGATCGGCTCAAGGCGCTGCTCGCGCTCCAGGCGCCGCCGATCACGCGCTCGATCCGCGGCATCCTCGCGAGCGTGCTGCTCGACCGCCTCGCGCTCGCGCTCGTCGCGTCGCTGCTCCTCGTCGCGACCGCGATCCTCGGCGCGTATTCGGGGCGCTTCTTCTTCGCGAGCGTCTGCGTCGCGTTCGCTTGGATCCTCGGTCATCGCTACCTGGCGAAGCAGCGCAAGATCGATCCGACCGAGGAGCTCGCCGATCGCGCGAACCACCTCGCGCGTCTGCTGCCGGCGGCGTTCGTCGTCATGGGCCACACGCACGCGCCGGCCGAGCTCACCGTGGCCGACGGAGCGGCGAAGTACATCAACCTCGGCTCGTGGGCCGAGGAGGAGCCCGAGGGGGAGGGGGTCGCGTACCGCGCGGCGCGCACGCACCTCGTCATCAAGGTGCGCGACGGCCGACCGACGGCCGAGCTCTTGTCGTGGAACGACGAGGGCCCGCGCCAGTTCACCGCCGGCTGAGCGACGCGCCCTCGCGCGCGTCGCCTCAGCGAGAGAAGGCGAGGCCGAGCACGAACGCGAGCGCGAGCGATCCCAGCGCGAGGCCGATGAGCCAACGGCGCGTCCACTGCGCGCGCTTCATCGCGAGCTCGATCTCGAGGTCGAGCTCGTCGGTCGAAGCCGAACCTTCCGAGAATGCATCGGCGAGCGCGATGGGCGCGAGCCCGGAGACCGGCGCCGTCGACACCGGCACGACCGAGACCGGCGCGCTCGGCGTCGGCGCGCTAGGCATGGGCGCGATCGGCATCGGCGCGCTCGACGTCGGCGAACCCGCCGGCCCCGTGATCGCCGCCTCCGTCACCACGACCTCGTTCACCGGCACTTCGGTGACCGCCACCTCGGTGACCAACACCTCGGTGACCGCCACCTCGGCGATGCCCTTGTCCGTCGCCGCGGTCGGGGCGGAGAGCGCGTCCATCGTCGACACGCGCGAGCTGGACACGCGCGAGCTGGACACGAGCGAGGCCTGCTCCACGTCGTTCGAGGGAGCCGACATCGCGTCGGCCTCGAGGAGCGCGGCTTCGATCGCTTCCGACGACGCGCTCACGGCGCCGTCGATGGGTGCGCCGCTCTCGAACCCGGGCGGCGGGCGAAACGCGGGCAACGATCGCAACGGCCCGCGCGCGGCCGGTCCGAAGCTCGGTCGGGAAGGGAACGGAGATCGCACGCGGGGCCAGTCCTGCGCGGTCGTGACGAGCGAGCGGAGCTGGCTCGAGGGCGTCGGCGCCGGGACGACGCGCGCTCCGGGCGGCGGCTCTTCGACGCTCGGCACGCGAGGCCGCGGCGGCGCCGGCGGCAACATCGAGCCGCGAGGCATGCGGGGCCGGACCGCAGCGCGCCGACTCGGAGGAGGCGGCGGCGCGCTCTCGGGGACAGCGATGGCCTGCGCGACGGGGCGCGGCGGGGGCGGCGCCGAGCTGCGCCGACCAGAAGGGGGCGGCAGCGGCGGCGCGACGTGACCGGCAGCCGGTGCCGACGATCTCGGCGCGGCGGGCCGCGGAGGAACCGGAGGCGGAACCGACGCGGGTCGCGCCGGAACAGACGCCGGTCGCGCCGGCGGAACCGACGCCGGTCGCGGGGGCGGAACCGACGCGGGTCGCGGCGGCGGCGTCGATCCGGGTCGCGGCGCAGTGGCGGGCATCGCGAGCCGCACGCCGGACTTCGGCGCTTCGGAGTCGTGCCGCGGCGCACGCGGCGCCTCGCTCTTCGCGTCGGCGTTGGGCTCGATCCCGGGGAGTGTCTTCCTCTCTGCAGCCATGAGCCTCCGGTCGGAAGAGGTCGGTCGTGGAGCGAGCGAAGAGTGCAAGTTCGACGCCCGCGCGTAGAACGCGCCACACGGCGTGCTTTCGGTGACTTGGCAGGTCGCGCCGACCCTGGGACGGCGCACGCTGGGTGGTGCAGCGATCCTCCACCCGCGATGGTCACGAGGTGCGCGTCAGCGGTATTGGATCCGCACGAGGAGCGCGCCGGACGGATCGAGCCCGTGGCTCGAGGTGACGTCGTGCACGCGGCACAAGCTGAACGCGTAGCGGTAGACCTCGGCGATGGCCATGCGCGCGAGCGGCGTGGTCGTGTAGGGGTGATCGCGCAACGTCACCTCGAACCGACCGGGCCCTCCGTCGATCACCGCGATCTCGCCGTGCGTGTGATCGTGACGCCACAAGGACGGCGCCTTCGCGATGAACATCGACGGCGTCGCGAGCCCGAGGAAGAGCTTTCGCACGCGACCGAAGCCCTCGTCCATCATCCGGTCGAGCAGCTCGAGGAAGGGCTTGTTCTGTTTCGCGCACGGCCCGTTCCACGCGGCCGCGTACCAGCTCATCACGTAGCGCTCGGGCAGCCACTCGCGAGCGACGAGCGCCGTGTCGACGGTGTCGGCGCGACAGTCCGGAGGCATCGCCTCACCGAGCGCGCGCAGCTGGGCCTCGCCCCAGAGCCGGAGCACCGCGGCGCGGAACGCGCTGACGACCGTGCGCCGCACGAGCGGCTCGTCGGCAGAGATCGCGCGCTCGCCGTCCTCGGTGCCTTCCCCCGTCACGGACCGAGGGTAGCAAAGCCCGCGGACGAGGAAAGGCTCAGCGCTCGCCCGCCGCGGGCGGGGCTCGCGGCGGAGCAGTGGGAGGTGAGGACGGGATTCGAACCCGCGTATAACGGTTTTGCAAACCGTTGCCTAACCACTTGGCTACCTCACCAGGTGCCGAAGACCGCATCTCTTCCTCGATCCGGCGGCGTCTGTCAACCCCGTGGGCTCGCGCGACGTCCTCGCTCGAGGACGCGTCGCCGAGGAGGCGCCTGACACGGAACGTCCGTCGCGGGCGCTTTCGTGCCCAGAAAGCCCCCTGTGCGCCGGCGCTCGCGGACGTGTAACCTGTCTCCGCCTCGGCGCCTCGCGGTTTGCGCGGGCGCCCGTCGCAGAGAACCAGCATGTACGTCATCGCAGTCGCCAGCCAGAAGGGCGGCGTGGGCAAGACCACGATCGCCCTGAACCTCGGGCTCGCCCTCGCCCGCGCGGGCAGCCGCACGCTCCTCACGGAGTTCGACGCCCAGGGCAGCCTCGGCCTCTCTCTCGGCCTGGCCGATCGGGCGCGCGCCGGCATCGCGGAGATCCTCACGGGTCAGGAGACGCTCGAGGCCGTGTTGCAGCGGACGCGCGAGCCCTCGCTCAGCGTGCTCAGCGTCGGACGCGTCGACCCGACGACCGTGGCCGGCTTCGAAGAGGCGCTCACGCGGCCCGGCGCGATCGGCGGCATCATCGAGGGCGCGAGCCGGGTCGGGTTCGACATCTGCCTCATCGACTGCCCGGCAGGGCTCGGCAAGGTGACGACGCGCGCCCTCGAGGCCTCGTCGCACGCCCTCGCGCCGCTGCAGGCCGAGCCGCTGGCGCTGCGGAGCGTCGGGCAGATCCTCGCGCTCATCGATCGCATCAAGGCGACGAAGAACCCGAACCTGTCGCTGCTCGGGGTCGTGCTCTCGATGTTCGACCGGAAGGTGCCTGCGTCGCTCGACGTGGCCGAGACGCTCTGGACGAAGTTTCCCCCCGGCGTCGTGATGGACGCCATCATCCCGCGCGACGAGATGTTCCTCGAGGCGTCGCTGCGCGGAACGCCGCTCTCGCTGATGCACAAGAAGCCGCCGCCGCTCGCCCGACGGTTCGATCAGCTCGCGAACGACATCCTCGATCGCATTCAGCCCTCAGGAGCGAAGGTGGAAGACGATGCGCCGATCCCGCTCCTCGTTTGATCTCTCCGACGCGATCGTCGCCGCCGAGGCGCTCTCGCCGAAGCCCCCCGAGGTGAAGGAGGAGCCGGTCGCGGACTACGGCGGCGTGCCGCTCGTCGCCTTCGGGCGCTCGGAGTCGACGCTCCCCGGGGCGCTGCCACCGCCGAAGCCGATCGAAGCGCCGCCGCGCCTCGCGCCGCCGCCGGATCTCTCGGGCATCGCGAGCGTCGCCGCGCGCTGCGATCGCCTCATCGACTGGCTGAAGAGCGACCCGTCGACGACGAGCGTGCTGCTCGTGGACGGCGAGGGGCTACCGCTCGCGAGCGAATCGGCGCGAGACGAGGCGCTCCTCGGGGCGACCGCCGGTGTCGCGACGGCGATGCGGCGGCTCGCGCTGGCCTCGCCGGGAAGCCTCTCGCGCGAGTTCGAGAGCCACGTCGGCGACGGCCCGGTCCTCTCGCTCATCGGCGTCTCGATCTCGTCGCGCCTCTACGTGGTCGGTCTCTCGCACGAGGCGCCGCTCGGCGAGAAGGACGTGGCGCTCGTGCGCCGCGCCTTCACGAGCGCGCTCACCGGCCTCACCCCCCCGAGCGGAGGCCGGGGGTGATCGACGACGCGGCGCGACGCGGCGGCGACTCGTCGATGCCCCTCGAGGGAGTGGCGCTCGGCGTCGACCACCTCGAGGCGCTCGTCGTGTTCCTCCTCGCCGCGTCCGAGACGCACTCTCGGTGGGTACGGACGGGCGCGTCGCTCTCCGCGGAGGACGTCGCCACGGTCGCGCGCGAGGCGTACCTCGCCGCCGCGACGGCGTCGGCGCGCATCGATCCGGCGGCGCACGAACGACGAGAGGCGGCGCAGAAGCCGTCGTATCCGACGGTGACGATCGACGATCCTTCGCACCTCGTCGTCGTGCATCGCGTGCGCGCCTTCGGCATCGCGATGGTGTTCGAGCGCGACGCGCCGCTCGGCCTCGCGCGCGCGTTCGCGCAGAAGATCGTGACGACCCTCGAGCACGAGCTGCCCTACACGGCGGAGCCCCGACCGGTCGTGCTCTCGACGCCACCGGTCGTGGTGCCCGTCGCGAGCGTCCGCGGCCCGTCGGTGTTCCCCAGCCCGGCGCCGATGCCGGCCGCGAGCGGGCGCCCTTCGCCGCCGCCACCCTCGCCTCACGGCTCGACCGAAGCGCGCACGCTCGTGAGCCAAGTGAGCCCCGTGCTGCCGGCGCCGCCGGCGCGCGTCACCGTGCCGCCGATGGTGGCGCCCGCGCCGCAGGTGCCCGAGGCGAGGCCCACCGAGCCCGGCGCGCGCGATCCCATCGCGCCCGCGCCTCCGCCGCGGATCGCTTCGGCACCGCCGCCCGAGCCCGACGCGGGGCCCGACACGGGTCGGACGCCACCTCCGGAGCGCGGCGCGAACGAGCGCTACGGCAACGGCCCCGACACGATCGCGCGCCCGCGCCCCGCGCCGACCGCGGAGGAGATCGCCGCCGTGCGAAAGGACGAAGCGCCGAGCTCGACGGGAGGTCGCGCGCGGCGGCTCGTCGCGCTCCTCGAGGAGCGCAGCGTCGAGCCGCACCTCGTCCGCACGCGGCTCGGGCTGCGCACCGGGCTCGGCCTCGACGCGCTGCTCGATCCGAGATCCCTCAGCACCGAGGCGATCGTGCTGCTCGAGACGGCCGCGGAGGACATGCTCGGCGTCGACCACGAGGGGCTCGTCTCGCTCCTCAAGGCGGGCGCCGACGGAGGCGCGTCGTGACGACGTTCGGCACCCTCGTCCGCTCGGATCTCGGGCTCTTCTCGATCAGCGATCATCTCGTACAGATCGTCTCACACCACGAGGGCGTGCTGCTCGATCAAGCGGTGTGGGACGCGCTCGGCAGCGAGAGCTGGGCCGTGCGGAGGCAGGTCGCCTTCGACACGAGCCATCGCCTCCTCGCGACGGTGACGAAGAACCTCGGCATCGACGCGCCACCGGAGATCGTCGACCTCGCGCAAGAGCTCTTCTCGGCGCTCGGCTTCGGGCACCTGCGCTTCTTCGTCAACGCCACCGGCGGCGAGATCGTGGGCGAAGAGCTCTTCTTCGGATCCGGCTTCCTCGAGCGCTACGGCGGCGGCGTGCGGGTGAAGCATCGCATGGACGCGTTCGCCGCCGGGTACGGAGCGGCGGCCGCCTCGCTCGCCTACCCGTCGGACTGGGGGAGCTTCGAAGCCGACGAGACGAGCTGCGTCGCGAAGGGCGACGAGGTCTGCACGTTCGCCTTGTCGCGTCGGCCGGAGACGCCGCACGCGACGACCGCCGTCACGCGGCTCGACGCGAAGCAGCTGGCGGGCTCGCCCGACGAGCGCGCGTCGCAGGCGGATCTCGACGTCACCGCGCAAGCCGCGGCGCTCGCCTTCGTGCTCGGGGCGAGCAGCAACGAGGCCGGCGTCCTCAAGGCGCTCGGCGGCAGGCTCGGGCTCATGCCCGTCACGTACCGCGCGCAGCTCGTGTTCGACACGATGCACCTCTTGGAGAAGCGCTCGCCTTCGCTCGCGCCGCTCTTCGTCAGTCTCGTGCGCGAGGCGAGCCAAACGGGCGCGTATCTCATCCTCGCGGAGCTCGCGAGCGCGGCGATCATCCGCGAGGCCCTCGCGCCGCTCGGCGGCCCGGAGGAGCGCGCGTCGCGCTACGCGGGCCTCGCGAGCGCCCTCGGCTGGGGCACGTTCACGGTGCCCGAGTTCGTCCCGCACAAGAGGTTGGTGCTCGCGGCGCAGCTCACGCCGGAGGCCGTCTATTACGCGACCAAGCACGGCGGCGCCCCGCGCGCGGAGATGCCCGGCTTCCAAGGCGTCGCGGCGGCGATCGCGCTGCTCGCGAGCAGTCCGCCCGAGGGACCCGTGACCCTCCCGTCCTACGCGGCGCTCCGCAAGGGCGGCGCGAGCCTCCGGGTCGAGGAGACGCGCTCGATCCTGCGCGGCGACGCCGAGTGCGAGGTCGTGGTCGATCTCGTGGGCAAGCCCTGAGAGGTCACGGCGCCGACTTCGGCTTCTCGTCGCACGCGGCCGTGAGATCCTTGCACGTCGCCTCCGGCCAGCTGCCGCCCTTTCGGCAGCCCTTCTCGCGCTCGCCGCACGCGAGGGCTCGATCGTCGCCGCCCGCGTCCGCGATCCGTTTGCAGCCGGCGGGATCGCCGAGCCCGCACGCCTTCTTGGCCAGGCGCGCGCCCGCCGGATCGCCGGGGACGGTGAGGCGCGCGAGCGCGGAGCACGCGCGCGCGACGTCGTGGTCGCAGTCGCGCTCCCACTTCCAATGAAAGAGCGGCCGCGACGCGAGCATCGCGCCCACGAACGTGATGCCGCCGAGCCCGACGAGCGCGATGAGCGGGATGCGAGGCTCGGGGACGCTCATGCGCGCGACGAAGCCGCCGACGATGCCGACGAGCGCGATCATCATGAGCGGCATCGCCGCGCCGCCGGGGCGACCCGCGCCCTCGAGCCCGATGCCGGGCGTGCTCGCGTCGCCGTGCGCGCCGAAGTCCATCATCGCGAGCGTGAGGGCGATGGGACACAGGACGAACCCCACCCACGTCAGGGCTCGCAGCACCTTGTGTCCCGTCGTCGCGCTCATGATCTCCTCGGCGGGGCCTTCTATGGGGCCTTGGCCGCTCGTGCGTCAAGCGCACGGCGCCCGCGTCCGCTCAGTGCGACGGCGCCGCCGAGCTCGGCCTCGCGTTCCAGACGAACGACGTGAGGACGAGACCGACGAGCGCGACCGGCAGCATCGCGACCGGCCAGGTCCACCACGCGTGCGGATCACTCTTCGACGGCCCGTCGGGCAGCACGTGCTTCAGGATCCCGGCCTGCGCCGCGGTGCCGAGGTAGACGAAGCCGTCGATGATGCCCACGGCGACGCCGACGCTCTTCTTGCCGCCGAAGTCCATGCTCGCCGTGCCCGAGAGCATGCCGTGCACGCCGATCACGCAGAGCGACATGAAGACCACGATCCAGCCGAGCCCCGCGCTTCCCATCGCGAGCGACATCCCGCCGCAGCCCACGAGCATGCCGCCGTAGAGGAACGCGGAGACCGGACCCCGCCTCGATTGGAAGAGGTGATCCGAGATGATGCCCGCCACCATGCCGCCGAAGATGCCGGCGCAGCAGAGGAGCATTCCCCAGTTCGAGGGGACGAACGATTTGTCGATGCCGATGCCCTTCGCGTAGACCTGGTACCACTTCATGATCGCGTTGCGCAGGTAGCCGCTGCAGAACTCGACCGACGCGATGAGGAGGATGGTCTTGTTCGAGAGCATCCGCTTGGCGACGGAGAGCAGGTCGGCCCTCTCTCCTTCGGGTGAGGCCGCGTCGGCGGTGTCGAAGTCGCGGTGGTTCGCGTCGCCGGGCGTGTCACGTACGAGCGCGAAATCGGCGATGCCGGCGAGGACGAGCGCGACGGGGGGCACGAAGAACACCATCGCCGGCATGCTCGGGAACGCCTTCGCGATCTTCGCGCCGACGTCGTAGGCGAAGTAGAGCCCGAGCGAGATCAGGATGCCGAAGATGCCGCCGAACGTGCCGCGCTCGCGCAGGTGGAACCACGCCGCGTTGA
>CAYYKK010000021.1:0-41966 GCA_964467935.1 uncultured Polyangiaceae bacterium
GCTCGTCGCTGCGACCGGCGGCGCGGTCGGGGTCGCGGACAACAGCGCGCCCTGTCCCCCCGGCTGGAGCGTGGGCATCCGGCCGCGCGGAGGAGGCGGCGGCGCCTTGCTCGCGAGGCGCGCCGACGAGGGTCCCCCCGGGCTGCGCTCCGACACGGCGGGGGCCCGCTCCGAGAGCGCGCCGGCTTCGTGCGCCGCGCCCGCCGCGGGTCGCTCGACGACCGGGGGCACCTCGCGCGGAGGGCTCTTCTCCGCGGGCGCCGGCTCGGCCGCGTGGAGGCTCTGCGCCGCTTGTTGCGATGGAGGTGCAGAAGAATGGGTGATGCCCGCGCTCGCGGTCGCCACCGGAGGGACCGGCGGCGCTGGTCGCGGCTGCGCGGCGCTCTTCGGCCCCGATCCCGCGCGCTCGTCGAGCGCCTTCTGCATCTTGACCAGATCCAGCCGCGGCACCGTGAGCTCGTCGCTCTCTTCGCTGATCGCGTCGTCGGGCAGCAGAGGCAGCGAGACGCGGTCGTCGATCGGCTCGAGCTCGCCGTCGTAGTCGGCCGTCGGCTCGTCGTCGAAGTGGCGCGCGCTCGTGGGTCCGGCGGCGCCAGGGCCGACGCTCACGGGCCCCTCGTGCCGTGGCGCGGACTGCATGGGGATCGTGGGCGCGGGCGGCGGCGCGCGCGTCTCGGCCGACTCCGGGAACGAGATCAACGCCACCGCAGGACGCCCCGCGGCGGCCGGCGGCTGCGCGGCGCTCGGCGGGCCGGCGCTCTCGATCGCCACGATGTGCTGCTCGATCGTGACCACGCGCTTGGCGAGGTCGACCGCGCGCTGATCGTCGCCTGCTGCTCCCGCTGCCTCCGCCGCCCGACGCACCCAGACCAGCGCCTCGCGCCGCTCGCCACGCGCCCAGAGCGCGGCTGCGGTTTGAAGGCCCCAGGCGACGTCTTCGTCGTCGGTCGGCTGCGTCTCCGGCAGGAGCGGGAGTTCCTCCCCCATAGGCTATGAAGTACCTATCACGCCCTCTGCAGAAACGAGAAAGGCGATCGCCGAAAAGCTCCTCGACCTGAACCTCGGTGCCTGGACGGTTCGGGGTCCAGGCACGCGATCAGGGGCGCGGGATGCGCTGCGAAATGGGCGCAGGCTCTTCCTCGCTCGCGACCGCGAGCGCGTTCCTGCCCGACGAACGACCCGACACCGCGGGTCGCGCGGACGGCGAGGACGCCGCAGAGCGCGACGCGGCGCGCGACACCGCGGGCGACACCGCGGGCGAACCCGGCAGCGGCTTCGCGGGAGCGCTCTCGAGGGCGACGATCGACACCGCGTGGTCGATCGACACCGCGTGGTCGATCGACACCGCGTGGTCGATCGAGACGGCATGGTCGATCGAGACGGCATGGTCGATCGACCCTGCGTGGTCCGCGATCGTCGCGCGCGCGGCGCCGCTCACGGATGCGCGGTACGAGCGACCTCGCCGCTCGGCCTCTGCTCGCGCACACGCCTCGATTTGCCGCCGCGCGTGATCGACGCCGTCGGTGGAGGCTGCCTCTCCGGGCATCCGCCGGGCGAGCCAGCCGATGAGCGTGAGCCCGGCGCAGCGTGCGTCGTCGGGCATCGAACACTCCCTGAGAAGGCTGGCAAGCTCGGCGATCAAACGAGTCCGATCACTCTCCGACCGCATCGAATGGCGTATGATGCACCCTTTTCCAAAAGTCAAAAAAACAATTTGACTTCCGGTCCTAATTTCGGCGTCCTTCGTCGCCCGGTGCGGGGCCGCGCCGCGGCTCCCGTCTTGCATGTCCGTGAGACGCTCGCGGCGTCGCTCAGATCGGCTCGACGAGGACCTCGCGATCCTTCGCGCCGTTCGCCGGCCCGACGAGGCCGCGACGTTCCATCGTCTCGACGATCTTCGCCGCGCGGTTGTAGCCGATGCCGAGCTTGCGCTGGAGCCAGGAGGTCGAGCAGCGGCGCGTCTCGGCGACGATGCGCACCGCCTGGTCGTACATGGCGTCTTGCTCCGCGTCCTCTTCTTCGGCGACCTGACCGTCCTCGTCGCGCGGCTTGAGGATGTTCTCGTCGTAGACGGGCTTGCCCTGCAGGCGCAGGAAGTCGGTCACGCGCTGCGCCTCTTCCTCCGAGATGAACGGGCATTGCACGCGGCGCATGTCGTTCTGACCGTTCAACTTCACGAGCATGTCGCCGCGCCCGAGGAGGTGCTCCGCGCCCTGCTCGTCGAGGATGGTTCGGCTGTCGACCTTCTGCGAGACGCGGAACGCGATGCGCGTCGGGAAGTTCGCCTTGATCATGCCGGTGATGACGTCGACCGACGGCCTCTGCGTCGCGAGGATCACGTGCATGCCGGCCGCGCGGGCCTTCTGCGCGAGGCGCGCGACGCTCGCCTCGACGTCCTTGCCCTGCTGCATCATCAGATCGGCGAACTCGTCGATCACGATCACGATGAACGGCAGCTTCTGCGGCGGCTCGGCGTCGCTCCCGTCCTTCGCCGCGTCGAGCTCGATGTCGAAGCCGTCCGCCCCGATGGCCGTCACCTTCGCCGGCTGCCGCGGCGGCTTCGCCTCGCCCCGCTGCACGCGCTCGACGAAGCCGTTGTACGTCGTGATGTTCTTCGTCCCCGCGTTGGCGAAGAGCTGGTAACGGCGCTCCATCTCGTCGACCGCCCACCGGAGCGCGTTCGACGCCTGCTTCATGTCCGTCACGACGGGCAGCAGCATGTGCGGGATGCCGTCGAACGGCGCGAGCTCGACGACCTTCGGATCGATCATCAGGAGCCGCAGCTCCTCGGGCGTCTTTCGGTAGAGCAGGCTCACGAGGATGACGTTGAGCCCGACGCTCTTTCCCGCGCCCGTCGCGCCGGCGACGATCACGTGCGGCATCGACGCGAGATCGGCGAAGAACGGAGCGCCGACGATGTCACGCCCCATCACGCACGGGAGCGGCGCCTTCATCTCGACGAACCGGCGATCCTCGATGAGCTCGCGGAAGCTCACGGCGACGCGCTTGGGGTTCGGGATCTCGAAGCCGATGCGGTTCTTGCCTGGGATGGGCGCGATGATGCGCACCTTGCGCGAGAGGCCGAGCGCCAGATCGTCGGCGAGGCTCGCGACCTTCGACACCTTCGTGCCCGCGGCCGGCGAGACCTCGAACGTCGTGACCGTCGGCCCCGGGTGGATCTCCTCGACCTTGCCGCTCACGCCGTAGTCGGCGAGCGTCTTCTCGAGCAGGCCCGCGGTCTCGCGGAGCTGCGCCTCGTCGACGCTCACGGTGCCGTGCTCGGGCGGATCGAGGAAGTCGACGAGCGGGAGGCGGAAGCCCGCGCCCGTGGCGGGGACGAGCTTGAGGTCGGCCTTCTCGATGGCTTGAGATGCAGATGTATCGACGATGCGGAAAGCCTCCTCGGCCTTCGCGTCGCCCTTCACCGCGCCCTCGACCGACGCCTTCGCGTCGCGGAGGGCCTTCGGCGCCTCGGGCTTGTCGGCGCGAGCGGCGTCGCGCGCGCGAACCGGGGCGATGGGCGAGGGCGTCGGGACGTCGGAGAGCGCCACCTTCGCGCCGCGCCGCTTCGAGGGCTCGGGCGTCTCCTCGGTCTCGACGCTCGGGGCCGGGGGCGCCGCGTCCTTCTTCTTGCGCCGCACGATCGGCTCGGGCGGCGTCTCGGTGTCGAGCCCGCTCGCGGCGTCGAAGGCAGGATCCGCGCGCTCGATCACGGTCTCCGGCATCCCGGCGGGCTCGTCGGCTTCGTCGCTCAGCGCGGCGATGATCGCGTCGGCCTCGGGCTCGCGGACGATGAGCGGCGCCGCGGGCGCGGCGACCTGCGCGTCGAGCGCGCGGGCCTCGCGCCAAGCGCTCTCCAGCGCGCGGAGGCCGCTCGCGCCTTTCTCGCTGAGGAGGGTCGCCCAGCGCGCGATGCGCCGCAGCTCCTCGATGAAGCTGAACGAGGCGCGCCCGATGAGGATGAGCGCGACGATGGTGAGGCCGATGATGTACGAGCCGATGGTCGAGAAGAGCGAGCGCAGCACTTCGCCGCAGAGCTCGCCGACGTCGCCGCCCACCTTCATGCCGCCGAACGCGACCGTGGTCGGCAGCGCGATGTGGACGAGCGACGCGAGCACCGTCACGACCGCCACGTTGCCGGAGACGCGCGAGAGCCACACGAGCGGTCCGCGCTCGGCGGGCTCACGCCCCGAGACCATCGGCACGGCGATCGAGAAGAGCTCGATCGGGATGAACCACGCGATGACGCCGACCGCCGACACCGTCGCCCTCGCGAAGACCGCGCCGACGGGCCCGACCCAGTCCGCGCCGACCACCTCGGGGCGCATCGGATCGCTCTTCCACGACGCGAGCGCGAGCACGACGTAGAGCCCCGAGGCCATGAGCACGACCGCGGAGGCCTCCCGCGCGAAACCGTGCGCCATCCGTCGGATCGTGGAAGTCGGCGCGGCCGCTTCGACGGGCGGACGTTCGCTCTCCTTCGGCGCTCTGCGCACGCCCGACACCTCGTCGTCGACCCGGGTCGGGGCCGGAGCCGCGGCGGCTTTGCGTGCAGAAAAGAGCGGGATCTTCATCGGCTTTCGCGCGTTCGCCCCGCCGTCACCGCCTCGGACGTCGCGCGGTGCGGACACCGCGGCGCGGGCGCCGACGGTGGGCTCGCACCCCTCACTAGGGCGAGGTCCGACGCTCGGCCAACTTCTTCGGCTCGGCTCACTGTGCCTCTGCGCAGCCTCGCGCCCGGGCCTCACCGGCAGGAAATTCTTTGGGTATCGCGACCGCTCGCGGGTAGCATGAGTGTCCCTGCAACCAGCCCCGACCGGCCTCGGCTGGTCGCCCGAACCTCGCGTGACCCGACCGAACGAAGGACGAATGCTCACACTCGGCGCAAGACTGCGGCAGCAGCTCGGCGAAGCATCGACGCAAAGGGCTCTCGGACGCGATCCTGTCGGACAACAGCACGGCCGCGCAGAGGGGGCTTCCTACCGACCGGTGAGCGTGGTCGGACGGGTCGCCGGTCTCGCGATCGCGCTGCTCGTCGCCACAGGTTGCCGCGTGACGGAGGACGACGTCCACCGCTGGGAGACGCGCGAGCACGGACCCGACAAGCTCCGCGCCGTCCTCTTCTATCCGAAGTACGACAACGCCCTCCGCGTCCAGGCAGGCCTGTCGCTCATCAAGATGAAGCCCCGCGGAGGTCGCGCCGTCGGGCTCGAGCTGCTCGTGAAGACCCTCGGCGAGATCCCGCCCGAGGAGCGCGCTCCCATCCTCGCGCAGCTCGTTCCGGCGATGGTGACCGAGCTGAAGAAGCCGCCGCCGCCCGTGCAGGCCGATCAGAAGGCGCCGCCCGATCCGTCGTTCGCCTACAAGGACGCGGCCTTCGCGATGCTCACCTACGACAAGACCGTCCTCGTGACGGACGAGGCGCTGAAGGGCTCGCTGAAGCAAGCGCTCCAAGAGTGGGCGATGGCCGACTTCGAGCGCCGCATCGACAACCGCACGCAGCAGTACGGCATGGAGCAGCTGCTCCGCTACCTCGGGCCGGACTCGGTCGTCGGGCTCCCGAAGCTGATGACCCGCGACTCGACGCACCTCGACAAGATGTCGAGCCTCATCCAGGAGCTCGGCAGCGACGCGACCAAGGAGGCCGCGTCGAAGTCCCTCGTCGACATCGCCCAGTACACGCTCTCCGACGAGTGGACGAAGGTGAAGACGCCGCAGCTGCAGGCCGCGAACAAGGCGTCGAAGCTCGATCCGACCCCGGCGCAGTTCGCCTACCAGCTCAACAAGTACCAGGACGAAGAGCTCATCCGCGTCTTCGGCTCGATGAAGAAGGTCGGCGGGCGCGCCGCGATCGACTTCGCGCTCGGCTTCGCAGCGGACCCGAAGCAGTCCGAGGAGCGCAGGCAGGCCGCGCTCGCGTCGCTCGAAGGCCGCATCGACAAGAAGAACGGCAAGGACATCGACCGGGTGCTCGACATCGCCAAGAGCGACGCGCCCGGCATCGTCCTCGACCAGGCCTTCCGGCGCATCGGCGAGCTCCCGCGCGAGGCCGTCATCGACAAGCTCTACGGCATCTTCGCGACCGACAAGTGGAAGACCCGTCGCGCGGCGGCGGGCGTCGTCCTCAAGATGTCCACGTTCAAGAACATCGACGAGTTCATGTCGAAGCTCCCCGACAAGGACGGGTCGAAGGGCTTCGCGATGACCGAGGCGATCACCTACGGCGCGAACTTCGCCGACCTGAAGGACGGCACGCCCCGCGACGCCCTGAAGAAGTTCCTCGGTCCCGGCACGGGCAACAACGGCGCGGTCCGCACGAGCGCGCTGAGCTTTTACATGGCCGCGGGCACGAAGGACGATCTGGCCTCGCTCGCGCCCTTCGAGAAGGACGGCTCGAAGGTGCCCGTCTGCGAGACGGACGAGGAGTGCAAGTGGATCTGCGTCGTCCCCTCCGAGAAGGACCCGAAGCAGACCGAGAAGAAGGACATCAAGACGATCGGGGACTACGTCACCCTCTGCGTCGAGCCGGCCATCAACGACCGCGCGGCGAAGGCCGCGCAGGCGGCGAAGGACAAGGGCGGCGACAAGAAGTGACGGACGCGCCCCGCGGCCTGGGACGAGCCGGCCCTTCGAGTGCTGGGCCATTCATCGGCAGTTGGACTATTAAGCGATTGAACCAAGAAGCCATGCGATCGACGGGCGAGAGCACTTCGAACCAGACGTATGGGGTGTGGACGAAATGAGCGCTGACCCGAACAAGAAGACCGCGCGAACCTTCCAGTGCCGCGACGTCCTGTGGGAGACGTTCGAGCAGATGGCTCGCGAGCTGGAGTGCTCGATCGACTACCTCATCAACGAGTCGATGAAGCAGTACGCCCGGCAGCGGAGCTACTCGCCGAATCCCAGCCCGCGCACGCCCTTCCCTGGGACGCCGATGCCGACGCAGGGGATGCCGCCGCAGCCTCCGCCTCCGCCTCCCGGGCCGCCGCAGCCGCCCTACGGGCAGCAGCCCGGTTATCCGCCTCAGATGGCGCCGCCTCCGTACCCGGGCGGTCCGCAGCCTCCGATGCCTCCCGGCATGGGGCGACCCGGCGCGCCGCCTCCGATCCCGCCGGGACCGATGGCTCCGCCGGCGCCCTCGAACCTTCCGCCGAAGCGGCCCGGCAGCATGCCGCCGCCGCCTCCTCCTCCGGGACGCAGCGGTCCTCCCAGCGTGCGCATGCCGCCTGGTGGTCCCGGCGCGCCTCCCATGCCGCCACCGCCCCCTCCGCCTGGACCGCCGATGGGCGGGACGCAGCAGGGACGCAGGCCGCCGTCGGTGCCGCCGCCGCCGCCCCCTCCGGGGCCCGGCTTCCCGCCGGCGCCGCCGCAGAACTACTACGGCCAGCAGCCGCAGAACGGTGCCGGCTTCGCGCCCCCGCAGTACCAGCAGCAGCAGCAGCAGCCGCCCCCTCCGCCGCCGGCGTACGGTCAGGCGCCTCAAGCCGCGGCCGGCCCGCCCACGGGGCAACTCAACTGCATCTACAACGGGCAGCGTTTCCCCGTGAACAAGGACCGGTTCATCATCGGTCGCGGCAAGCAGTCGAGCGACATGACGATCAAGGACCCGAACGTCTCGCGTCAACACGCGATGGTCGAGTTCCTCAACGGTCAGTACTACATGGTCGACATGGGCTCGACGAACGGCGTCGAGTACAACGGGCAGCGCATCGCACGGAAGGCGATCGCCGAGGGCGATCTGTTCCGCATCTGCGACCACGAGGTCCGCTTCTCGTATCGCTGAGGCCCCGATGCGAGCTTCCACCCGCGCTCTCCGCGTCCGGAAGCTCGCTCTGGGTGTCGGTCTCGCCGTGCTCGGGATCGCGGGCGCGCCGCGAGCGGATCCGCTCGTGGCCGTGCCCGGCGCGGCCGGACCGTGGTCGAACGCGGGCGAGCTCCCCACGTGGGCCGAGAGCGTCCGCGTCCTGAAGGGCGACGAGCCGATCCTGGTCGCGCCGCAGACGGGCGCCGCCCGTCGCGGATCGGCCGCGCGCGAGGCGCGTCTGCCGCTCTTCGCCGCCAAGATGGGGCCGGGGTGCAAGGAGCCTTGGTACTCGGTCGGTCCCCGCGCGTGGGTGTGCGGCGACGAGACGGAGATGGCGCGCGGCGAGCCCGTCGAGGCGGCGACGCGCACGCTCACCGGTGAGGGCGACGGTCTGCCTTACCGCTACTACTTCGTCGGGTCCGAGGGATCGTTCGGCTACAAGAAGCTCAAGGAGGCCGACATCGGCGAGCCCGACTTCCAGTTCGACAAGGGCTTCGCCGTGGCGATCGTCGAGGAGCGTGGGCTCGACGGCAACCGCTACGGACGGACCGGAAACGATCTCTGGATTCCGATGCACGATCTCGGTCCGACGCACGCCTCCACCTTCGCGGGCGGCGAGGTGCCGAAGGGGTCGAAGGAGATCCCGTTCGCGTGGGTCGTCGCGAAGAGCGCGCGCGTCTTCTCGGGGCCGAGCTCGGCGCGGCCGACGGGCGAGTCGGTCGGCGAGCTCACGATGGTCGGCTGGTTCGAGGAAGCTGGTCAGTTCGAGAAGCTCTCGCGCATCGGCGACGGCAAGTGGGTCGCGTCGAAGGATCTCCGGCACCCGACCGTCGTGCCGCCACCGCCCGAGGTCGACGTCGCGGCCGGGGAGCACTGGATCGACGTCGAGCTCGCGACCCAGACGCTCGTGGCCTACGCCGGGAGCGAGCCCGTCTTCGCGACGCTCGTCTCGACCGGGAAGGGCAAGCAGGGCGCCTACAATGCGACGCCGAAGGGCACCTACCGAATCTGGGTGAAGCTGACGAGCACCAACATGGACAACCTCGAGGACGAGAACGCGAACCGCTACTACCGCATGGAGAACGTCCCCTGGGTGCAGTACTTCGAGAAGGGCGTCGGCCTGCACGGCGCGTTCTGGCACCGGTCGTTCGGGCACGAGCGGAGCCACGGCTGCGTGAACCTCACGCCGCGCGACGCCGAGCGTCTCTTCTGGTTCACGTCGCCGCGCCTGCCAGCGGGATGGACCGCGATCCTGCCCACCAAGGACGAGCAGGGTAGCGTCGTCAGGGTGCGCTGATGGTCGCGATCCTCTCCACCTTCCGCGAGCTCGATCGTCTGCGGCAGATCTCGATCGTCCTCACGCGCCACGGGTTCGGAGAGCTCGCGCGTCGCCTCGCCCTCGGAAAGAAGTCGAAGGCCGACGACGCGAAGGGCGGCGAGAGCGAGCCGCCCGACGAGTCCGCCGAGGCGCCGACGGAGATGAGCGCGGCGGAGGCGCAGAGCCCGCTCGCCGAGCGCGTCCGCCTCGTGGCGATGGATCTCGGTCCTTCGTTCGTGAAGCTCGGGCAGATCGCCTCGACGCGCGCCGACGTGTTGCCGCAGGACTGGATCCGCGAGCTGAAGAAGCTCCAGGACAGCGTGTCGCCGCTGCCGTACGCGGAGATCAAGGCCGCGGTGGAGGCGTCGCTCGGGAGCGAGATCGCGACGCTCTACGAGAGGTTCGATCCGGAGCCGCTCGCCGCCGCGTCGATCGGGCAGGTGCACCGCGCCGTCCTCAAGCACGAAGACGGGCCTGAGGACGTCGTCGTCAAGGTGCAGCGTCCGGGCGTTCGGACCACGGTCGCGCGCGATCTCGAGCTCCTCCACCACCTCGCGAAGCTCCTCGAGCGCACGATCCCGGAGTCCAGGATGTACTCGCCGAGCGGGCTCGTGGAGGAGTTCGACCGGGCGATCACGAACGAGCTCGACTTCACCCTCGAGGGCGAGAACGCGACGCGCTTTCGCAAGAACTTCGAGGGGCACGCGAGCGTGCGCTTCCCGCGCGTCTACAAGGAGGCCTCGAGCAAGCAGGTGCTGACGCTCGAGTTCCTGCCCGGAAAGAAGGTCTACGACGCGATCGAGAAGGACGGCTTCTCGGGCGAGCGGATCGCGCGCACCGCGGTCGGTGTCGTCATCAAGATGATCTTCGAGGACGGCTTTTTCCATGCCGATCCGCACCCGGGCAACATCCTCATCTCCGGTACGCCCGAGGCGCCCGTCATCGGGCTCGTCGATCTCGGGATGGTCGGACGCCTGTCGCCGGAGATGCGCGACCGCTGCATCGACCTCATGGTCGCGGCGGGCCGCAACGATCACCTCGGGGTCGCGGACGCGCTCTACCAGATCGGCACGCCGACCAAGAAGGTCGACATGAGGGCCTATCGCGCCGAGGTCAGCATGCTCAGCGAGAAGTACCTCAACAAGCCGCTCAAGGAGATCGATCTCGCGGCGATGATCGGCGACCTCGTGAAGGGCGCGCAGAAGTTCGGCATCGAGGTGCCTTCGGACTTCTTGCTCGTGGGCAAGGCGCTCATGACGATCGAAGGGGTCGGCAAGGAGATCTACCCGGACCTCGACGTCTTCGGCGAGAGCAAGCCGTTCTTCATCGAGCTCCTGAAGAAGCGCTACTCCCCCGAGCGCATCGGCAACGATCTGCTCCGGGGCATCGGGCAGGTGAGCTCGAGCGCGTACGACTTGCCTCAGCTCGCGCGCGAGGTGCTCGAGGATCTCCGCCTCGGGAGGCTCATGATCGCGACGACCGACGCGGCGAGCCCGCTCACGTTCGACCGGCTCGGTCGGAGGATCTTCAGCGGCTTCGTCGTCGGATCGTTCGCGCTCGGCGGTGCTTGGCTCCTCGGGCAGGGCAAGGAGACGTGGGGCGCCGTGCTCCTCGCCGTCGGCGTCCTCGTCATGCTCGGTCACGTGTTCGTCGATCTCGTGCGAAGGTGGAAATGATGCAGAGCGCTCAGCCGATCCCCACGTGGTTCTTCGCCGTCGTGATCGTCCGGATGGGACACCGCATCCTGCTCGTCGAGGAGCAAGGCGAGAAGGGCTGGTATTTCCCCGCGGGCCAGGTCGGGGCGGGCGAGACGATGGAGGGCGCCGCGATCCGCGAGGTCGCCCAAGAGGGAGGGATCCCGATCGTGCTCGAAGGCATCCTGCGCGTCGAGCACGGCGTCGGGCAGGGCGGCGTCCGGTGCCGCGTCTTCTACGTGGCGCGGCCGCGCGACGACACGCCACCGAAGAGCGCGGCCGACGCGTACTCGGTGCGCGCCGCGTGGGCGACGATGCGCGACATCGACCAGATGAAGCTGCGGGGCGACGAGGTGCGTGAGGTGATGCAGTACGTGCTCGACGGCGGCACCGTCTATCCGCTCTCGACGTGGGTCCTCGAACGCGCGCCCTGGGAGTGAGGCGCCCGCGGCGGACGCGATGAGCGACGCCGCCACCATGGAACGAAAGAAGCGATCTCCGGTGTGCGGAGATCGCTTCTCTCATTTCGCCACCTGCTGGTCGCCCAGCGGTCGGCTACGCAGACGTCGCTGCTCTCACTGCATCAGGATCTTGCCCTGGAGCAAGAACGCCACGACGAAGGCGAACAGCACGAGCGACTCGATGAGCGCCAGACCGAGAATCATCGGGGTCTGGATGCGGGCAGCGGCGCCGGGGTTGCGCGAGATGCCCTCGAGCGCGGCGGCCGCGGCGCGGCCCTGGCCGAGGGTGCCGCCGAGAGCCGCGAGGCCGATGGCGAGACCGGCTGCGATCGCGAGGCCATTGTTCGAATCGAACTTGTTGGCCGCCGCTGCACCCTGAGCGCCCATCTGCTGCGCGAAGGCCAGCGCCGGCACCAGCAGGGTGGCGGCAAACGCGGCAAGGGATAGGGACAGCTTGCTCTTGTGCGACATCTCGAATCTGCTCCTTTCAGACCCCTCTCTTCGTGCTGCCTAAGAGGACGTTCTGTATGACCACGCTTTTTCGAGCCTCGGGGTGCGGGGGGTCCCCGTTTCTGCGGATGCAGACGCTGGCTCAGAAGTTTTCGTCGATGAGGGCGAGGGCGGTGAGGCCGAGGCCTCGACCTCGGGGCGCTTCCTAGTCTGGATTCTCGCGCTTGGCTAGAACGAAACTACCTCGAGGCGCTTCGACCTGGATTTGGGGCCGGATCGGGCTCCCGGGAGGCACCTCGGAGGTCGTTAGTGATGCTCCTCCTCGTGCTTCTCCGTCGCGAGGCCTATGTACACGCTCGCGAGCAGGCAGAAGACCAGCGTCTGCACGACGCAGACGAGGATGCCGAGGAACGCGGCGGGGATCGGGACGAAGAGCGTCACGAGGACGAGGAAGATCGAGGCGAGCAGATGGTCGACGGCGATGTTGACCATGAGACGGACGCTGAGCGTCACCGCGCGCACGCACGTCGAGAGGATCTCGATCGGGAAGATGAGCCACGCGAGGTACCACTTCGGGCCCGCGAAATGCGCGATGTACGCGAAGCCCTGCTCCCTCAGCCCCGCGTAGTTGAAGACGAGGAAGACCGCGAGCGAGCAGCCCATGGTCACGTTGAGGTTCGAGGTCGGCGAGCCGAAGCCCGGCACCATGCCGATGATGTTCGAGAAGAAGATGAAGGCCGCCGCGCCGCCGATGAGCGGGAAGTACCGCCGCGCCTGCAGCGGGCCCATGATCTCCTTGGCCATGTCGTAGAAGTAGCCGAAGAAGATCTCGAACACGGTGACGAGGGTCAGCGACTCGCTCGGCACCACCGCCGTCTTCAGCTGCTTCACCCGGCCGCGCACGATGAGCGCGAGCAGCAGGATGAACGCCATGTAGAGGAGCGACGTGAGCACGGGCTCGGTCGACCGGTAGCTCGGGTGAGCGGGGGTCCCGAGGAAGCTCGAGATCACGCCGTCGCCGAGGGTCTTGGCGTTCGTCTTGAGTGCCGGGAACAGGTCGAGGAGGTAGGTGATCCAGTAGGTGTGCTTCGGCATCGGAGACTCTCGGAAGCGTCCGGCGACTCTCTTGGGGCGGCCGGGGCCTTCGGGAAGGCGCGGTGGGAGCGCGCGTGGCGGTCGAACGGACCCGGCCCGCGCAGCGGCCGCTTCCTACCACAACTCGGCCACCGTGGGGGTTTTTCGCGATCGCCGAGGGCTCGGCGCGATCGGCCCAGGGCTCAGCGCGCGCGCGAGGTCGGACGGGGCTTGAAGAGCGAGCCGAGCGAGATGCCGATGGGCAGCGACCCGTAGCCGATCGCGAGCGAGAGAGGCGGCAGATCGCCGCGCTTCAGGATGATGTAGACGAACGCGAAGAGGCCGAGGAGCTTCACCCCCGCGAGCACCGCCCAGGGGGCGGCGTTGCCCTTCTGCGACAGAAAGGCCGCCACGAGGCGGATGAAGAGGGCGAAGTTGAGGGTCGCGAGGAGGCCACCGACGCCGACGCCCACCGTGGCGCGCGTGCCGAAGAGGAACGCGGAGGTGACGGTCAGGGCGAGGGCGGTGCTGGCGATGGCGATGACGGTCGGGCGGAGCGCGGTCAGGGGGGCCTCGCCGGGCTCTTCGTCGCGGATCGCGTCGCTCGCGCCCGGCTGGGAGGCGCCCTCGTCCGCCGGCGTCTTCGCGTCGTCCAAGGACGCACCCTTCGTCGCCTCGTGATCGGCCGACCGCTCCGTGTCCACGCTCGCGTTCATCGGGTCTCCTCGCCCTCCTGGGGCTTCGCCTCGGGATCGGACTCTTCCACGGGTTCGTCGCCGTCGAAAGGCGCTTTGATGACCGGATCGCCTTCGAAGCCGCCGTCGCGCTTCGCCCGCGCCTCGCGCTCGCTCGACGACTCGTAGAGCGGTCTCGGGTTGCCCTGCTCGCGCTCTTCACGCTCGGCGACCTGGCGCATCAGCTTCATCGCGCGCGCGATCGCCTTGATCGACAAGACGGCGCCGAGCGCGACGCCGCCGAGGAACAGCCACGGCGTGGTTCCGTAGCGCTCGTCGAGCCATTTTCCACCGAAGACGCCGATGAGAAACGACAGGACGATCTCCATGCCCAGCGTGCCGTAGCCGCCGATGCCTTTGTAGAGATCGATCTGCGTCTTCACGTCCCGGGCCGCTCCGCGCCCATGACCGACTCGGCCTCGCGCAGGCGCGCTCGGGCGAGCGCCTCGATGGCGTCGCGCATCGCGCGGAGGGCCTTGCCCCGGTGGCTGATCTCGTTCTTCGCTTGCTCGCCGAGCTCGGCGAGCGTCTTGTCGAGGCCGTCGACGAGGAAGAGCGGGTCGTAGCCGAAGCCACCGCCGCCGCGCGACGTGGCGAGGACGCGCCCTTCGCAGCGCCCCTCGGTGAGGACGGGTGGATCGGCGCCGAACGGATCGATGAGCGCCATCACGCACCGGAAGCGGGCCTTGCGCTGCGACTCCTCCACGTCTTGGAGCGCGGCGAGGAGCGCGGCGTTGTTCTCGGCGTCGGTCGCGCCTTCGCGCGCGAAGCGGGCGGAGCGTACGCCCGGGCGACCGCCGAGCGAGTCCACTTCGAGGCCCGAGTCGTCCGCGAGCGCGACGAGGTGCGTCGCCTTCGCGACGGCGCGCGCCTTGAGCACGGCGTTGTCCTCGAAGGTCGCTCCGGTCTCCTCGACCGGCGTCATCGAAGGCAGGACCTCGCCGATCGCGACGACGGCGACGGGCAGCCCTTCGCACAGCGCGCGCAGCTCGGCGAGCTTGCCTTGGTTGTGCGTCGCGAGGACGAGCGTCATGTAGGAGCGCGCGCTCACCGAGGGCCCTTCACTTCGGCGCGATGAGCAGGGAGGTCAGATCGACGCCGACGGACGCGAGCGTGCTCTTCTGGAGCGCCGCGAGCGTCGCCGTTCCCTCGAGGCCGAGGTCGACCATCTTGTCGAGGTCGGCGCGCGGGATCGCCTCGCCCTCCGCGGTGCCTTGCACCTCGACGATGGATCCGCGACCCGTGGCGACGAGGTTCAGGTCCACGCGCGCCGCGCTGTCCTCCACGTAGACGAGATCGAGCGTGAGCGTGTCGTCGACCGAGCCGACGCTGATCGCGGCGACCTGATCGCGCAGGACGGGCTTGTCGAGGTCGCCTCTCGCGCGGAGCTTCGCGAGGGCGAGCGCGAGCGCGATGAACCCACCCGTGATGGAGGCGGTGCGCGTGCCGCCGTCGGCTTCGAGGACGTCGCAGTCGATGGCGATGCTTCGCTCGCCGAGCTCGTCGAGCGCGACGGCGCTCCGGAGCGCCCGGCCGATGAGCCGCTGGATCTCCTGGGTGCGGCCGCTCGGCGCCTTGCCGCGGCCGTCGCGCGCCTCGCGCTTCTGCGGCGACGAGCGAGGATGCATCTGGTACTCGGCCGTGATCCAGCCGGTGCCGCGCCCGGCCATCCACGGCGGGACGGACGCGTCGATCGACGCGGTGCAGAGGACCGCGGTGCGTCCGGCGCGGTAGAGCACCGAGCCTTCCGCGTTGCGATGGAAGCCGGGGATGACCTCGACGGGTCGCGGATCTCGAGCCGATCGGCCATCTGAGCGGGGCATGCCGTGCTCCTACCACGAAGGGCTTTCGCCTTCACCAGGCGACGAGCGGGCTCGATCGAGCCCCCGGGGCGGCTCCTGGTGCGCCGTCTGCGCGGTTCTGATACGCCCGGGGCTCCTCAGGAGGACGCCCATGACGTCGATGCGCTGGATTCTGCTCGCACTTCCTCTCGCTCTCTTCGGCGGCGCCGGTTGCAAGGACCAGGCTTCCGCGCAGAAGGACAAGACCCGCACGGAGCGCTCGGACGACGACGACGACGCGCCGAGGAAGAAGCACGCCAAGAAGGGAGAGGGCGAGTCCAAGTCCGACGCCCCGTCGGCGACCGCGCGGTCCAGCGCGGCCGAGGCGCCCAAGGCCGACGCGCCGAAGGTCGACTCCAAGGACAAGGCCGTCACCGCGCCGGCGATGCAGAGCTACAAGCTCGACGGGATCAAGAAGATCGACGACAGCTGCGCGTCGCCTTGGGTGATCGTCGCGAACGCGCCCGAGACCGTGGGCGTCGACTACGACTGGAAGTGGAGCAAGCAGGCGCTCGTCGCGAATCAACAGTTCCACGTGGTCACGACGACCCCCGCTGCGGTGGGCGACGTCTCGTTCGAGGTGCACCAGGCGGACGCCACGATGAGCTCCGCGTGGGTGCTCGTCGCGCGCTGCAACGACGGCGGCACCTGCAACTACCTCGCGGCCATGTACAAGGCCGTCGTGAAGAGCTCCAACCCTCAGCCCGTCTGCGGATCGCTGCCCGCGAGCCTCGGCGCCGCGAAGAAGCACCTCGATCTCCTCGCGGGGGGCGCCGAGGCGAACGTCCCGCACGAGGGCGACACGATCGGCCTCTGCGCGAGGCTCTCTGCCTGCAACGTGGCGATGAAGCCCGACTCGACCGACGACGTCGGCATCCAGTGCCAGAAGGCACCTTCGACGTTCAAGACGAGCTGCGCCTCTCGCTACCCGTGCGCCGAGGTGATGGCCTGCCTCGGTCGGTGACCCGGCCGATCGACGGATCGTCGCGCCCTCGCCGAGCGCCGCCTCGGCGGGGCGACGATCACCAGGAGGTGGGCCACACCTCGGCGTAGCGACCTTCGCCTTTGGCGGCGCCGCTCGCCGTGGGGGTGATCGCCAAGAGCTGCTGCCCTTCGCCTTCGCACACGAAGGTCTGCTCGCTGCCGAGCACGACGACGGCCTTCTTCACGGTGGGCATCGCCGAGCTCTCCGTGAAATCGCTCTTCGCCTTGACGAGCGGCGGGAAGGGGTTGCCCTTGGTGGTCACGTCGTGGTGCTCGTAGGCGTGGAGCGTTCGCTCGGCGGCTTGCTCCATCGTGCCCTCGGCGGCGATCGGGTCGATCGCGATGCGCGCGGGGATCTGGCCTCGCCCCACCTCGCTCGACGGGACGGTGCGGCTGCGGAGCACGACGTAGCTCTCGGTCGTCTTGCCTCCGGCGACGGCGTAGCTCTTGCCGAACCATCGCCCCTCGCCGCTCGGCGCGACCCCCGACCAGCCGTGGCATTGCTCGGCCGCTTCGATGACGCGGCAAGGTCCGGTCGTCGACTTCGCGTTGCAGCCGAGCGCCTTCTCGATGGGGCCGAGATCGAGATCGTCGGGGGGCGGGCGATCCGGCTCGTTCGCCGCGCTCGAGGCCGGAGGCTTCGGTGGAGCGGCGGCGCTCGCGGAGGCCGATCCCGCGCCCCCGCCGCCTTGTCCGCACGCCACGATCGAAGCGGCGCAACCGAGCAGGCAGGCGAGGACGATCCGGGGAGCGTGGAGCATGAAGGCGAGGGGTCGTATGGGCCTCTCCTCGCGTCAACTCGGGAGGCGGCTCGTCACGGGCTCTTCGGCGCAGGATCGTCCGGCTCGAGCACCACGTGCGGGCGGATCTTCTCGAGCAACCTGCGCTTGATGCCCTTGATGCGATAGAGATCCTCGAGCTTCTTGAAGCGACCGAGCTTCTCTCGCAGCTCCACGATCTTCTTCGCCTTGCCTGGTCCGATGCCCGGGAGCTTCTCGAGATCGGCCTCCGTCGCCGTGGCGAGCACGATCATGCCGTCGGCGCGCGGCGGCGCCGCCGAGGCCGATGGCGCGGCGGACGCGACGGGCGCCGACGACGAAGGAGGCGGCGCGGCGCTCGACGACGCGCTCGCCGTGGGCACCGCGCTCTTGCGCGCCTCGCCCTCCGCGTGGGCGGTCCTCGAGCCGAGCAGGCGATCGAACGCGCCGGAGCCCACGAGCGCCAAGACGAGCAGCGTGCCGGCGCCGAGCGCGATCTTGGAACCGAGCGCGGCCCACCGGCTCTCCGACAGGCGCTGCGCGATGCGGTGAAAGAGCTTCATGACGAAAACCTCCGACCGCCGACCGAGCGAAGCTCGTGCCGACGGCGGAGGTCTCGTCTTCGCGGCGAAAGCCGCGGCTCGATCGGCGAGCGCCGCCTCTCGGGTGGCGGCCGCCGGCCGAGCCGATGGCGCGAACCTCAGCTGCGCTTCTGCATCGCGGCGAGCTGCTGCTGCTGCTGCTGGAGGAACTGCGCCACGAGCTTCGAGCGCTCGATGGCGAACTGCTTCACCTGCTGGTTCTGCGAGCCCGCGAGCGCGTTGAGGAGCTTCGTGACCTTGTCGATCTGGCGCGACTGGAAGAGCGCCTCGAAGTAGTTGTTCGCGAGGCGCACGTCCCGCGTCATCTTCGCCTCGTGGGGCTGCAGCGTCTTCACGACGCTCTCGAGGTCGCCCTTCTGGCCGAACAGCGCCGAGAGCGCGAGCAGCGCGAGCACGTCGTCCGAGTCGAGCTCGGTCGCCTTCTTGCCCATCTCGATGGCGCGGTCGCGGGTCTCCTCGTTGTTGCCGTAGTAGGCCTGCATCGCGACGTAGGGGCGCGCGTTCTTCTTCTCCACGGCGAGCTTCTCCAGCTCGGCGACGGCCTTGTCCTCGTCGGACGTCTCCTTGATCTGCTGGAAGAGGTAGGCCCACGCGTCGACGCTCTCGCCGTCGATCTCGAGCGCCTTCTCGACGAACTCGCGCTCCTGCTTGCGATCGCCCTTCTCCTTGTAGAGCTTGGCGAGGTGGAGCGAGGGGAACGGGCTCGTCTTCAGCAGGTTGGCGGCGCCCTTCAGCGTGCCCTCGGCCTTGTCGAGCTTGTCCTGCTGGAGCTGCGAGATGCCGAGCGCGAGCCAGTCCTCGCCCGTTCCGCCCTTCGCCACGACCTTCGAGAGCACCTGCTCCGCGCGCTGCAGGCGCCCGTGCTTCAGCAGCTCCTGCGCGTAGATGCGGCCGCGGTTCAGGTCGTCGGGCTTCTCGGTCCAGTGCTTGTCGAGGCCGCCGAGGAGATCCTCGAGGCCGATCATGAGCGGGCGGCCCTGGTCGTCCTGCACCTGCACGGCGGGGCCGTTGAAGCCGAGGAGCGGCCACATCTGCTCGGGCGTGATCCCGACGGGGCCCTTCTCGAGCATCGCCGCGAACTCTTCGGTCGGCTTCTGCACGGGCAGAACGATGAGCGCGTTCGGCGGGATGCCGTTCTGGAACGCGGTCACCGGCGCGACGATCGCGGCGCCGCCCTGAATCGAGAGGCCCGAGGGCCCGTTGTTCGCTTCTGACATGGGTTCTGCTCCGAGGTGAAGAGGGCGGCGACGCTAACAGCGATGCTCTCCGCCTTCAACGCCTCGTGCGGCCTGCTCGGCGTCAGCCGCGGGCGGCTTTGCGCAGGCGTTCAGCGAGATCGGTCGAGCGCGCCTCGCGCCGGGTCTCGCCGAGCGACATCGAGATCGCCCTCGGATCCGAAACGAGGCAGACGAGCCGCTTGCCGCGCGTGACGGCGGTGTAGAGGAGGTTTCGCGACAACATCACGAAGTGATGCATCAGCATCGGAATCACGACAGCCGGGTACTCGCTCCCCTGGCTCTTGTGGATGCTCGTCGCGTACGCGAGCGTCAGCTCGTCGAGGTCACCCTCCTCGTAGGGGATCTCTCGCTCGTCGTAGCGCACGGCGAGCGTCCGCGTCTCCTCGTCGACCTTGGTCACGAACCCGACGTCGCCGTTGTAGACCTCGCGGTTGTAGTCGTTCTTGAGCTGCATGACCTTGTCACCGAGGCGGATCGTGCGCGCGCCGACGCGGACCGCGGGCCCCTCGGGGTTGAGGCACGCCTGCAGCCTCTCGTTCAGCACGATGGTGCCGGTCTCGCCGCGGTGCATCGGCGTGAGCACCTGCACGTCGCGCCTCGCGTCGAGGCCGAAGCGCTTGGGGATGCGGTTCGTCACGAGATCGATGATCGCGTCGCGCGCGCTCTCGGCGTCGGACCGCTCGATGACGTAGAACTCGCCGTCCGCGCGCTGCTCTCCGACCGGCATCTCGCCCGCGTTGATGCGATGGGCGTTCTCGACGATGAGGCTCCCCGCCGCCTGCCGGAAGATCGCCGAGAGGCGCGCGGTCGGGACGACGCCCGACGCGATGACGTCGCCGAGCACCGATCCTGGACCGACGCTCGGCAGCTGATCCACGTCGCCGACGACGACGAGGCGCGCCTCCTTGGGCACGGCCGAGACGAGCGCGTCCATGAGCGGCACGTCGATCATCGACGCCTCGTCGACGATGAGGGCGCCGGCGTCGACGGGGTCGTCCTCGTTCTTCTGGAAGAGCCGCTCCTTCGGATCGAACTCGAGCAGGCGATGCAACGTCACCGCCTCGCGCCCGGTCGCCTCGGTCATCCGCTTCGCGGCGCGCCCGGTGGGCGCGGCGAGGCGCGTCTTGATGCCGCCGCGATCGAAGAGGCCGAGGACCGCGCGTACGATCGTGGTCTTTCCGACGCCGGGGCCGCCCGTGATGACGAGGACCTTGCTCGTCGCCGCGTGCTCGATCGCGGCGATCTGCGCCGGCGCGAGCTTCACCCCGGCGCGCTCCTCGAACGCGCGCAGCGCCGCGTCGACGAGCGGCGCGAGGGCCTTGCCCGCGGCGGGGCGCGCGAGCAGCTCGGCGAGGCCGTGGGCGACGCGCACCTCCGCGTCGAAGAGCTCGGGCGTGTAGATCGCCTCGCGATCGCCGAGCGGCTCGCGCCGCACGCGGCCTTCGCGATCGAGCACGTCGACGGCCGCCTCGACGAGCGCGGGATCGACCTCGAGCATCGACGCGGCGATCGAGGCGAGCTCGCGCCGCTCGGCGTAGACGTGCCCCTGGGCGCTCCGCTCGAACAGCACGTGGAGGACACCCGCCTGCGCACGCTCGGGCGCGTCCTTCGCGATGCCGAGCGACGACGCGATGCGGTCGGCCGTCTTGAAGCCGACGCCCCACACGTCGAGCGCGAGGCGGTAAGGCGACGCCGAGACGATCTGCACCGCGCGCGGTCCGAAGCGCTTGTAGATGCGCGCCGCGAGCGACGGTGACGCGCCGTGCGCCTGCAGGAAGATCATGATCGCCCCGACCACGCGGTGCGCTTCCCACGCCTTCTGCACCTCCTGCGCGCGCTTGCGACCGAGGCCGTCGACCTCCGAGAGTCGCTCGGGGGCGCGGTCGAGGACCTCGAGCGTCTCGGTGCCGAACGTCTCGACGATGCGCTTCGCGAAGGCGGGCCCGATCCCGCGGATGAGGCCCGAGCCCAGGAATCGCTCGAGGCCCTGAAGGGTCGACGGCGCGACGGTGAGGAGGGTCTCGACGCGGAACTGATCGCCGTGACGCTCGTCGCGCTGCGCCTTGCCCGTCGCGCGCACGCGGCTGCCGGGGGGCGTCGGGGGAAAGACGCCGACGAGCGTGCGCTCGCTCGCTTCGCCGTCCACCGCGACGCGGATCACGCGAAAGCCCGTGCTCTCGTTCTCGTACGTGACGCGGACGACCTCGCCCTCGAGCGTGCCCTCGGGGGATGCGCCCTTCTGCGGCGCGAAGAGGCTGCGCTGCGAGGCCTGGACGTCGCGCGCGGGCTCGTCGCCTCGGGCTGCGCGCTCCTTCGAGTCGCCGCCCGTCGGCCGCTTGCTCCGGTCCAAAGGGCGCGCGCCACGGCGATGCACGCGCCTACGCTAGTACACGC
This sequence comes from uncultured Polyangiaceae bacterium, assembly GCA_964467935.1. Taxonomy (GTDB): domain Bacteria; phylum Myxococcota_A; class Polyangia; order Polyangiales; family Polyangiaceae; genus CAYYKK01. The sequence goes on from CAYYKK010000021.1 coordinate 21,353, forward strand.
GGCGCGCGCGCCACGCTCAATTCGTCAGCGCGCCCGCGCCCTCAGATGCTCGGGCTCACGGCGCCGTCGGCGAGCGCCGGAGGCTCGAGCGTCGCGCCCGTGTCGCTCGCGGGCTGCGCGCCCGGACGACCGGGCGACGTCGGCGCGGGCACCGCGATCTGGCCGAAGCGCCACGGGAAGCCCGGGCTCAGGTAGGAGTCGCTCGGGATCTCGTGCGCGATGCGCGCGTGGAGCTCGGGCAGCTTCGACCAGTGCACGCCGGGCCTGTAGTGGTGCGCGGTGTGGTAGCCGAGGTTGCCGGTGAGGAGGTTGTAGCCGCGGTGGACGATGTTGTTGCACGCCACGAAGTGCGAGGACGTCGGCTTGCCCGCGTGGTGCGAGTACGTCGCCCAAGCCGTGAGGACGAGCGAGATCAGCATCGGCAGGACGAAGACGAAGAGCGCGGGGATGGGGCGGGCCCACACGAGGCCGACCACGATCGCGAGCGTCAGCAGCGCCATGGAGACGAAGACGCGACGGTACTTCGGGAAGCGGCGTCCAACGGCGTACGCCCGCGGATACGCGGTGAGCGCGACGACGAGCGAGTACTCGAGCTCGCCCATCTTCTCGCCGTCGGCGCGCATCCACCGCGACTCGTCGAGCTTCTGATCGAGGTAGTTCACGTGATGGCCGACCGAGTGGTGCAGCACCCACGTGTGGCTCGTGACGCCGGTCTGCAGGGCGAAGACGATCTCGAGCGCTCGGTTCGCGAGCGTCGGGACGAAGGTGGCGACGTGCTGGTGGTGGTGGTTCCACGCGCAGACGTGGCCCTTGATGACGGCGCCGACGGCGGTCCACGACACCAGCCAGAAGAGCGAGCTCACCGTCGCGTAGACCCAGACGTCGAAGCAGAAGAGCAGCGTGATGAGAGCGATCGGGATCCGATCTTCGGCGTGTCGGAAGAGGCGCACGCGGCGATTAATCCACGCCCGCTCGCGTTCGTTCGTCAGGACCTCGTCACATTCGGCCGCGCTGCCGCTCCGCGTCACCCGCGCTCACATGAAGAACTCGAGCTGGAAGCGCAGCCGGTGGTCGATCTTTCCGCTGCGGTCCTCGAGAAAGCCGTAGTCCGTCTGGGCCTTGAGCCGGTGGCCTCGGAAGTACCAGCCGCCGCCCGCGGTGATCTCGCGATAAGGATCGTGCGCCGCCAGATCGCCGCCGAGCGCCGAGAAGCGCGCCGCCAGCTCGAGGTGCTTCGGGATCACGAAGACGCCGGCCTGACCGAAGGCGCCGTAGTCGAGCTTGGCTCTGCCCTTCGCGTCCTCGAAGCGCCGAACGTGCAGCTCGCTGGTGAGCGAAATGCCTCGATAGCGAAACGTGAGCTCGCCGACGCCCTGCCCGATCTTGCGCAGGAGCGTCGGCGGCTTCGTGCCGGTCGCGTCGGGCACCGATCGCGCCGGGTTGTAGGCGCCGGCGGCCGCGATGGAGAGCTTCGGGTGGCGCGAGTCGTCGAGGTCCGCTTCGCGAAACGCGATCGGGCCCCAAGGGTTGTAGGCGAGGCGGAGCGTGCCGAGGTACGTCTTGTCGTCGTTCGGCACGTTCTGCCGCGATCCGTTCCACACGCCGAGCGTCGCCTCGAAGCGGTGCTCCGGATCGGCGCCGTAGAAGGCGCCGCCGAGATCGCGTTGGAGATTGAACCGCTGATCGACCATCGAGCGCTCGACGAGCTCTTGGTACGCCTCGAGCGTGATGTGCTGACGGTTGAACGGGACCTCGATCTGACCGACGAGCAGACCGACGGGGCGGATCGGATCCCAACGCAAGTACACGTCCTCGGCGGCGACCTTGCCGTCGCCGGCGTTCATCTGGAAGTGATAGGTGAGCGACGGGTGGAAGATGTGCCCGTGGAAGATGAGCTTCGCGGCCTTCAGCGAGAACGTGGTCGAGGTCGCCTTGCCGTCCTCGAACATCGTCACGTTCTGGAGCTGCACCATCGCGTACGGGTTGAGCTCCCACGCGCGATCGTGCGTCCGGATGTAGGCGCCGTGGTCGTAGTCGTAGCCGAACTCGAAGCTCGATCCCGAGGTCGCCGCGGCTTGGCTCGCGTCGTCGGCGAGCGCGTCGGCGCTCGACGCGGCGAGTGCGATCGCGGCCGCCGCGGCGAACGCTCGCCTCGCGAGAGAGGGGCTCGTGCGTGAGCGCGTCATGGCACCACGCCTCGTCCGCAACCGTCGTGCCATCGCGCTCGACGCGCGCGCGTCGGCGTCCTTCGTCGCCAGGGCGTCTCGGATGAAACGAGAGCGGACGGCCGTTGCAACGCGGACGTTCCTTCGCCGTTCGTGACGGCGCGGCGAGAGCGGGCCTCGCCGCGATCGCGCGCGCGTCGCCCTTGGTATCGCTCGTGCAATGCGAGAGCGATCGCATGGGCCGACGCCTCGGTCCTCGGGAGGAGACATGGAGACAGAGGGGACCCACGGTGGCCGCGCCACCAAGACCGCCGATCCCGTGCTCGCCGCGCTCGATCGCATCGAGCGCAGGCTCGCGCGGCTCGAGGACTTCGCCGATCGCGCCGACGCCGTCGTCGCGCAGGCGCCGCCCGTCATCGCGACGGTGGTCGACACCGCGGACGGGCTCGTGCGCCGCCTCTCCGAGGCCGGTGTCGACGTCGACGATCGGATGAGGATCGTGCTCCGCGTCGCCGAGCGACTCACCGCGCCGGAGGCGCTCGAGGCCGTCGTCGCCTTGCTCGATCGGGTGGACGTCCTGAAGACGCTGCTCGATGCGGGGATCCTCGATCAGGGGCCGGTCACGATCGTCGCGTCGGCCGGCAGAGCGCTCGCGGACGCGGCCTCCGAGCCGCCGACGTCGGTCGGCGCGTGGGGGGCGTTCCGCGCGCTCGGCGACCCCGACGTCCAGCGCGCGGTGGGCTTCGCGCTGCGCGTCGCGAAGATCCTCGGTCGCGATCTCGAGACCACGCGGCGCGCCCTCCCCGCGTCGGACGCGAACGGAGGAGATCGATCATGAGCAAGCATCACGCGGTCGTCGTCGTCGGCGGTGGCACGGGCGGACTCTCGGTCGCCGCGCGCCTCCGAAACCAGCCCGAGCCGCTCGACGTCGCCGTCATCGAGCCCTCCGACAAGCACTACTACCAGCCGCTCTGGACCCTGGTCGGCGCAGGCGTCGTCGACAAGGCGAGCACCGAGCGCGACGAGGCCGACTACATGCCGAAGGGGGCCACGTGGATCCGCGATCGCGTGGCCGCGTTCGATCCGGAGGCCAACGCGATCGAGCTCGGGGACGGCGAGCGCGTCACCTACGACCAGCTCGTCGTCGCCGCCGGCATCCAGCTCGATTGGCACAAGATCAAGGGTCTCCAAGGCAACCTCGGCAAGCGCGGGATCGCGAGCAACTACGCGTACGACGTCGTCGACAAGACCTGGGAGATGCTCCGATCGTTCGACGGCGGCGAGGCGATCTTCACGTTCCCGTCGACGCCGATCAAGTGCGCCGGCGCCCCGCAGAAGATCATGTACCTCGCCGACGATCACCTGCGCAGGCGCGGCGTCCGCGAGCGATCGACGATCACGTTCGCCTCCGCGGGCGCCGGGATCTTCGGCGTGAAGAAGTACGCGGACGCGCTCTCGAAGGTCGTGGCGCGCAAGGGAATCGCGACGCGCTTTCGGCACGACCTCGTCGAGGTGCGGCCCAAGTCGCGAGAGGCGGTCTTCCGTCACCTCGACGAGAAGAGCGAGGTCGTCCTGAAATACGACTTCCTGCACGTCGTGCCGCCGCAGAGCGCGCCCGACTTCGTGAAGAAGAGCCCGCTCGCGAACGAGGCGGGCTGGGTCGAGGTGCACAAGCACACGCTCCAGCACGTGCGCTACTCGAACGTGTTCTCGCTCGGCGACTGCTCGAGCCTCCCGACGTCGCGCACCGGCGCGGCCATCCGCAAGCAAGCGCCCGTGCTCGTCGAGAACCTCCTCGCGGCGAGGCGCGGCGAGGCGCTCCGGGGCCACTACGACGGCTACGCGTCGTGCCCACTCGTGACCGGCTACGGCAAGCTCATCCTCGCGGAGTTCGACTACGACGGGAAACCGGCGGAGAGCTTCCCCTTCGACCAGGCCGAGGAGCGGTACAGCATGTACGCGCTGAAGACCTACGGACTGCCGGACCTCTATTGGAACGGCATGCTGCGGGGGCGCGCGTGAAACACCGCGCTGAAACGTTTCGTCGGGCGGCGATTCATCGAAGGCGGGCGCGGGCCGCGCGGCCGCGCCCGCCCGAGCCGCACGCGCTGGCACGTTCGCTGCTCTGAGAGACGGCATGCTCGCGCTCGCTGCCGTCCTCGCCCTCGTCGTCGGCGTCACGCTCGGTCTCCTCGGTGGAGGCGGCTCGATCCTGACCTTGCCGATGCTCGTCTACGTCGTGCACGTCGCCGACAAGCCCGCCATCGCGAGCTCGCTCTTCGTCGTCGGCGTGACGAGCCTCGTGGGCACGATCTCGCACGCGCGCGCGGGCAACGTCCGGCTCGGCGTCGGGCTCTTGTTCGGCGCAGCGGGGATGGGGGGCGCGGTCGGGGGCAGCTACGTCGCGCACGCGCTCCCGGGCTCGCTCCTCCTGCTCGGCTTCGCGGCCATCATGTTCGCGACCTCCCTCGCGATGATGCGAGGTCGGCGCGGCGACGCGGAGGGCAGCGGGCACGTCTCGATCGGCAAGGCGATCGTCATCGGCGCGACCGTCGGCTTCGTCTCGGGGCTCATCGGCGCGGGTGGTGGCTTCCTCATCGTCCCCGCGCTCACGCTCGCGGGCGGCCTCGGCATGCGGCACGCGATCGGCACGTCGCTCCTCGTCATCACGATGCAGTCGGCCGCCGGCTTCGCGGGCCACCTCGTGAACCACACCTTCATCCCCTGGACGCTGGTGCTCGTCGTCGCCGGCGCGTCGGTCGTCGGCAGCTTGGTCGGCGCGCGAATCGCACGCCACGTGTCGCCGACGCGACTCCGATCGGGCTTCGCCTGGCTCGTACTGGCGATGGCGGTCTTCATGCTCGCGAAGCAAGTCGCGCTGCTGGTCGCTGCCGGCGCCCTCGTCGCGGCGCTCGCCGTCATCTTCGCCATGAAGCGCAGGCACCTCGTCACCACCGAGGTCGAAGAGCTCCGCTCGTCCTGATCTTCCGGCTCGAAACTTCGCGACCCCACATCCCTTCAGGAGGGGACGGCCATGCAAATCGAGACATTCTACGATCCCGCGACCTACACCCTGACCTTCCTCGTCTTCGATCCGAAGACCAAGGACGCGGTCGTGATCGATCCCGTGCTCGACTACGACCCGCTCGGATCCGTCACCTCGACCGCGTCGGTCGACAAGCTCGCGCGCTTCATCGCCACCGAGCGATTGACGCTCCACTACGTGCTCGAGACCCACGCGCACGCCGACCACCTCTCCGCCTCGCAGTGGTTGAAGAAGCGGTTCGGTGCGCGCATCGCGATCGGCGAGCGCATCAAGGAGGTGCAGGAGACCTTCAAGGGCGTGTTCGATCTCGGTGAAGGGTTCGCGACCGACGGAAGCCAGTTCGATCGTCTGCTCCGCGACGGCGAGACGGTGGAGGCTGGCTCGCTCTCGGTGAAGGTCATCGCGACGCCGGGCCACACGCCCGCGTGCGTGAGCTTCCTCGTCGAGGACGCGCTCTTCACCGGCGACGCGCTCTTCACCGAGGACTACGGCACCGGACGCTGCGATTTCCCGCGCGGGAGCGCCGCCGCTCTCTACGACTCGGTCCACGAAAAGCTCTACGCGCTCCCCGACGCGACGCGCGTGTTCGTCGGTCACGACTACCAACCGAACGGGCGCGAGGTGCGCTGGGAGAGCACCATCGGACGCTCGAAGGAGCAGAACCCGCAGCTCCGCAGCAGCACGAAGAAGGACGACTTCGTCGCCGCGCGCGAGAAGCGCGACGCGCAGCTCGCCCCGCCTCGGCTGCTCTGGCAGAGCGTGCAGGTGAACATCAACGCCGGCAAGCTCCCGGGCCCGCACGCGAACGGCGTCCGCTACCTCGCCGTGCCGCTGAACCTGAAGGCGCCGACGGGCGAGGACGGCGGCCCGATGGGCTGACACCCGCGGGCGCCGCTCGGCTAGCATCCGCGGCGATGTCTCGACGCGACGCCCCTCCGCCCGACGCGAGCCGTCGCGCCCTCGGCGACGCCCTCGGCGAGCTCGGCGGGGCGGCGATCGTGCTCGAACCGACGGCCGCCGTCGTGCGCGCGACGAAGAAGGCCGAGGCGTTGCTCGGCTTCCCCGTACGCGTCGGCGAGAGCGCGCCGCGCGTGCTCTGCGGCGACGCCGCGAAGCGGCCGGTCGCCGAGGCGCTCGTCGAGGGCCGGCCGATCACCGCGCGCATCCGCCACCCCGGATCAGCGGATGATCGGCGGACCATCGCCGTCCGCTCGGTGCCGCTCGGCGAGAGCCCCGAGGCGCGCTCGGGGTGGCTGCTCCTGCTCGACGAGGAGCTCGTCGCCGACGAGGCGGGCGCGGTCTCGTTCCATGGCATGTGGACGCAGGACGCCCGGATGAAGGAGCTCTTCCGCGTCGTCGCGCGCGTCGCGGCCGAGGACGTGACGGTCCTCGTGCGAGGCGAGACCGGCTCGGGCAAGGAGCTCGTCGCGCAGGCGATCCACGCGCTCTCGCCGCGCCGCGCCGGGCCCTTCCGTGTCATCAACTGTGCCGCGCTCCCGGGCAATCTCCTCGAGAGCGAGCTCTTCGGGCACGCGCGGGGCGCCTTCACGGGCGCCGTGCGCGACGTCCCGGGGCACGTGCAGCTCGCGCACCGTGGGACGCTCTTTCTCGACGAGGTCGCCGAGCTGCCCCTCGAGCTCCAAGCGAAGCTCCTGCGCGTGCTCGAGACGCGTACGGTGATCCCGGTCGGCGGGCGCGACCCGATCCCGGTCGACGTGCGCATCGTCTCGGCGACGCACCGAGCGCTCCGCAAGGAGGTCGAGGCCGGTCGCTTCCGGTCCGATCTCATGTTTCGCCTGCGCGTGATCCCGCTCTTCTTGCCGCCGCTCCGTGAACGCCCCGGCGACGTGAAGCTCCTCTCCGAGCGGTTCATCGAGGAGCTCAACCAGAGGAGCCAGCGCCACGTCGCGCAGCTCTCGCCCGACGCGCTCGATCGGCTCGTTCGGTACGACTTTCCAGGCAACGTGCGCGAGCTGCGCAACGTGCTCGCCTACGCCTTCGTCATCGGCGACGGTCCGATCCTCCTGCCCGGCGATCTGCCGCCCGAGGTGCTCGGTCTCGAGGAGCGCGCGGCGACGGGCGGCGAGGCTTCGGCCCCTCCCCGCCCGGCCCTTTCGGCGGAAGCGGCGCGCATCGCGACGGTGCTCGAGCGCGCCGGGGGCAACCGTGAGCGCGCGGCGCGCGTGCTCGGCATGAGCCGCGTGACGCTGTGGCGGAGGATGCGTGAGCTCGGGCTCGCGCCGCGCCGCGATGGATGACGTGATGGTTGAGACGCGCGCTTCGCGCCTGTTTCATCCTGTTTCGCCGGGCGGAGCCGCCCCGCGGCCGAGCGGTCGGTGGGCGGTGGCACCGCGCGTGCACCGCGCGTCCAGCATGCTCCTGCGGCAGCTGCTCGATCCCGAGACGGGGCGCTTCACGTACCTCGTCGGCGATCCCGACTCCGCGTCCGCCGCGCTGGTCGATCCGCTCACCTCGCGTCGCGAGCGCGACGAGCGGCTCGTCGCCGAGCTCGGGCTCCGGCTCGAGGTCGTGCTCGTCACCCATCGCGCCGCCCTCTCTGCGGCCGAATCCCCCGCGCGGCGCGCCGCCGCGAGGGTGCCCACCGTGGGCGCCGGGCGCGGCGGTCTCCAGAGCGATCGGCGCGTCGCCCACGGCGACGTCGTTCGCGTGGGGAGCTTGCCGTTCTACGTCCTCGCGACGCCGGGCCACGCCGCCGACGGGGTGTCCTTCCTCGTCGAAGGGCACGTAATCACCGGCGACACGCTCCTCGTCCGCGGGTGTGGCGCGTGCGAGGCCGAGAGCGGCGACCCCGGCGAGCTCTACGACTCGATCACGCGGGTGCTGTTCTCGCTCCCCGACGAGACGTGGGTGCTGCCTGGCCGCGATCTCGGCGGGCTCACGCGCTCCACGATCGGCGAGGAGAAGCGCTTCAATCCGTGCGTGCGCGGCGTGACGCGCGAGGCGTTCGTCGCGCGCACGAGGCCTCCGCCGGACGATCCTCCCGCCGACGTGATCGACGCCGCCGCGCGTCGCGCGCGTCGCAAGAACCCCCCCATCCATCGCTGAGAAAACCCAGGAGAACCGATCATGCACGCCCTTTATCGCAACGCTGCTGCTCATGCTGACGGGTTTCGTGACGTCGACCCCGTGCTCTTGAAGGACCACCTGAAGGACGCTCGCCTCGTGGACGTGCGCGAGGTCGCCGAGTACGACGCCGAGCTCGGGCACATCGACGGCACCGAGCTCGTTCCGCTCGCGACGCTCGAAGGCGCCGCCGCGGGCTGGGATCGCGAGCAGGATCTGGTCGTCATCTGCCGCTCCGGCGGTCGCAGCGCGAAGGGCGCGCGCGCCCTCGTCGCCATGGGCTTCACGCGCGTCATGAACCTGCGAGGAGGCATGCTCGAGTGGAACGCCCTGAAGTTCCCGGTCGTGCGGCGCTGACGGCGCGGCGCGAACCCTCGGGCCGACGCGATGGCTCCGACGGGTGAGGAGGCTCGACCATGTCGACCATCGCCATCACGAAAGACAACTTCGCCGCGGAGATCTCGAAGCCGGGGATCGTCGTCCTCGACTTCTGGGCCGCGTGGTGCGGGCCGTGCCGCATGTTCGCGCCGGTGTTCGAGGCGGCGAGCGAGCGTCACCCCGACATCACGTGGGGCAAGGTCGACACCGAGGCCGAGCCCGAGCTCGCCGGCGCCCTCGACATCCAGGCGATTCCGACGCTGATGGTCTTCCGCGACAACGTCCTCTTGTTCGCGCAGCCGGGGCTCGTTCCCGCCAAGGCGCTCGACGAGATCATCGCGAAGGTGCGCGCCCTCGACATGGCCGAGGTGCTCAAGAAGGCGAAGCCGGCGCGCGGCGAGGCCACCGCGTCGCGCCCTGCGTGAACGCGCGCAGAGGGGGTCTCAGGCCGGGTTTCGGCCGAGACCTCCGCAGTGCGTCACGGCCTGTCGCCCCTGCACCTCGCAGAGGATCTCGTCGGGCAAGGGGAACCAGCGGAGCTTCTCGATCTCGACGGGGAGCGGCGGCTCGACGAGGGGATCGGCGGTGACGAACTCGGCCTCGAGCTCCTTCACGATGCGCTCCGCGTCCGCGAGGTAACCCTCGAGCGCCCACTCGGGCTCGGTCGCGTGGCGCTTCTTGTACTCGAGCTTGCCCGTTCGGTACGACAGATCGGCGAGGCGCATCGCCGGCTTCGGGCGGGCGCGCCGAGGCTGCCACTGGCCGCTCGCGAGATCGAAGCGATAGTGCGGCAGGAACTTGTAGCCCTCGCGCGCGACGAAGTGCACCGCCTTCAGGATGAAGTCGAAGACGGGCTCGGAGATGAAGTAGTTGAAGTTCACGCGCACCCAGCCGGGCTTGATGCCCTCCGCGCCCGACACGATCGCGCACTCGAAGGCCCGCGACGTCGTCATGTCGATGCCGAGCAGCCGGTGACCGTAGGGGCCCGCGCAGGAGCAGCCGCCGCGGGCCTGGATGCCGAACAGATCGTTCAGCAGCGCGACGACGAAGTTGTGATGGAGCGCGCCTTCGCCGTGCTTCACGACGAACGAGACGATCGAGAGGCGCCACGCCTGGCGGTTGCCGAGGATGCGCAGGTTCTCGTTCTCGCTCCACGACTGGATGGCGCGGCGAATGAACGAGCCCTCGCGCTCGCGGATGACCTCGTGACCGACGGCCTCCTTCAGCTGGAAGACGAGGCCCGCGCGGATCGACTCGATGATGGCCGGCGTGCCGCCCTCCTCTCGGTGCACCGGATCGGTCACGTACTGATGGCTCACCGGGTTGACGTACGCGACCGTCCCGCCGCCCGGGACCGTGGGCACCGTGTTCTTGAGGAGGCTCCGCTTCACGACGAGGACACCGGGCGTCCCCGGCCCGCCGATGAACTTGTGTGGCGAGAGGAAGATCGCGTCCTTGTAGGCGAGCGCGCCGTCGGGGCCCTCGCCCGTGGGGTTCATCTCCATCTTCACGTAGGGCGCCGCGGCGGCGAAGTCCCAGAACGAGAGCGCGCCGTGGCGGTGGAGCAGCGACGATATCGCGAGCGTGTTCGAGCCGATGCCCGTCACGTTCGACGCGGCAGAGAAGCTGCCGATCTTGAGCGGCCGGTCGGCGTGCTCGCGCAGCGCCTCTTCGAGCGACTCGAGGTCGATGTGTCCGTCCGCGTCCTCGTGGATCGTGACGACGTCGGCGATCGACTCGCGCCACGGCAGCTCGTTCGAGTGGTGCTCGTAGGGGCCGATGAAGACCACGGGCCGCTCGTTCGCCGGGATGTGATCTTCGAGGTGGTAGCGCTCCGCGAGATCGGCGGGGATGCGCAGGTTCAGCACGTCGATGAGCTTGTTGATCGCGCCGGTCGCGCCCGAGCCGGTGAAGATCACGCAGTCGCGCTCGTCGCCGCCCACCGAGCGACGGATGATCTCGCGCGCGTCCTCGCGGAAGCGCGTGGTCTGCATGCCGGTCTGCGACGTCTCGGTGTGCGTGTTCGCGTAGAGCGGCATCACCTCGTCCTGGATGAAGCGCTCGATGAACTCGAGCGAGCGCCCCGAGGCGGTGTAGTCGGCGTACGTCACCCGTCGCGGTCCATACGCGCCGTCGAGCACCTGATCGTCGCCGATGATCGAGGTCCGAATGGTCTCGATGAGCCGCTCATTGTCCGTGGACACGCTTCACCGCCTCGTCTTCCTTCGTACTCTCGCGCCGCGCCGGGGTCGAGGTCGATCGCGGCGCGCGGCGCCGCGCACGGAGGGTCGATCAGGCTCGGCGCGTGCCGACGACGACGGCCTCGTTGCCGTCGGCGAAGAGGTGCGTCTCCGGCTCGAGCCCGACCTCGCGCAACGCAGACTCGATCTCGGCGGGGCGCAGGAAGTGGTTACCCTGCACGTGCTCGCTCAAGTTCTGGTACGCGAGGCCGCGCCGCTTCGGATCCGAGAGCGACGCGACGTCGTCGGGCCAGCGCGGCTCCCACACGACGATCGCGCCTCCGGGCGAGAGCGCGTCGCGCAGCCGAGTGAACACGTCGCCTCGCTCCTCCCACACGTGGTGCAGCGCGCGGTTCATCGCGACGAGGTGCACGGGCTCCGCGAACCGGAAGTCGTGGATGTCACCCTCTCGGAACGTGAGCCTCTCGGAGAGCCCCTCGCGACCGGCGAGATCGCTCGCTTGGCGCACGTTCTCGGCGAACCCGTCGAGCCCGATGCCCGTGATCCGCGGATAGGCCGCCGCCAGCTTTCGGAGGTACCAGCCGTTGCCGCAGCCGAGGTCGACCGCCACGCCGGCGCGCGCGTCGAGCCCGCGAAAGGCTGGAACGGCGGGCAGGACCTCGCGCGCGAAGAGCGGCGCGAAGCTCGCCTCGAGCATGGGCCCGAACCAGGGCAGGATGGTCGCGCGCTCCGCGAGCACGCTCTCGCCCGGTCGCTCGCCGGTCGTCATGAGCCCCGCCGCGCGCTCGGCCATGTGCGCGCCGAGGACGCTCTGGACGGCGAAGGGCATGAGGCTGCCCGGCGTCGACGGGCGGAACGCCGCGCCGAGCTCGGAGAGGCTGAAGCGGTCGCCGTCCAGCGCGAGCAGCCCGAACGCGAACGCCGCCTCGCACCAGCGGCGCACGTAGCCCGGGTCGACGTTTCGACGCGCGGCGAGCTCGTCGGCCGTCGCGGACGAGAGCGAGAGCGCGTCGAGGAGCCCCTGGTGGATGCCGATGAAGGCGAGGTTCAAGGTCATCGCGCCTTGTCCGGCGGCGAGGATGCGCTGACGAAGGGCGTCGCTCGGGCTGCTCATGGGCGAGAACCTGTCACACCTCGGACCGCGCGGGCGAGACTTCCTGGGAGGGGAGGGCGCTCCGGACCGCTCACACGCCGCACATGCCACCCGCGCAGCCGCCGCCGAAGCAGCCGCCGCCGCTCGGCGCTTCGTCCGAGCGGCTCGCGGGCGCCCCGCTCGAGCGCCCGATCGCGAAGGCCGAGAGCTGCTGGACCACGTGAGAGGATCCGCACGCGGGGCAGGCGACGGCCTCGCCGGCGCTCACCAGCTCTTCGAAGACACGCTCGCAGTCACTGCACCGGAAATCGTAGAGACGCATACGTCGACACTCCTCGGATCCGTGGGAGCCGAGGGGCGACGCCGAGGGTTCGGCCCGATCGCGCGTCGTCTCCGCACCGGGTGGAGCGCCGGAGCGATCTCTTTTCCGACGTCTCAAGGAGCGGCGCTGCAGCGCGTGAACGCAGGCAAGTGGTGGTTCTGTGAAGCGCCACGGAGATGCTCGAAGACGCACCGCAGGTCGTCGGGGAGATCGCCCTTCAAGAGCTCGTCGTAGAGCGCGATGTTGCGCTTCTCGGACTCGACGCCCACGCGACATGCGTCGGCGACGTCCGCGAACGGCGCGCGAGCGGCGGCGGTCGGCGTCGTCGGCAGGGGGGCTCCGTGAGCGGTGAGCACGCGCTCGATCGCGCTCGAGTGGACGCGCTCGGCGCGCTCGATGCGATCGAACGGTCGAACGCGGCCGAGCTGCGCGATCGCGGCGCCGTACACGGCCTCCGCGGTGCGTTCGTCCGCGAGCGCTCGCTCCGCAGCGGAGATCGCTGGCGCCGGCAAGGCCCCCGTCCCGATCGCGCAGGCGCCGAGACCCAAGCCCGAGCCCCCTCCCATGCCGGAGCCCGTCCCCATGCCGGAGCCCATCCCCATGCCGGAGCCCATGCCCATGCCGGGTCCTCTCCCCATTCCCATGCCCATGCCCATGCCGGGTCCGGTGCCGGGACCCCTGCCCGACCCGAGCGACGCCGCGCCGGGCGCCGTCGAGGAGGTCGTCGAAGCTTCGTTCGCCGGCGCGGGTCCATGCGAGGGCCCGCAGTCAGCGACGGAGAGCACGAGGAGCCCGAGGAGAAGAGAGGGTCGCATGCGCGATCGATAGGCAACGCGCGTTCCACGCGCTCTCGTCCACGGAAGCGCTGCCATCGCGTCGATCGTCGCTCGTCATCGCGCAGAGCCTGCACCGCCCGCGCAAAAGGCGGGTCCTCCTCGCGAACCCTCTCCGCCCGTCGTCGGCTCTTCCTCCGTGGACGGGACGAAACCCCGGACAGGAGAATGTCAGCCATGTGCATGAGAACCAACTGCGAGTCGTGTGGCAAACCCTCGTACGCGGGGTGCGGACGTCACGTCGAGCAGGTGCTCGGCAACGTGCCGGCCCACGAGCGGTGCCGGTGTCGGGAGGAGAAGCGAGAGCCCGAGAAGAAGGCCACGTCCTTCTTCGAGCGCATCCTCCGCTGACGCCGATGGGATCGATCCTTCGAATCGTGTCCTCCGTCGTGATCGGGGGGGGTCTCGGCTACGCCTACCACCGCTTCATCGGCTGCCGCACCGGCGCGTGCCCCATCACCGCGAACCGCTACGCGTCGACCGCGTACGGCGCGGTCATGGGGCTGCTCGCGTCCGGCGCGTTGGGCTGAGGTCGTCTCGCGCGTCGCCCCTCACCCCACGCGCGGCGCGTCCGCGGCGGCTGCTCCTCGGCGATTCGCCTCCCCCCGAAGCCCTTCACGCGAAGCCTCCGCGCGATGATCTAGACTGCGCCGATGTGTGAGCTCTTCGCGATGTCGGCGCGGTTTCCGACGACGATCCATCTGTCGCTCGACGAGCTCGCGCGTCACGGCGGCGCGGTCGGTCCGCATCGCGACGGGTGGGGCCTCGCGTTCGTCGAGGGGCGCGACGCGCTCGTCGTCCGTGAGGCCGAGGCGGCGAGCGAGAGCGCGCTGGTCTCGTTCCTCCAGGCCCACGATCAACGCAGCGCCCTCGTCCTCGCGCACCTGCGGCGCGCGACGCAGGGAGCGCGCTCGATCGCCAACACCCAGCCCTTCCAACGGGAGCTCGCCGGTCGCGCGCACCTCTTCGCGCACAACGGCATGCTGCCCGGGATCGAGGGGGACGATCGCTTCGCGACGCGCCGATTCCGGCGGCTCGGCGAGACGGACTCGGAGCACGCGTTCTGTGCGCTGCTCGAGAGGCTCGCGCCGCTCTGGGAAGAGGGCGTGCCGTCGGTCGAGGATCGGGTGCGCGAGATCGAGCGCTTCGCCGCCGAGCTTCGCCCGCTCGGCCCCGCGAACTTCCTCTACGCGGACAACGACGTGCTCTTCGCGCACGGCGACCGGCGTCGCGGCGACGACGGGGCGATCCACCCGCCGGGGCTCCACTGGCTCTGCCGACGCTGCAGCCCCGAGGCCGACGGCGTCCCCATCGCAGGCGTCACCGTCGGGCACGGCGCCGAGCAAGAGGTGGCGCTCGTCGCGAGCGTGCCTCTCAGCACCGAGCGCTGGACGCCGTTCGGTGAGGGCGAGCTCGTCGTGATCCGCGACGGGAAGGTCTTTCGAGACGACGCGAGGCGGAGCGCCCTCGTCCACGCGACGCCCGCGAGCACGTAGGGTGAATCCTTCCTCGCGTCGGGTGACTCTCTCCATGCAGAAAGCAGAAGGGAGTCGGCCATGTCATCGCGAATCATGCCCAACAACGTCCACGCCATCGAGCGGGTCTTCCGCGTCGTGCTCGGCGCCGCGCTCGTCGCGCTCGCCTTCGTCGGACCGAAGACGCCGTGGGGCTATCTCGGCGCGATCCTGATCGTCACCGGCTTCGTCGGGAGCTGTCCGATCTTCACCCTGCTCGGCATTTCGACCAACTCCGGCGCGCCCAAGCTGAAGGGCACGTGAGCGGAGGCGGTGCGGGTCGTCAGCGCTGCCAGGGGAACGGGCGCGCGCGGTAGACGCGGGCGCTCCCGCTGCGCGCGAACTCGTCCCGCACCGCCGGCGTGAGCTCGGACCATGCCGCGCGTCGCCGCGCCGTGATCCGGGCGCCGTCCTCGAACGAGATCTCCACGGACACGTCCGCGGCGTCACCGCCCAGCGCGCCGGGCACGCGCTCGAAGAGCAGCTCCCGCTTGCGCGTCCCACGCTCGACCTCGGCGACCACGTCCGGATCGGGATCCCCCTCGAGCGCGCGCGCGATGGAGCGTTCGTCGAGCCCCAGCTTCTCGGCGACGATGCGCGCCGTCTCGGCGGCCGCCCAAGCGTCGAGCGGGCTCGCCTCCTCGCGCTGGGCGGTCGTCGGTCGCCGCGCGAACACGCGCGCCGCCAGGAAGAAGGCGCCGAGGGCGAGTGCGAAGAGCGCGACGGTCTCGATCATGAGGCGAGCGTGGCCCCGCGCGTCGCGCGAAGCAAGGCTCGCTCGGCGCCCGAGCCCGTGGCGTCGGGGCCTGTCTTGAGGTAACCCGAGGCATGCTCGACGACCGCATCCGCGAGTGCCTCACGTTCGACGACGTCCTCCTCGTGCCCGCCTACAGCGAGGTCCTCCCGAACGAGGTCGAGACCAAGAGCCGCTTCTCGCGCAACATCCAGCTCAACATCCCGCTCGTCAGCGCGGCGATGGACTCGGTGACCGAGGGCGCGACGGCCATCACCATCGCGCGCGTCGGCGGCCTCGGCATCATCCACAAGAACCTCCCTCCGGCGCTCCAGGCCCGCGAGGTCGAGCGCGTGAAGCGCGCCGAGAGCGGCATGATCGCCGCGCCGATCACCGTCCGCCCGGACCAGACGCTGCGCGAGGCGCTGGCCGTCATGAACGAGCACGACATCAGCGGCGTGCCCGTCGTCGAGGGGCACCGCCCCGTCGGCATCCTCACCGCGCGCGACACGCGCTTCGCGCTGAACCAGGATCAGCCCGTGAGCGGCCTCATGACGAAGGAGCTCGTGACGGTCCCGCCCGGCGTCTCGAACGAGCGCGCGAAGGAGCTCCTGCATCAGCATCGCATCGAGAAGCTGCTCGTCGTCGACGACGGCAAGCTCGTGGGGCTCATCACGATCAAGGACCTGCTCCAAGCCGATCGCAACCCCGACGCGTTGAAGGACGAGCAGGGGCGGCTCCGCGTCGGCGCTGCGATCGGCCCGGGCGCCGATCGCGACGAGCGAGCCGACGCGCTCGTGGCGGCCGGCGTCGACGTCATCGTCATCGACACCGCGCACGGCCACTCGAAGGGCGTGATCGACGCGGTGCGCGCGACGAAGAAGCGCCACCCGAAGGTCGAGATCGTCGCCGGCAACATCGCGACCGCCGAGGCGACCGAGGCGCTCGTCGACGCCGGGGTCGACGCGGTGAAGGTGGGCATCGGGCCCGGCAGCATCTGCACGACGCGCATCGTCGCGGGCATCGGCGTCCCGCAGGTCACCGCCATCAGCGACTGCGTCCGCGCCGCCGAGCGACACGGCGTCCCCGTCATCGCCGACGGCGGCATCAAGTTCTCCGGTGACCTCACGAAGGCGATCGCCGCGGGCGCGTCGTGCGTGATGATCGGCTCCCTCTTCGCCGGCACCGACGAGTCACCCGGCGATCTCGTCCTCTACCAAGGCCGCAGCTACAAGGTCTACCGCGGCATGGGCTCGCTCGGCGCGATGAAGAAGGGCTCGAAGGATCGCTACGGCCAAGGCGGCGCCGCCGACGAGAAGCTCGTCCCCGAAGGGATCGAGGGGCGCGTCCCGTACCGCGGATCGCTCGCCGCGATCGTCTATCAGCTCATCGGCGGGCTCCGATCCGGCATGGGCTACACGGG
Organism: uncultured Polyangiaceae bacterium; assembly: GCA_964467935.1. Taxonomy (GTDB): domain Bacteria; phylum Myxococcota_A; class Polyangia; order Polyangiales; family Polyangiaceae; genus CAYYKK01. Next base: position 38,145 of record CAYYKK010000021.1, read on the forward strand.
CTCGCGCACGATCGACGAGCTGCGCAAGAAGGCGCGCTTCATCCGGGTGACGTCGCAGGGTCTCCGTGAGAGCCACGTGCACGACGTCATCATCACCGAAGAGGCCCCGAACTACCGCCTCACCTGAGGGCACGGCGCCCTCAGAGATCGATCTGCATCCCGATCTCGACGACCCGCTCGGCGGGGATCCCGAAGTAGCGCGACGCGGTCTGCGAGTTGCGCGTGAGGAACGCGAAGAGCGACTCGGCCCTCGGGCCCATCTCGCCCTTCGTCGTCGCGAGCAGCGTCTCGCGGCCGAGGTAGTACGTCACGTCGTCGAGGTGGAAGGGCAGGTCGAAGGCGCGGATCGCTTCGTCGATGCCCTTCGGCACGTTCGGCGTCTCCATGTAGCCGTTGCGGATGTTCACGCGATAGAAGCCGCACCGCAGCGGTGAGACGGTCACGCGCTCGCTCAGCACGCGCGGGACGCGCTCGTGCGACACCGTGACGAGCAGCACCGTCTCCTGCACGGCCTTGTTGTGCTGCGAGTGGTGCATCAGCACGGGCGGCGTGCCGTTCGGGTTCGACGTGAGGAAGACGGCCACGCCGGGGACGCGGATGACCTTGTTGTCGACGCCCTTCGACGACGTGTAGATGCCGCGCTCGATCCCGTCGAGGAACTTGTCGAGCGGCTTCGACGCGTTGACGAAGTACTGACCGAGGAGCCCTCGTCCGCGCTTCCAGACGTGCATGATGAAATAGATGCCGACCGCCATGAAGATCGGCACGAAGCCGCCATCGAAGAACTTGAGGAGGTTCGCGCCGAAGAAGCTGAGGTCGAGCCCGAGGAAGAACACGAGCAGCGGCAGCGCCTTGCCGAGCGACCAGCCCCAGCGCCGCGTCACCACGACGAAGAACGCGATCGACGTGATGGCCATCGTCCCCGTCACGGCGATGCCGTAGGCCGCCGCCAGGTTCGCCGACTCCTTGAACGCGAAGACGAGCCCGACGCAGCCCACCATCAACATCCCGTTCACCTCGGGGATGTAGATCTGCCCCTCCGTCTCGCTCGACGTGTGGGTGACGGTGACGCGCGGCAGGTACCCGAGCTGCACGGCCTGATGGGTGAGCGAGTACGCGCCGGAGATGAGGGCCTGCGAGGCGATGACCGTCGCGCTCGCCGAGAGCACCACGAGCGGGTAGATGAGCGGGCCCGCGGGCACCATCGAGTAGAACGGGTTCGACGCGACCGACTCGAGCCTCTCGGGGCCGTGCGTCGCCGCCTCGAGCAAGAGCGCTCCTTGCCCGAAGTAACAGAGGATGAGCGACGGCATCACCATGCCGTACCAAGCCGTCTGGATCGGCTTTCGGCCGAAGTGACCCATGTCGGCGTAGAGCGCTTCGCCGCCCGTGATGCAGAGCACGACCGAGCCGAGGACACGGAAGCCGTGGAAGCCGTTGTCGCGTAGGAAGGCGACCGCGTACATGGGGTTCAGCGCGCTGAAGACCGTCGGGTGCTTCACGATGCCGATCAGGCCGAGCACCGCCAGCGTCGCGAACCAAGTGACCATGATGGGGCCGAACACGCGGCCGATGGTCGCGGTCCCTCGCTTCTGCACCCAGAAGAGCAGCACGAGGATCAACACGGTGATCGGGATCACCGCGCTCGTGAGGCTCGTGGTCGCGACCTTGAGGCCCTCGACGGCGGAGAGCACGCTGATCGCGGGCGTGATGATGCCGTCGCCGTAGAGGAGGCACGCGCCGAAGACGACGAGGGCCGCGAGCCCGCCGATGCGCCCGGCGCGACGCTGCTTCATCGCGCGCTCGCTCTTGTCTTCGGGGATGAGGGCGAGCAGCGCGAGGACGCCGCCTTCGCCGCCGTTGTCCGCCCGCATGATGAACGTCAGGTACTTCACCGCCACGACGAGCGTGACCGACCAGAAGAACAGCGACAGGAGGCCGAGCACCAGCGCGCCCGCCTGGGGAGCCACGAGGCCGTTCTCGACGAGGCGCACGCCGTGCTCGCTGTGCACGCAGTCTTGCAGGGCGTAGAGCGGGCTCGTCCCGATGTCGCCATAGACGACGCCGAGCGCGGCGAGGGCGAGCGTCGCCAGCGGGGCGGTGCCGTGCGGGTGGTGCGACGCCTGCGTCTCGTGCCGCGATGGGGTTTCGCTCATGGCTCGCGATGCTTATCCCAGCCGCCCCCCCAGTTCCATGGCTGCCTCGGGTTCCGTTCCGGCTCCATTGGGTCGTGCTTGACCGACCCACCCTGCTTCTGCCATGTTCCGCGGCGGAGAGGTGACCGAGCGGCCGAAGGTGCCTGATTCGAAATCAGGTGAACCCTCACGGGTTCCGCGGGTTCGAATCCCGCTCTCTCCGCTGTGTGGGTTGGGACGGCCTGCCGATGGGCTTCCCGAGGTGATGCAACCGCGTGTCGACCGGGCCTTCGGGCTCCGAGATCGGCACGACCTCGGGACCCGTCGGTTCATTCGGGACACCCCGCACTCGCCCTCTCCCGAGCGCGCGCTTGCGGTGCGGTCAGGCTGATGGGGGCGCCTCGTCGCTCCACGCGAGTGGAAGCGTGTCGAGGTCTGGAGAGGTGACCGAGTGGTCGAAGGTGCACGACTGGAAATCGTGTGTACGGCAACGTACCGCGGGTGCGAATCCCGCCCTCTCCGCTGGCTCCGCACGGTGGGGCTCGTGTCTCCGCGAGGAGGCGCGAGCGTCCGCGCGCTGGCTCGACCCTCGCGCGCGAAGGTCCACCGTCTCGTTCCGCTCGTGGTCGCCTTCGCCGCGAGCGCTTGGTGTGCCGGTGACGCTCGGGCCGAACCAAACGACGCGACCCGCGTCGGCGCCCCGGCGGCCGAGGAGTCGCCAGCGCCCGGGCTCGTCCGCGTCGCGTTGTCGAAGTCGGCCGCCGCGTTCCTGACCGAGGGCCGCGTGCGTCGGCTCATCGATCTCGAGCTCCCTCGGAGCGCGCCCCTCGCACCCGAGCCCGTCGGACCGCTCGATGAGAACGCCGTCCGGGTCTTCATCGACCTGCCCGAGCCCGGCATCGTGACGATCCAGGCTCAAGCGCCCCTCCGCAAGGTCGAGGTGCGCAAGCTGGGCATCGCCGGCCTCGCGTGGGACGTCGCCGCGCGCGTCACGGCCATCGCCACGAGCGAGTCGGTGCGCGCGCTGCTCGCCCCGGTCCGCAAGCGGCCGACGCGACCGCGCGAACCGACGCAGGCCGAGCTCGACGCCGCCCTGCGACGAACCTCCTCGTTCTCCGTGTCGGGCGCCGCGGTCGCCTCCTTCGCTCCGTCGCTCCACGCCGGCCTCGGCGGCGCGAAGCTCTCGGTCTTGTTCCATCACCCTTGGCTCAGCGAGGAGCTCGCGCTCACGGCGCAAGGCGGCGACAGCAGGCTCGGGCAGCTGCGCTACCTCGAGGCGAGCGTCGGCGCGAGCCATCGCGTGTGGCTCGGCTCCTCGGCGCGTCTCCGTTTCGGCGGGGTCGCTGCGCTGGCCAACCTCCGCGCCTCGCGACCCGACGTGGCCCCCGGCGCGCCCCTCCGACCGGAAGCCTCCTTCACGGTGCGCGCCGCTGGGCTCGTCGGCCTCGCCGGTCGCGTCGCGCCGAAGACCTGGCTCTCGCTCGATCTCGAGCCGGGCGCGCTGTTGATCGACGCGCCGGTCGGCGCGCGCGGCGCGTGGCTCGGAGCTTCCCTCGGCCTTTCCTTCGAAGAGCCGCTCCCCTCGCTCGACAAGAGGGACTGACCCCCCACGCCCCGGAGAGACATGCCGAAGCTCATCGAGACCGCCACGCGCATCGAAGCCGCGGGCAACAAGCCGAAGCTCATC